>NZ_FNUW01000003.1:0-333353 GCF_900108285.1 Bacillus sp. ok061 | reverse complement strand
AAGTAACGACAGATAAAGATGGAAAAGCAAACGTTTCAGAGTTATCAGTAGGAAAATATAAGCTAGTAGAGGTAGAAAGCTTACCAGGATATAAAAAATTAGCAAAACCAGTATCGTTTGAAATTAAAAAAGGTATGACAGAAGTTTTATCATTAAAAGTAGAGAATGAACAGTTAGATAAAGGTTCAGTAGATATTACAAAAGTGGACAAAGACAGCCAGAAGGCATTAGAAGGCGTAACATTCGAAGTGCAAGATGAAAAAGGAAAAGTAGTAGCGAAAGTAAAAACAGATAAAGAAGGAAAAGCGACAATTTCAGGTCTATCTGTAGGGAATTACAAACTAGTAGAAGTAGAGAGTTTACCAGGCTACAAAAAGTTAACAGAGCCAGTATCATTCGAAATTAAAAAGGGTATGACAGAAGTCTTATCATTAAAAGTAGAGAATGAACAGTTAGACAAAGGTTCAGTAGAAATCACAAAAGTAGATAAAGATAGTCAAAAAGTATTAGAAGGCGTAGTCTTCGAAGTACAAGATGAGCAAGGCAAAGTAGTAACGGAAGTAAAAACAGATAAAAATGGTAAAGCAAAAATCTCAGACTTATCTGTAGGAAAGTACAAATTAGTAGAGAAAGAAAGCTTACCAGGTTACAAACAATTAACAGAACCAGTATCGTTTGAAATCAAAAAAGGAATGACAGAAGTTCTATCATTAAAAATAGAAAATGAAATGGTAGATAAGGGAAATGTAGAAATTACAAAAATAGATAAAGATAATAAGGCACCGTTAGCAGGTGTAGTCTTTGAAGTTCAAGACGACAAAGGCAAGGTAGTAACGAAAGTAACGACAGATAAAGCTGGAAAAGCAACAGTTTCAGATTTATCAGTAGGAAAGTACAAGCTAGTAGAAGTAGAGAGTTTACCAGGCTACAAAAAATTAGAAAAGCCTGTACCATTTGAAATTACAAAAGGTATGACAAAATCTTTAACGTTCACTGTAGAAAATGAAATGGTAGATACGGGGAATGTAGAAATCACAAAAATAGATAAAGACAGTAAAGCTCCATTAGAAAATGTTGTATTTGAAGTACGTGACTCAAAAGGAAAAGTAGTTGCAAAAGTAACAACGGATAAAGAAGGAAAAGCAAACGTTTCAGATTTATCTATTGGAAAGTATGAGTTAGTAGAAGTAGAAACACCGACAGGATACAAGCCACTAGAAAAGCCAGTTTCATTCGAAATTGAAAAAGGTAGAGTTACAGCATTACAATTGACTGTAGAAAATGAATTAGTGGATGTAGGAAATGTAGAAATTACAAAAGTAGATAAAGATAGCCAAAAAGTATTAGAAGGCGTAGTCTTCGAAGTACAAGATGAGCAAGGCAAAGTAGTAACAGAAGTAACGACAGATAAAGATGGAAAAGCAAACATTTCAGATCTATCAGTAGGAAAATACAAATTAGTAGAGACGAAGAGCTTACCAGGTTACAAAAAGTTAACGGAACCAGTATCATTCGAAATTAAAAAAGGTATGACGAAAGTTTTATCATTGAAAGTAGAGAATGAACAGTTAGACAAAGGTTCAGTGGAGATTACAAAAATGGCTGCTGAAAGCAAGGAAGTCTTATCAGGAGCTGTGTTTGAAGTTCATGATGAAGCGGGCAAAGTAGTAGTGAAAGTAACAACAGATAAAGATGGAAAGGCAAAAATCGCAGATCTATCTGTAGGTAACTACACACTAGTAGAAGTAGAAGCACCAAAAGGATATGAAAAATTAACTAATCCAATTCCATTTGAAATTACAAATGGAATGATAAATGCAGTTCAATTAGAAGTATTAAACAAATTGAATCATTTAGCACCACCAGGTCCAGAAAAACCAGATCCAGAAAAACCTGGAACACCAGATCCAGAGAAACCTGGAACACCAGATCCAGAAAAACCTGGAACACCAGATCCAGAAAAGCCTGGAACACCGAATCCAGAAAAACCTGGAACACCGAATCCAGAAAAACCTGGAACACCGAATCCAGAAAAACCTGGAACACCAAATCCAGAGAAACCTGGAACACCGAATTCAGAAAAACCGGAAAAAGAATTACCGAAGACAGGGCAGAAAATGCCTGTGGAACCATATATGGGAGCACTTCTTGTAATGATGAGTTTTGGATTATTCGTATTAGGTAGAAAACAGCAGAGATAATAAAAGTGAAAAGGTATCCTCAAAGTATTTGAGGATACCTTTTTTAGCATAAAAAAAAGCATCTAGCAAAAGAACTAGATGCAAATAAAAACACATGGGAAGACAAAATTCTTCCCGTTTCCCGTATGTAATTATATCAAAAAATTTATAAAAAACTAGCTATATTTAAAATATAATTTTAAAAAAAGTTATATACATAAATAATTGCAATACTCGCAGTTTTCTCTTTCCAAAAAATACATTTCTTTAATTTAGAATATTAAGACTAATATTGATAAATCTTCAGATAATTAGAAAAAATAATCAAAAGGATATATAATATTGCTTAAGAAATAGTTTTAATGGATTACATATAGTTCATTTGGTGTATTAATTGAATATCATAATTTTTAATTTTATTAAGCAAGAATCTCGGTTACGTATTGCATTTCTAACATAGGGTGAGAAAGAAAAATACAATAGTGTGGAGGTTTTTATAATGACGTTTGTTCTTAGTAAAATGAGTGGCTTTAGCATAGAAGAAAAGGTACATGAATTTGAATCTAAAGGATTCCTTGAAATCTCAAATGAAATCTTTTTACAAGAGGAAGAGAATCATCGTTTATTAACACAAGCACAGTTAGATTATTATAATTTGGAAGATGATGCGTACGGTGAATGCCGTGCTAGATCTTATTCAAGGTATATAAAGTATGTTGATTCACCAGATTATATTTTAGATAATAGTAATGATTACTTCCAATCTAAAGAATATAACTATGATGATGGCGGTAAAGTTAGACAGTTCCATAGCATAAATGATAGTTTTTTATATAATCCTTTAATTCAAAATATCGTGCGTTTCGATACTGAATTTGCATTTAAAACAAATATAATAGATACAAGTAAAGATTTAATTATAGGTTTACATCAAGTAAGATATAAAGCTACTAAAGAAAGACCATCTTTTAGTTCACCTATTTGGTTACATAAAGATGATGAACCAGTAGTGTTTTTACACCTTATGAATTTAAGTAATACAGCTATTGGCGGAGATAATTTAATAGCCAATTCTCCAAGGGAAATTAATCAGTTTATAAGTTTGAAGGAGCCTTTAGAAACTTTAGTATTTGGACAAAAGGTTTTCCATGCCGTAACGCCACTTGGAACAGAATGTAGTACTGAGGCTTTTCGTGATATTTTATTAGTAACATTTTCTTATAAGGAGACAAAATGAGAGAGAATAAAATAATTATGATTTCTGGAGCCAATAGTGGTATAGGTCATGCTTGTATAAAATACTTTTTAGAAAAATCCTTTCATGTAATAGCGCTTGATATTAATAATAATAATTTAATAGATTATATGAAAACAGACATGCCTTTGAAAGTAGTGCAAATTGATTTAAGTAATAGCGAAGCGATTCATAATCTTTTTACTCAATTAGATTTAGAAAACCTTTCTCCTGATATATTAATAAATGCTGCTGGTATTCGAGAGATAACACCCGTTTTAAATTTATCCGATGATATGTTTAAAAAAGTAATTGATGTAAATTTAGTAGCCCCATTTATCCTTTCTAGGGAAGTAGCGAAGCGATGGTGTGAATCAAAAATAAAAGGTTGTATTGTGAATATAGCATCGGTTTCTGGATTAATGGCTGAACCAGAGCGAGCTGCTTATGTGGCATCAAAGCATGCCTTAATCGGATTGACTAAACAGATGGCTATGGAATTTGGGAAGCAAAATATAAGAGTAAATAGTATTTCTCCCGGTGTTATTAGAACTGAACTTACAGAAGAATACTTTAGTAATAAAGCCTTGATGTCTATGATAAAAAGTAATCAATCTTTAGATACTTGGGGGTTGCCGCAGGATATTGTTTCATGTATTGAGTACTTGATTTCTGATCAGGCCCGCTTTATTACTGGTTCTAATTTTGTAATTGATGGTGGTTGGACCGCTGGGAAAAACTTGTAATTGAGTGTTTTTGAGGAAAAGCACCTGTCCTTTTTTAAGGCTGGTGTTTTTCTCACTATAAACCGATTTTTTATTGGAGGGGGATTAATTTGCTTCAAAAAAGTTTTAAGCAAGAGAAAACGGTACCGGCTTTAAAGATGATAGCATCAATGGTTATCTTTGGATCAGTTGGATTTTTTTCGGTTCAAACAAACTTACCTTCGTTTGAATTAGTGTTTGTAAGGTGTATTTTTGCGACAATATTTTTAAGTGTATGCTGGTTGCTTACAGGGCAATATAAACAAGATAAATGGGAACGAAAAGAAGTTATTCAAGTTTTAATATGTGGCTTTTTCTTAGTATTTAATTGGGTTTTCTTATTTAAAGCCTTTGAAAATATGTCAGTTACAATTGCTATCTCAGTTTATCATCTTGCACCAGTAATTGTACTGTTAATTGGAAGTATCGTCTTTAAAGAAAAATTAACATTAATATCTATTATTTCAATAATTGTGTGTTTTGCAGGAGCTTTATTAATTGCTGGTATCGATGGAAGCTTCTCTTTCGGTTCATTAATGTCTTCAGGTATGATATGGGGATTTCTTGCAGCTCTCTTTTATGCATTTACAACTTTATTTGGTAAAGGGATTAATAAAATGAGTGCGTATGCAATGACATTTTTACAAACATTCTTGGGGATATTTCTTTTAATACCATTTATAGATTTAGATGCTTTTAGTGGCCTCACTCAAAGTAATTGGACATATATTATAGCTACTGGTTTTATTCACACAGGGATAGTGTATTATCTGTTTTTTGATAGTTTACGCCATTTATCTACAAAAACAATCTCAATATTAGTTTTTTTAGATCCGGCAGTGGCAATATTATTAGATACTGTACTTACTGGATTCCGTCCAACTTTAATGCAAATAACAGGAATTCTTTTTATTTTTATTGGCATGACTTTAACATTAAAAAAATCTAAAGATAAAAAACTGAGCCAAAAAGAAAAGCGAATTGAAAGCGATGCTAGTATATCTCAACAATAATGAAATATATTGTGTATAAAACGATAAACCTTGCATGAATCATGCAGGGTTTATTTGTTTCAATATAATTCATATTTATAATATGTAATTTTAAAAACTGAGGTATGTTTTTTAACATGCTTTTGATTCAACTATTTTTATTTGACTATAAATTTACAAAATTGTATATAAAACCTTATTTTTTGATAATATATAAGTAATAAATTCATAGAATTGGAGTGATGAGATGCAGCCGTTAGAAAGGGAGATTCATTCTAATATGCTGAAAGTGTGGAGGATTCACGCTTTAATTGGGGCGGCAGTTATACTAACAGTCGTAATTGCGTATTTCTTTTTTATGATTAACTTTAACTGGTGGGGCTGGTTGTTTGGACTATTAGTAACAGGAGCCATTATATTTATTCCACTTGATTATTTTGTGTTTCCAAATTTACGTCAGCGCTATTATAGTTACAGATTAAATGAAGAAGAGATTGAGATTCAAAAGGGAATGTTCGTTGTAAAACGCGTACTTATTCCGATGATCCGTGTGCAGCACGTAACGATTGAGCAAGGGCCAATTATGAGAAAGTATAATTTAGCAGAATTACACATTTCAACAGCCGCAACTTCTCATAGTATCCCAGGTTTAACGAAAGGAGAAGCAGAACAGCTGAAAAGACAAATTGGAGAACTTGCGAACGTGAGTGATGAGGATGTATAAGAGGCAACATCCGATCACGATATTGTTAGGTATTAGGGTTGCGAGTTTGTTGCCACTTATTATTCTTGTTTTATTTAAACCTGATGAACAAGTGGAACCTTGGTATTTATTTTATCTTTTCCTTCTGGTTGTTTTATTCATCATGGCTATTTTTTCAGCAATTAAATGGTATTTTAAAGTGTACTGGATTGAGAATAATATTTTACATATAAAGCACGGTGTTTTTGTAAAGAAGGAAAGCTATTTAAATAAAGAGCGTGTACAAAATATTAGTACGTCTTCTAACATCATTTATCAAATGCTCGGACTTATGAAGTTAAATATAGAAGTAGCCGGTGGTGGTAATGAACCAGAAGTGATGTTGGCTGGTATTAAAGAAGACGAGGCAAAACATTTAATCTCTTTATTACATAAGAAAGAAACTACTGTAAAAGAAGAAATAGAAGAGGAAGAAAGCAAGACGGTTTATCAGTTAACAGCGAAAGAGGTTTTAGCCGCAGCGATTACATCTGGTCGGTTCGGACTAGTGTTCTCTGGACTAGTACTTCTTTACACAAAGTTTGATTTTGTTCTTCCTGAAGGATTCACAAGTAAAGTAGAAGCGTATGTGATGGGAAACGGTGTTTATAAACTAATTGTAATTGCATTAATTTTAATGGCAATTTCGTGGATTATTTCCACGGCTGGATATGTGTTGAAATATGCAAACTTTAAAATTGAGCGAAAAGGGGAAGAGATTCGTATCGTTCAAGGATTATTTGAAAAGAAAGAGTTTGTCTTAAAATTGCACCGCATTCAAGCGATTACTGTAAAAGAAGGTATGCTTCGCCAGCCGTTTGGCTATTGTGCTGTTGAAGTGGAAGCAATTCAAAGTATTGGAGCAGCAAGTAACGAAGTAATGTTGCATCCATTTATGAAGAAAAAAGATGTACAGCACCTGCTCACATATTTAGAGTTACCTTATGAAATCGAAGCGGAGATCGTTCACTTACCAAAAACAGCGTTGCGTCGTTATTTCATTATGGGCTGGTTAATAAGTATCATACTCACAGTTCTAATTGCCAGCGTGAGTATATATTTTAAACAATATATTGCGTTGTTTGTTATTTTACCGTTATTTATCGTGTTTTCGTTACTTGCGTATGCTAGATATAAAAGTGGCGGTTATGAATTAAGAGAAAATCAACTAACGGTTGTATATCGTAATTTTTCGAAATATACAGGAATAATGCGAAGAAGACATGTTCAAGTAGTAGGTTATGATCAATCGTATTTTCAAAGAAAAGATGAATTATGTACAACTCTTGTAGCGGTAGCCGGGCGCGGTTATGAAGTAAAGCATATGAGAAAAAAAGATTCACTTCGTATATATAATTGGTACAAAGAAAAAGGAAACACCGGTGTGTAATGGTGTTTCCTTTTTGTCATTAAATCGATATCTTTAGTCGAATCGTTGATATATTTCAAGATGTGATAGATAAATTGAAAAAATCGTTGATATATTCAAAGATATGATAGATATATTCGAAAAATCGTTAATATAATTTCACGTACTGTCAGTGGTGTATCACTTTTTAATTAAACTAACACATCAAAAGTAGTCACAAAAGAAGGACGAGAGAAAATACTCTTTTGCTGTTCTGCATGTGGATGCGCTTGAGCCTGAGGTTGTCCTTCTGCTTGCGTGGGGCGTTTTTTATGAGCGTTTTCGAATGAACGTGATTCTGTCCAATCTTTAAAGTTTTGCTCTGTTTCCCACATCGTTAAGATGACATATGTATCGTTACTTAATGGGCGTAGAACACGGATTGCTTGGAATCCTGGTTCGTTTTCAATAAGGCCTGCGCGGTTTTTAAAGCGGTTTTCAAATACAGGGCGACCTTCGTCTGTTACAGAAATGTTGTTACAAACGATATAGCCAGGTTGTCCTTTAAATTCGCCGACAGCATCTAGTACGTCATACTGAAGTGAACCTTCTACAGATTCTTCTGTATTTTCTTTATAAAACATATTTTTCTCATCATTTTTTGCAGTGAAATGTGCTTGTTCTAGAGGTGTTTCGTATGAAATAATAGCCTTCATTTTAATGCCCCCTTACTAGTTTGTTTCTATTATATCAACTCTCTTAAAAAACTTCGAAGATTATATACATAAAGATACTTCTTTTTCAAATAATAAATGTACCATCATTTGGAAAGAAGGACGATGTATGAAGAAAGTAAAGTGGACTTTATTAGGCGGCGTCGCAACGTTCGTAGTAGCGATTGTACTCTATAAACTTATCGTGTTAGCTGGTGGCTATATGATGGATGAAAAGCAGCTCGTTTTCCACTCTTCATCACGTATCGTTGACCAGAAAGGGAAAGAAATTACGAAATTATACGTAGAAAATAGAGACCTCGTACCGATCGAGCAAATTCCGAAGTATGTGCAGCAGGCGTTTGTTGCGGTGGAAGATTCTCGTTTTTATGAGCATCAAGGGATTGATTATCCGTCTATATTCCGTGCTCTTTATAAAGATACGTTAGCTAGAGAGAAGGTAGAGGGCGGTAGTACCATTACGCAGCAACTCGCTAAAAACGTCTTTTTAACTCGTGAAAAAACATTTACGCGCAAATTGAAGGAAGTCGCAATTTCTCTTCAATTAGAGCAAAAATATACGAAGCAACAAATTCTTGAAATGTATATGAATCATATTTATTTTGGTCATGGGGCTTACGGTATTCAAGCGGCAGCAAAGTTGTATTTTAATAAAAATGTTGAGGATTTAACAGTAGAGGAAGGGGCAATGCTTGCAGGCCTTCCGAAGTCACCAAACGGATATTCACCGTACTATTCTGCAGAGAAGAGTAAGGAACGCCGCGATCTAGTATTGTCACTTATGCATAAACAAGGCTATTTGACTGCAGAAGAAAGCGTTCGTTATCAAGGGAAGACAATTGCTCTATATAAAAATTTAGATGAGAATGAGCTTGCATATATGCCGTATATTGATATGGTCATAGATGAAGCCGCTCGTTTATACGGGTTGTCTCATCAAGAAGTACTTCGCGGAGGATATACGTTTGTCGTACCTATGGATGAAAAGATTCAAAAGGTAGCATATAACCAGTTTCAAGATGCAAGGAATTTTCCTGGGAAAGAAGAAGGGGCGCAGGGTGCTTTCTTATTAATGGATAATCGTACGGGAGGGATTAAAGCGGCGATTGGGGGAAGAAAGTACGTCCCGAGAGGATTTAATCGTGTTTTTGCCAAAAGGCAGCCCGGATCTGTTTTAAAACCACTTATCGTTTATGCACCAGCACTAGAAACGAAAAAGTATAATCCGTATTCTTTATTAACAAATGAAAGAAATTCTTTTGAAGGGTATGAACCTCGAAATTATAATCATGAGTATTCAAAAGAAATGACGATGTATGATGCAATTTTAGAGTCGGCAAACGTACCGGCAGTTTCTTTATTAAATGAGTTAGGGGTAGAAGAAGGAAAGCAATATTTAGAAAAAGGAAATGTCCATATTGCAGATGCTGGTTTAAGTACAGCGCTTGGGGGACTAAAAAATGGCGTTTCAACATTTGATCTTGTAAAAATGTATCGTTCATTTTTAGCAAATGGAAATATTATTGAGCCGCACGTTATTGATAAAGTATTAAATAGACACGGTGCAGTCATTGGGGAATCTCCAAAAGTAGAGACGAAAATCTTCTCGAAGCAGACAGCATGGTATATGACGAAAATGTTAGAAGGAGTTGTGAAGGAAGGGACAGCGAGAGCTGGTGTATATAACGGTGCGTTAGCTGGAAAAACGGGTACAACTTCATTGCCAAATGACGATAAGGGAGCAAGAGATATGTGGTTCGTCGGCTATACACCTAACTTAGTAGGCGCTGTTTGGATTGGTTATGACCGTACGGATAAGGAGCATCAGTTGCAAGGAGAAAGTGCATCTGCGACAAAATTGTTCAAGAAAATTTTAACGAAGGCTAATGTAGAACATAAAGAGAAGTTTATGAAGCCTGAAGGTGTGGAAACAATCGGCGCTCCGATTCGGCTGCGCAAAATTGAAGATGTAAAAATGAAACTATCATTTAGCCCTTTCGGTTTATTTAAAGCAAAATTAAGCTGGACGCCACTTCCAGATAACAGAATTATGTACCGAATCTATAGAGTGGAGAACGGAATTCATACGCATGTTAGCACTGTAAATGGCGCTGGGGAATATGAGGAAAAGTTCGTTAACATATTTTCAAAACCGAGCTTTTACGTTGTACCATATAATACACAAACGAATCGTGAAGGAGAAAAGTCAAAAGTAGCTAAACCATAGTTTTTCTCTGTGTTATAATAAGAATGTTGTGAAAATAGTAAGCGTTTTTACGAATGTTTGTGTCAATTTAATGAACAACGTACATAATATTATGCATTTTGTTTTTACAAGCTGTATAGTAAAAAAAGATAAATATCGAACGTATTCGAAGCATTGGTAAGGAAGGGAGCAAGGGTCTTGGTAAGAACTATAAATGAGACATTTTTAAAAGCATGTAGGGGGGAACGTACCGATTATGTACCAGCATGGTATATGCGTCAAGCAGGTCGTTCACAGCCGGAATATAGAAAGATTAAAGAAAAGTATTCTTTATTTGAAATTACACACAATCCAGAGTTATGTGCTTACGTTACAAAATTGCCGGTTGATCAATATAACGTAGACGCAGCAATTCTTTATAAAGATATTATGTCACCACTACCTGCAATTGGTGTGGATGTAGAAATTAAATCTGGTATTGGCCCAGTTATCGATAGCCCAATCCGTTCTTTACAAGACGTAGAAAAACTAGGGGAAATCAATCCAGAAGATGACGTACCGTACATACTAGATACAATTCGTTTATTAACGACAGAAATGTTAGACGTACCGTTAATCGGTTTTTCAGGAGCTCCATTTACATTAGCGAGCTATATGATTGAAGGTGGTCCATCTCGTAACTACCATAATACGAAAGCGTTTATGTATGCAGAGCCGAAAGCTTGGTTCGCATTAATGGATAAGCTAGCAGATATGGTTATTACATATTTAAAAGCGCAAATTAACGCAGGAGCAAAAGCAGTTCAAATTTTCGATTCTTGGGTTGGAACAGTAAACGTAGCAGATTACCGCGTATTTATTAAACCAGCAATGGAGCGTATTTTTGCAGAAGTTCGCACGATGGGTGTACCGATGATTATGCATGGCGTAGGAGCTGCACACTTAGTAAATGAATGGCACGACTTACCGCTTGATGTAGTTGGCTTAGATTGGCGCTTACCGATCGAAGAAGCACGTGCACGCGGCGTTCATAAGGCGGTACAAGGAAATATGGACCCTTCGTTCTTACTTGCACCATGGTCTGTTATTGAAGAACATGTAAAAGGTATTTTAGATCAAGGGATGAAACAGCCGGGTTATATCTTTAACTTAGGTCACGGTGTATTCCCAGAAGTAAATCCGGATACATTAAAACGTTTAACTACATTTATTCATGAATACTCTAAAGGGCAGTTAGCGAAGTAAAGGAGAATTGCTGTATGAAAAAGAAAATTGGTTTGCTTGTAATGGCATACGGAACGCCATATAAAGAAGAAGATATTGAACGTTACTATACACATATTCGTAGAGGAAGAAAGCCAAGTCCTGAAATGCTGGAAGATTTAACAGAGCGTTACCGTGCAATTGGTGGTATTTCTCCTTTAGCTACTATTACATTAGAGCAAGCTAAGAAGTTAGAACAGCGTTTAAATGAAGTACAAGATGAAGTAGAGTACCATATGTATCTTGGTTTAAAACATATTGAACCGTTTATTGAAGATGCGGTGAAAGATATGCATAACGACGGAATACAAGATGCAATCGCACTTGTTCTTGCACCTCACTATTCTACGTTTAGCGTGAAATCATACGTTGGACGAGCACAAGAAGAAGCTGAGAAACTTGGAAACTTAACAATTCACGGCATTGATAGCTGGTATAAAGAGCCGAAATTCATCCAGTACTGGGTTGATGCAGTGAAAGGTATATATAACGGTATGTCAGATGCAGAGCGTGAAAAAGCAGTATTAATCGTATCTGCACATAGCTTACCAGAGAAAATTATTGCAATGGGCGATCCATATCCAGATCAATTAAGTGAAACAGCTGATTATATCGCGCGCGGAGCTGAAGTAGCAAACTATGCAGTAGGCTGGCAAAGTGCAGGAAACACACCAGATCCTTGGATTGGTCCAGATGTACAAGATTTAACGAGGGAACTAAATGAAAAGCACGGTTATACTTCATTCGTATATGCACCAGTTGGATTTGTTGCTGAACATTTAGAAGTTTTATATGACAATGACTTTGAGTGTAAAGTTGTAACGGATGAAATTGGCGCGAAATATTATCGTCCAGAAATGCCAAATGCATCAGACGCATTTATTGATTGCTTAACAGATGTTGTATTAAAGAAAAAAGAATCTGTACTGTAAGAAGAAAGGGGGAGCCTGCTTGAGGAAAAAAGTTGTGATCGTCGGCGGAGGCATCACTGGATTAACAGCAATGTATAACTTACAAAAAAATATTCATGAAAAAAACTTGCCGATCGATACATTACTTATAGAAGCATCGGGTAAACTTGGCGGGAAAATTCAAACCGTTCGAAAAGATGGATTTACAATTGAACGTGGGCCAGATTCTTTCTTAGCACGAAAAGAAAGTGCAGCTAGATTAGTGAAAGAATTAGGTCTTGGCGATGAACTTGTAAATAATCAGGCCGGTCAATCATTTATCCTCGTAAACAATCGGTTACATAAAATGCCGAATGGATCAATGATGGGAATTCCAACGCAAATTACGCCGTTTCTATTTTCCGGGCTGTTCTCCCCAATTGGTAAACTAAGAGCTGGTTTTGATCTATTAATGCCGAGGTCAAAGCCAGTATCTGATCAATCACTCGGTCAATTTTTCAGACACCGTCTCGGAAACGAAGTGGTTGAAAACTTAATAGAACCATTACTATCGGGTATTTATGCAGGGGATATTGATGAAATGAGCTTAATGTCAACATTCCCGCAAATGTATCAGATTGAGCAGAAACATCGCAGTATTTCACTCGGTATGCGTACGCTCGTTCCGAAAGAAGAGAAAGCTGAACCGAAAAAAGGAATCTTCCAAACAGTGAAAACAGGTTTAGAATCTATCGTAGAATCTCTCGAAGCAAAGATGCATGAAGGTACGATAATAAAGGGAACTCGCATTGAAAAAGTTGCAAAACAGGGTGATGGTTATACGATTACTCTTAGTAACGGAAAAGAAATAGAAGCGGACGCCATCGTAGTGGCAACTTCGCATAAAGTATTGCCGTCCATGTTTGCTCAGTACAAGCAGTTTCGTTTCTTCCGTAATATTCCATCCACATCCGTTGCGAATGTCGCACTTGCTTTCCAAAAGTCCGCAATCAAGCGCGATATTAATGGTACAGGATTTGTCGTATCACGAAATAGCGATTACACGATTACAGCATGTACGTGGACGCATAAAAAATGGCCACATACAACGCCAGAAGGAAAAACACTCCTTCGCTGTTACGTTGGACGTGCTGGTGATGAAGCGGTTGTAGAACAAACTGAAGAAGAACTCGTTCAGCTCGTACTAGAAGATTTAAGAAAGACGATGGATATTACAGAGGATCCAGAGTTTACAATTGTAAGCCGCTGGAAAGAAGCGATGCCTCAATATACAGTAGGCCATAACGAGCGAATGAAAAAGCTCACAACATTTATGCAGAAAGAGTTGCCTGGTATATACTTGGCAGGTAGCTCCTATGCTGGTGCTGGACTTCCAGATTGTATTAATCAAGGTGAGGAAGCTGCAAAGCGTGTATTATCTCATTTGGAGAAAGTAATAGATGCTGAATTAATCGCACAATAAACTATAAGAAACGCCTTCAATCATATTGAAGGCATTTCGTTTGTTATATAAAATACTTATTCGCCAATAAACATATATAAGCTATTTGGCTTTATAACGGCATCTCCTGCATAAATAACCCACTCTGTTAAGTTATCAAAATCTAAATGATAACGATTTCCTTCACTCATATCTTCTATAAAATATGGTTCATTAATGAGTATTCCTTGAATGAAATCTTCCGTAATGTTTTGCATTTCAAACCACATATGTTCACTTTTTCCTTCTTCGTAGGAGACACCAAACTTAGCAAGGAAACGAAAATCTTCATTTGATTGTTCAATGTGAAAAATGTTGCTGAAATACCCGAAAGTATTTTTCGCATTGTAAGCCATACGATTGGTTTCACTATTTGTTTTATAGAACATGAGCCCTGTAGCTTCCTCGTGTTCTTTGAAAAAACTTTCAATATATTTTTCTGAAGTATTAAATTTGAATAAGAGAACGGATGGAGATTGATGGTATTCATCTCGGGCATCCATTCCGCCTAAGAATGTATTTTGTGTATCTATTGGTTGTAGTTTCACTTCTTCATCCTCGATTGAAGATAATTGGTCCATACTCGTTTTATGCCCTATATAAGATAATCCTTTTTCCCACGGAACAGCGACTGTATGTATAGAACCTTGCTGACTATGTGCGATAACGATAGGCTCATTCATAGGGACTTGTCCATTCTCAACGGCATTATTAGCAAATGTTTGAAAGAGATCGCTAATGCCGTAGTAGGAAGAAATGCGATTTGGAATAATTAACTCTATTTCAGTTACGCCTGCTCTTAAAAGACCATGTGTATGAAACCAATATTGCGTAGGCTCACCGTCTTTATCGTCTTCATAAACGGAATGAATAACGTATAAGTCAGGAATGTCAGGTAATAATTCATTTTCAACGTGATATTCAATATAGCTTCTAGATATCACTTTCATTGCTGCACTTGAATCGATTACAAATAACAAATCTGGGGCGAGATTCCATAAAAACTGTAACTGCTGGAAAAAGCAGTCCAGTACATCGCCTACAAATAGCGTACGAGTGAAAATTTCAGTGCCGAAAGCCGCATCTTCAAAATTACGATCTACAATTGTAGAATCTTGTCTATTGTACATTTTATATCCTTCTGGATCGTTCGGTTCATCAATATGCAGTTCATACGGTATGACTGTTTCACCCATATGTAATTCAACAATAAGGCTTGTCTTATCACTATAAACAATTTTTAAATCATCAACTTTAGTAGCGATAGTTTCTAGTCGCTGTTTTAACTGCTCAATTGTAATTCTAGTTGGTATAACGGCAATCATATCTGAAAAATGACGTTCTAATGTTCCATTCATAGCTGCGCGGTATGTTTCTGTTTGTACTTCCATCCAATCACTCCTATTCAAATGAATCCATTTTACATGCCAATTAAATGTCGATATTTTCTGTTTTCTCTCTCTAACATTATAGAGTGCATTTGTAGAAGGTGTAAAATTATTATTTTGTATTATAGTTTGAAAGCTTGTAAATTAAATAAATCTTTTGTAAAATTTGTCGAAATATAGTTCTATATAACGAATCATTTGTTATGATAGAAATGCTGAGAAAATATGAAATAGAGAGAGGAAAATGGCTGTGAAGAAATTGTTAAGTGTCTTTTTATCATTCTTGCTATTGCTTTCATTTACTGGAACTTTAGCGCAAGCAGAAGAAACTGCTTCTATGTCAGTAGAAAAAGCAATTCAAGTATTTAAGCAGCAAGGGAAAACGAAGGGGATAGTAGAAGGATATATTGTTGGATATACGCAAAGTTCTTCTAAATATACGAAGGATCCAGCTAAGTTTGATGATACAAACGTAGCAATTGCAGATTCGCCAAACGAAACGAATCCAGACAAAATCATGCCCGTTCAGTTGCCAAAAGGTGATGTGAGAACGGCAGTGAATGTAAAAGATCATCCTGAAAATATCGGGAAGAAAGTTAATTTAACAGGGACTCTTGAATTATATTTTAGTAACCCAGGTCTAAAATCAGTAACAGCTTATAAGTTTCAAGGTGAAGGACAAGACCGTGTTAGCGATGTATTAGCTTCACCGAACGGCGGAGAAGTTGCTAGAGGAACAGCGGTAACATTAACGACGAATACAGAAGGCGCAACAATCTACTATACGTTAGATGGCTCTAATCCTACTAATAAGAGTGTTCGTTATAATGGACAAATTGTAGTGAATGAAAATAGTGTAGTGAAAGCAATCGCGGAAAAAGAAGGGCTTACTTCTTCAGCAATTTCGACATTTTCATTTATTATCGTAAATAATGAACAGGTTCGTATTCATGACATTCAAGGGAAATCACATATGTCTTCTTACAACGGGAAGAAAGTAAACAATGTGGAAGGCGTTGTCACATCGCTTGATAAAAACGGCTTTTATATAGAAGATAATCAGCCGGATAATGATCCAGCTACTTCAGAAGGTATGTACGTATATAAAAAAGATGCGAATGTAGCAGTAGGAGATCTTATTCAAGTTGATGGAGTAGTAGAAGAATATGTTGGACCAGGATATGCAGAGCGATTTGAAACAGACTTAACGACGACAGAAATTAAGGCGAGTCGCGTTGCTGTAATCGCAAAAGATCAATCTTTGCCGGCACCGATTGTACTTGGGGAAAACGGTGTGAAAATCCCGGACCAGATTATTGATAATGATGCATTTGGTTTATTTGATCCAAATGAAGATGCAATCGACTTCTATGAAAGTATAGAAGGTATGCGTGTTACGATGCCAACACCAAAAATTATTGCACCTCAGAAAAACGGAAATTTATATGTAACAGTAAAAAATGGTGGAGATAAAATAGTAACACAATATGGCACACCTCTATTAGATGAAAATCAATTAAACCCAGAGCGTCTTTCTGTAAAAGTACCTCGCGATTATGTAGCAAAAGTAGGAGATACTTTCACTGGAGATATAATAGGGGTAGTAGGATATGATTACGGTTCTTTCCGTATTTCGCCAATAACAGAATTGCCAGCTGTATTGGATGGTGTATTTAAGCAAGTAGGGGCAAATATTCAGCCACGTCTTGATAAGTTAACGGTTGCTACATATAACATTGAAAACTTCTCAGCGAATAAAAAAGAAACAACAGATGAAAAGGTAAAAGCGTTAGCGTATTCTATTAAATACAACTTAAAAATGCCAGATATTATCGGTGTAGAGGAAATGCAAGATAATAACGGATCAATTAATGACGGTACAACAGATGCGTCATTAAGCGCAAAACGTATCATTGATGCAGTTCTAGAAATTCGTGGACCGAAGTATGAGTATGTCGAAATCGCTCCAAACAATAATCAAGACGGAGGAGCACCAGGAGCGAATATTCGCGTCGGCTTCTTCTATAATCCATCACGCGTGAAATTAGCGACGGTACCGAAGTTACTTGATAAAAATGTTGTTCGTATTGGAGACGAAAATCCATTATTTGAAAGTACACGTAAACCGTTAGCGGCAGAATTTACGTTCCAAGGACAAAACATTGTTGTCGTTGCAAATCACTTAAACTCAAAACTAGGAGATGCAACGCCATTTGGAAAAGTGCAACCGCTCGTATTAAAAAGTGAAGACAAACGAATTCAGTTAGCACAAGAAGTAAATCATTTTGTGCAAGGAATTCAGAAAAAGAATACGAATGCACCAGTTGTTGTGTTAGGTGATATGAACGATTTCGAATTCTCTAAACCATTAAAAACACTAGAGGGAACAATCTTAAAAGATATGTTAAACACAGTGCCGAAAGAGAATCGTTACACGTACATTCACGAAGGAAATGCACAAGTGTTAGATCATATTTTAGTAACAAACAACATCGCACCGCACACAATTGTAGATCCAGTGCACTTAAACTCAAACATAATGAAAGAGCACGGACGTGTAAGTGACCACGACCCAGTACTTGCTCAAATTGATTTGAAGAAGGCTTCTTAAAGTGGGGAACGCTTAGGTGACTAAGCGTTCTTTTTTGTTTCTGAATCAATAGTATAAAGAGATGATTCCTTTTTTTGTAATCTGATGATAAAATTAATAGAATATTCAGTCGTCGGGAGGGCAGTGATGCAAGCACGAATAAATGGAAAGTTAATGAATCAGCTTGCAATTTTCTTTAGTACAATCGTCATGCTTCAGTTTGTAGCTGATATAACAGGACTTACAAGTAATCTAGATATTACGTATAACTTAATTAATACAACAGCTTCTTATATAACTTTTAGCTTGGCGGTTATTTTTACTTTAATAGGTGCAAGAAGAGAATTAAGTAAATATGCAATTATTTTATTATGTTCAGTGATAGGTATTAAAGCGATTTATTTTGCGGTGTTCGTTATCTTATGGGGATTGGCAGGTACACCGTAAAGTGGAGGATGATTATATGTAATGATAATAAGAGCGTAATTCTCTATGCTAACTTAGGGAATTACGCTCTTATTCGTTTAATCATTTAGTCTGAAATTGTTTGAAACGCTTTTCTACAGCGCTCCCTTTTTTGCAACCTTCTTCTATATTTTTTTCTATCACGTTTTACTCCTTGTATATACATAATTAAGCTAACGAGAAGGAAGAAAGTGCATTGCATCGTTAAAATATACGGCGACATGCCATGTAACGGTTGTTTTGGGTCATATAAATGAAAAGGCGCTCCGCCTATTGTAGGGAATATCGTATTTAGCAGGACGTATGGAATGGAGGCAACTGCAAATGGGAAAAGAATCGCCATATAGTCCTTTTGTGACCACGCAGATGCTGCAAGTCCTAAAAGGGCCATTAAACCTGCAAATAAAAAATTAATTCCGATATATACAGTAATGTAAGTGAGGGGAGATTCGTAATATAAGTTTGCAAACATCCCATTATCATTTATAATGCCTGAACCAGCCGTCGGTTCTCCATCTGGAATGGTTAATTTGCAAAATAATAACGATAAGATGAATGGAAATGTATAAAGAAATCCGCCACAAAAGAATGTAACGATATATTTCGTTACTGAATAAGGGAACAAAGAAATCCCTTTACTTACAAACGGTTTAAAACCATCTGATTTATCCGAATTGTAACTTGTACTAAAGGGGAAACTAGCAATAACGGGCATTAATAATAAATAAACATCCATTTCATTGTCGCGAAATCCAATCCATTTAAAAGCTGTTGTTACAAAGGCATCCGTTCCATCCCCAATGTAACGAATTACATAATAATAATGGTAAATAAAAATAAGAGCTAGTCCACTAAACATAATAATTAAAGAAACACGATTACAAAAAGCTTGCTTTATATTTAAACGAAGTGCACGCATCATGACTGAAAAAGCCTCCACTGTTTTGATAAACTTGTCTATTTTCTATATTACTATTAATTGTAAAGATTTTCTTGTTTTTTTATTTGATTATTTGAAAAAGAGGAATTTTGTTGTTGTGAAGTAAGGTTTAGCTGAAATTAATTTTTCTAAAATATGGTTGACAATTAAGTATTACATTTGTAATCTTAATTATAGATTACAAATGTAATACTTAGGAGTGAAACATACGATGACAAATCAATTACCTAAAATATCTGAAGCGGAATTAGAAATTATGAAAGTACTTTGGTCGAGTTCTCCGCAAACAGCGAATGAAATTATAGAAGAACTGGAAGATGCAATGGACTGGAAACCGAAAACAATCCGCACATTAATTAATCGATTAGTGCAAAAGGAAGCCGTTTCTTACCATCAAGATAAAGGGCGGATGTATGCTTATTATCCGTTAGTATCACAAGATAATTATTTGCAAGTGGAAACGAAATCTTTACTAAAGCGTTTTTGCGGTGCAGCTTTTAAACAATTACTTGTTAATTTCTTAAAAGAGGAGAAATTATCTTCAGAAGATATTAATGAATTAAAACGCATTTTAGATGAGAAGACAGAGGAGAATAAGAGGAAGGATCGATAAAAATGATAAACACGCTTATAAATGTATACCTTCCTCATTTATTTGATTGGCTTATAGAAACGTCACTTATGGCTAGCATATTAGTTGGATTTATTTTATGTATAAAAGTTCTATTTAGAAATAAATTAACACCCCGGTGGCAATATATCCTGTGGATTGTATTAATGATAAGACTCCTTTTACCGTGGTCACCGGATAGCTCTTATAGTATTTATTCATTATTTTCCTATCGTTCTAGCGTATCGGAAGTTATTCCAAAAAATATGCCGGCTACTGAGAATATAGTGAACATAGAAAGCGACCGTAAAGTGGAATTAGAATCAAATTCTGAAACTGTGACAAAAAATAGTGAACCTGAAGTAAACGCGAGTTCGGAACAACAGACTACATTGTCTTTATACAAAATTGCTTTGTATGTTTGGCTAGCTGGGGTAATCGTATTAGCAGTCATAACGTTTATTACAAATAGACGGTTATATTCTTACATACAGAAACAACCGGATATTATGGATGAACAGGCCATTACAGTGTTTAATCGCTGTAAGCAGTCTATGAAAGTGAAGAAGGCAGTTTCGTTACGTCTAGCGGGAAAGATTGCGAGCCCAACTGTGTTTAGTTTCTTCCGCCCAAAAGTATTACTATCAAAAAAACATATGAAAGTATTAAATGAGCAACAATTACAATATGTCTTTTACCATGAGTTAGCTCATATTAAAAGAAACGACGTAGCTGTAAATTGGATTATGTACAGTTTAATCCTATTAAATTGGTTCAATCCGATTCTTTGGTATGCCTATTTTTGTATGCGAGAAGATCAAGAATTAGCCTGTGATGCATATGCACTTACTTTTATGGATAAAGAGGAACAAATTGCATACGGTCATACAATTATTACCCTTCTAGAACACTATTCCTATCAAGTACCAAGCCTAGCAAATTTAAGTAGAAATAAACGAACACTAAAAAGGAGAATCATTATGATTAAAAAGTTCCAAAAGAAATCGTATCGTCTGTCTTTACTTGGGATTATTGCTATAGCAGCTATAGCAGGCGGATTTTTATTAAATGCAAAGATAACTGAGGGAGATGAAAGACAGGAAGAAAAGGTTATAGAAAAAAAGCAATCTAAAGCAGCTTTTGAAAAAGCGATAGAAACAGTATTAGGTACACCAGAGAATGCAAGTAGAGAATGGGGTATGTCAATAAAGTCATATAAAAGGGATACAGATTTTTTGTATTTGGCAGAAAAGAATTTTACAAAAGAAGAATTTGAGCAGTATATTCAATTATTTAAAGAAGCTAAAGAAATTCATAAAAAAGCAATGGTTAATAAAAAAGTACCTGAGAATTATGATAGAGATACAAAGGAATTTAAACGTGAACGTTTGAATAAAGCTGATCAAGAAAGATTAGCTAGTATTGAGAAGAAATTAGTTCCACTTTCGGAAAGGGTGGAGAAGTCTTTAACATATACTATAGAAGAAGCAAACGAACATGTACCATTTCAAATTAAGCACCCGTCTTATATGCTTGAAGGTTATGAGTTGAAAAGAGAATGGGCTGATTCATATTTTGGAAGAGATGTAGAGTTAGTTATTAAATCAGAATATACAAATGGAAAATATGGTTTTACAATTTACCAATCAAGGATTTATGCAGGTGGTAATAAGGATCCACTTCACTACATGATGCCTGGAGAAGAGAATCTAGAAAGTTATAATTTAGACGGGAAAGGAATGGTCTATAATAAATCTTCTCATGGAGAGGGTAAGTTAAAAGGGCTCAAAATGTTTGTACCAGAACAAGGAAAGAATAGTGAGTATCAGATTGTCATAGTGAATGATATTTTTACAAGAGATACAAAGATATACGAAGAGATAATCGATGATGAGCTAACTAAGAAAGAAATGGAGAAAATATTACTTTCTATGTCAAAATAATAGACAGTGTTCTTAAACTTTTAGTTTTAAGAACACTGTCTATTTTATTAAATTTCTAGTGGGATCTAGCCAGCAATTATTATGAATATATTCTAGCTTTCCATACAAGTATACTTTTTGATACACTATGGACAGTATGATATAACTTGACTGAAATCTTTTATACTGGAAATAATAAAAAGAGAACTTGTATAGAATGTAAGCGTGTGGTAATATCAAAGATGTACTGATTGACTATATTATCCAATTGGTCATTTTTGGAGGTGACAATGTGGCGATAGATCGAAAACGTTCTATTATTGAAGCTGCAACAAAGTCTTTTTCAGCGTTCGGTTATAAAGCAACAACGATGGATCAAGTAGCGAAGTTAGCGAATGTAGGAAAAGGAACGATTTATACTTTTTTCAAAAATAAAGAAGAGCTATTTGGTGAAATTATTTCTAATTTAATTACAGAAATGAAGCAAGTTGCAGAAAATGCAATTCGTTCAGATGTTTCATTTTTTGAAAATGTACATAGAGCATTATATAGCATCTTGGAATTTAGAAAAGAACATCAGCTCATGATTAAATTAATTCAAGAAGAGCGCGATATGGGAACGAAAGAAGTACAAGAAGTTATGCAACAAGTTGATGTGGAAATCGTTTCTGTTATTCAATCGTATTTAAAGATTGCGATTGAAAAAGGTGAAATTAGCAAATGTGATCCAGAAATTACAGCATTTATTATGCTTCGTCTATATGTATCGCTTATTTTTGATTGGGAAAAAAATCACGAACCGCTAGAAAAAGAAAAAATTGCAGAGTTATTTGAACTTTATTTACTAAAAGGATTGTCAAACTAAGATAATCCTTTTAATTTTATAAAAAAATGACCGAATGAACAATATGGTCATTTTTTAAGTTAAGGAGGGGTATAGAAAAATTATAATCATAATGAGAAAAAGTTGCATAGTAATAAATTCGGGGATAAGGCATATGTATGAACAAGTATAGCCTTTTTGTTTGGGTAAAAATGACTATATGAACATTTTGGTCATTTTATAAAAGGGGGAGAAATTATGAAAGGGAATCAGTTACTTCGGAAAGAGTTCACGGAAATTATAAAAAATAAAAAAATATTAATTCCAATTATTGCGGTCTTATTCGTACCGATTTTATATGCAGGGATGTTTTTGTGGGCCTTTTGGGATCCGTATAAGCAGTTAGATGACTTACCAGTTGCAGTAGTCAATTTAGATAAAGGCGCAGTATTTGATGGGAAACCAATTGAGGTCGGAAAAGGGCTCGTTGATAATTTAAAAGATAATAAAAGTTTTAAATGGGAGTTCGTAAGTGAAAAAGAAGCAAAGAAAGGAATGGAAGGTAGAAAGTATTACATGTTAGTGCGCATTCCAGATGACTTCTCAAGTAACGCTACAACGTTACTAAAAGACAATCCAAAGCCATTAAACTTAGAGTACATTCCAAACGAAAGTTTAAACTTCTTATCTTCACAAATTGGAGGAACAGCCATTGAAAAAATTAAAGATGAAGTAGCAAGTACGTTAACGAAAACATATGCAGAGAAAATGTTTGATTCCATTCAAGACGTCTCAAAAGGATTAGCAGATGGGGCGGAAGGAGCAAATAAACTACACGACGGATCAAGTGAGCTGCATGATGGTTCAAGTAAAGTGACGGATGGCCTTCATACACTTCAAGGGAAGTCTGGAGAGATGAAGGATGGAGCTCAGAAATTAGCAGATGGATCTAATAAATTAGTAGATGGGTCAGGCAAAGTAACAAATGGTTTAAATACGCTAAATAGCAAAACAGGTGAAATGCAGATAGGTATAGGGAAATTAGTAGACGGATCTGGAAAAGTAACGAACGGTTTAAATACGTTAAATAGTAAAACAGGTGAGATGCAGACAGGTATCGGAAAATTAATAGATGGATCTGGAAAAGTAACAGACGGTTTAAATACGTTAAATAGCAAAACGGGTGAAATGCAAAAAGGAATTGGTGAATTACATGATGGATCTGAGAAAGTGACCGGTGGTTTGAACAAATTAGTAAGTAAATCCGGTGAATTAAAAACAGGAACAACTGATCTATCAAATGGTATGGGAAAACTTGTTGAAGGGCAAAGTCAATTAGAGGAAGGTTCTCAAGCGATCCAAAAGGGATTGCAAGATTTAAATAGTAACGTACAAAAGTCTGCTGCGGACTTAGAGGAAATGCAGTCGAAAGTTCCTTCTATATTGAATACAGTAAATGAAAAAATAGATGGAGCTGGGGCGAATGTAAATCAGTTAAATGAACTCACGCAATCAACAGCAGGAGATGCCAAAACTGCAACGCAAGATGTAGCGAATTTACAAAAGCAAATTGAAAGTTTACCAAAAGAATATCAAGAGCAGTTACAACCATTCATAACAAGTGCTGTAAAAAGTACAGCGACAGTTCAGCAAAAAGCTGCCGGAGTAGCAGGTGGAACAAATAAATTAAATGAAGAAGTAAAACAATTAAAAGGTGAAATAAATCAAAAAACAAGTGATGCACAAAACAAACTACCGAATACAGCGAAATTGGACTCTTTAACAGAGGGTATTGAGAAATTAGCCAGTGCACAAAAAGGATTTGTTGAAAATTTCCAAGGGTTTGGTAAGAATTTAAATGTAGCAAAAGAAGGCGCAAATAAATTTAAAAATGAATCCGGTCAATTAATTGATGCGATAAATCAATTAGCAGATGGCTCGGGTAAAGTAACAGGCGGTTTAGGTGCATTATCTGCAGGAGCAAATCAAATGGCAGGTGGTGTACATCAATTAGCAGATGGCTCAAGTCAAGTAACAGGCGGCCTAGGTCAATTATCTGCAGGAGCAAACCAAATGGCAGGTGGAGTAAATCAATTAGCAGATGGCTCGAGTAAAGTAACAGGCGGTTTAGGTACATTATCTGTAGGAGCAAATCAAATGGCAGGTGGAGTAAATCACTTAGCAGACGGATCTGGTCAAGTAACAACGGGCTTAGGTACTCTAAATGGTGGCCTAAATCAAATGTCAAATGGCTCAACCCAGCTAATCGACGGCGTAAATAAACTAGCAGATGGCTCAGGAAAAGTAACAGATGGTCTCGTAAAAGTAAACGACGGTTCAGGTGAACTTGCAGAGAAACTTGGCGAAGGGGCAGAGAAAACTGGGGAAGTAAAAGGAACGGATAAAACGTATGATATGTTTGCAAGTCCTGTAAAAGTGAAGACGGAAAAAATAGCGGAAGTTCCAAACTATGGAACTGGATTTACACCATATTTCTTATCACTTGGTTTATTCGTTGGGGCATTACTACTATCTATCGTATACCCATTACGCGATACAGTCGGTGTTCCAAAATCAGGGTTTAGCTGGTTTATTAGTAAGTTCGGTGTTTTACTATCCGTCGGTATTATTCAAGCGATAGTAGCAGATGTTATATTACTGTTCGGATTAGGTGTAGAAGTACAAAGTATTCCGTACTTCATACTCTTTAGCATCGTTACAAGTTTAGCGTTTATTGCATTAATTCAATGTTTAGTAACAGCATTCGGTGATGCGGGCCGTTTTATCGCCATCATCACATTAATTATGCAGCTTACAACAAGTGCTGGAACATTCCCGTTAGAGTTGATTCCGAAGTTTTTACAACCATTCAATGCTTGGTTACCGATGACATACTCTGTATCAGGATTGAAAGCAGTCGTATCGAGTGGAGACTTTGACTTCATGTGGCAAAACATAGGAATGCTCATGATCTTTATCGTTGTATTATCACTTGGAACAATCGCTTCCTTAACTTTGATGCACAAACGACAATTTAAAAATGTTGCTGAAAATCAATCGGTTGAAGCGTAGATAAAAGCACCTTTTTGGTGCTTTTTTATTTTAATGTAGGGGGTCTTTTCTGTAGTTTATATATGAACCTTTTTAAAAGCTATAGAGACGAAAGAAAAGGATTTACAACAATTTACAGAGAAAACTAGAATAGAGGAGTTGATATGATGAAAGGAAATCTTACTTATTATTTTATCTTAAATCCGCTAATCATCTTTCTTGTTTACGCCCTTTCACCTATCTTGTTTCATAAAGAAAAATATATAAATATGAAAGATGCACTAGGAATACTTGTAGTTTACTATGTGCTTATTAGTGGGTATTACTTTATGGATGTTGTAAGTGAAAGAATGAAGAAGAATAGTAAGGACAAACAATAAAGTTTTGTTGTATAAAAATTAATGGAGGACAATAAAATGACTGAAAGTGACATGAAATTTAGGGATACGACCATTCGTAACTTTTTCGATAAAGAGGATCGTTTAAAATCGATTCCAGGTCAAAAGAAGAAAAAACTAGTATTGTTAGAGCATTTAATTAGCAAATTAAACGCTGAAAATCAATATACGGAAAAAGAAATGAATACATTTATAAAACAATATCACGATGATTTTTGTACAATTAGACGTGAATTTATTGTACATAGGTTTATGGATAGAGAGGATAATATGTACCGTATAAACGGGAGAGAAGTTTGGACGAAGTGGGAGGAGTTAAAATAATGAATCAGCGAGGGGATCCCCGCTGATTATAAGCCTGTGCTAGTCTTGCTGTTTCTTTGTAGTAAGTCTATGAACGCTTCAACATTCGAACTTGTAATGTATCCAAGCGTTATATATTCATCTTCATAGTAAAATATTATTTTTTTGTCAAAGATTCTTCTCTTCGTTTCTATGGATAGAATTTTTTCATAATCAAATTCGGCAATGAATGTGTTTTTATATTGGCTAAAAAAGAGAAGTCTTTTATTAGTAGCAAGTAACATGCCAGGATATGGGACTTTATGCGTAATCATATAGCCAGTAAGTGAACATTTTAAAGTAGATAAAATCTTTTCTTCTTTATGTAATAGTTGTTTTGCAGCTGTTAAGATTGGATTCATTGCATACATTCCTTTTATTTTGATGTATGAATATTGTATCAAGAGTAAAAAGATTCTCAATATGCAATATTGCATATTGGACGTTTTATAGTTTTAATATTATTTTTTAAAAGAAAAAGTACGAGGTGATTCAATGATACGATTAGCAAAAGAGGCTGATGCAGAAGCAATAATGAACATTAGAAAAGAAATTATATTATCGGAAAATACTACAAAGTTTTTCATAGTATCTCCAAAGAAATTACCGAATGATATTGATGCAGAAAGAGAAAAGATACGGAAAAGTAATGAGAAAGGTAATCTTTATATTGTGTATGAAGTAGATTATAAGGTGGTAGGCTTTTTACTTTTCAACCGATATGAACTAGAACGGTTACAACATGCAGGCACAATGGGAATGGGGATTAAAGAGGCGTATTGTAATCAAGGCATCGGCACGAAATTAATTGAATTTCTTATTAGTTGGGCTAAAGGGCAGAAAGGTTTAGAGAAAATTTGCTTAGGTGTAGTTTCTGTTAATGATCGGGCAATTAAAGTGTACAAACGTATGGGTTTTGTAGAAGAAGGGAGACAACGAAAGCAAATAAAGTATGAAGATGGATCATATGGAGATGACGTATTGATGGGGTTTTATATTGAATAAAGGATATATGGTATTAAGAAAAGGAATGTACATAACGTAAATTTCTAAAAGTAGTATATTGCCCCTGCATTAACAGACTTTTTTCTATGTATAATATTAATATAGTAAAATCATAACAACCGATATTGCAGTTTCCAATAATATACTATATAATCAATTTAAGAAAACGTTTTCATGCAAAGGGGGAGAATTTCGTGTCGACTATAGAGGACGTGGCGAAATTAGCGGGGTTATCAAGGACAACGGTTTCTAGGGTGATTAATAATCATCCATATGTTTCAGATGAGAAGAAAAAAAGGGTTCAATTAGCAATGAAGCATTTAGGCTTCGTTCCTAATTCTGCGGCGAGAAGGCTTCGTAAACAAAAAACGGAAACAATTGCGGTGCTAGTTCCAAGGATTACAAATCCTTTCTTCAGTAGATTTATTGAAGCAATCGAGATTGCTGCTTCTGAACATAAATATAAACTGATTATTTGTCAAACAAGATATTTACCGGAAAAAGAGATGGAGTATTTACAATTATTATCTACGAAACAAGTAGATGGGATTATTCTATGTTCACTAGAAAATCCGTGGGAAGATGTAGAGCCATACTTACAGCACGGTCCAATCGTGTTATGTAATGAATATATTGAGGAAGCAAATATTCCAACAGTGAAGTTTGATCATGCGCAAGGAGCATACATAGCTGCGAAGCATGTGTTAGATCAAGGGTATCGTAATCTTATTTTTTGTCGTGGTAACGAAACCAAATTAGTTAGCCAGCAGCGAAAAATGGGCTTTTTACGTGCAATAACTGAGAAGAGCCGCCAAGTAGAAGCGATTGATTTTCTTGAAAACGCTTTCTCTTGGGAGGATGGAAAACGAATATTCCATGAAGTATTAAAGGACAAAAAAAATCCTACCGCGATTTTGGCAGGAGGCGATGAGGTAGCAGCTGGAATTATCTCAGAGGCGAAGCACCATAACTGGAGCATTCCAGATGATCTCGCTGTTATCGGTTTTGATAATCAAATATTATCGCAGATTACAGAACCAGGTATTACGACAATTGAACAGCCAATTGATGAAATGGCCCGAAAAGTTGTCGACCTGATGATGGATAAAATCCATACGAAAAATTATCGAAAAAAAGAATTGTATGAGTTTGAACTGGAGCTCTTGGTGAAAGGTTCAACGATGAAGGATAAGATGTTATTAGCCTAGTAGACTATGTCTGCTAGGTTTTTTTATGTTCACAAACTACTATTCTTCGTGAACGCAATCGTCACATTTGTTATGGTATGCTTCGTGTTGCTCATCAATTTCTTTCCCGCAGTGCGCACAAGTTTTCGTCGGTAAATTTCTGAAA
Source organism: Bacillus sp. ok061 (assembly GCF_900108285.1). Lineage (NCBI taxonomy): Bacteria > Bacillati > Bacillota > Bacilli > Caryophanales > Bacillaceae > Bacillus > Bacillus sp. ok061. The sequence goes on along the minus strand of NZ_FNUW01000003.1, from coordinate 304,612 downwards.
AACTCCATTGGTTGATCGATCATGTCAATCCCTCCATTTCCATTTCTTACTATCATTGTATTAGTACAAAAAATAAAAGTCAACAACTGTTTTATAACAAAATTGAAAATTAATGAAAAAGTTTAGGAAATGGATTATAGTTAACAATGTAGGATGTAAGTAAAAAACTTTCTCAAGTACGGAGAAAAACTGCATTCCTACTCGGTTTTAGAAAGGATGGATACATATGAAAATGACTGTTGTCGGCTTTTGGGGCGGCTTTCCAGAAGCGGGAGAAGCAACGTCGGGGTATTTGTTTGAACACGATGGTTTTCGTTTACTTGTAGACTGTGGTAGTGGTGTACTAGCACAGCTTCAAAAATATATAACACCATCTGATATAGATGCAGTTGTACTGTCACACTATCATCACGATCATGTTGCGGACATTGGGGTATTGCAATATGCGAGATTAATTACGAGTGCGACAACAAGGCAACTACCGGAATTACCAATATACGGTCATACGTTTGACGAGAATGGATTCCATTCTTTAACACATGAACCACATACGAAAGGAATCGCGTACAACCCAGAAGAAACACTTCAAGTTGGACCATTCTCGATTTCGTTCTTAAAAACTGTTCATCCTGTTACATGCTTTGCGATGCGTATTACAGCTGGCGATGATGCTGTAGTATACAGCGCTGATTCCAGTTATATTCCTGAATTCATTCCATTCACGAAAGATGCTGATCTTTTCATTTGTGAGTGTAATATGTATGCACATCAAGAGGCTGCAAAAGCAGGGCATATGAATAGTACAGAAGTAGCAAGTATTGCGAAAGATGCGAATGTAAAAGAACTTTTATTAACGCACTTACCACATACAGGCAACCCATCTGATTTAGTAACAGAAGCAAAACAAATTTTCAGTGGCCATATTACGCTAGCGCATAGTGGTTACGTATGGAACTCATGAGGTGATACGATGTTATTTATTGATAATAAAGGAATTACAGATCCTAGAATAAACTTAGCAATCGAAGAATATTGTGTGAAGAATTTAGATATTAACGAAACATATTTACTGTTTTACATTAATGAGCCTTCGATTATCATTGGTAAAAACCAAAACACAGTAGAAGAAATTAATGCAGATTACGTAAAAGAAAAAGGTATTCATGTCGTTCGTCGTCTATCAGGTGGAGGCGCAGTATATCATGATTTAGGAAACTTAAACTTCAGTTTTATTACGAAAGATGATGGAGACAGTTTCAGCAATTTCAAAAAATTCACAGAGCCTGTAACGAAAGCGCTTGGTAAATTAGGTGTAAATGCAGAACTAAGTGGTCGTAACGACATTTTAGCTGAAGGTAGAAAAATTTCAGGTAACGCGCAGTTCTCAACGAAAGGTCGTATGTTCAGCCACGGTACGTTACTATTTGACTCTGAAATCGATCACGTCGTATCAGCGTTAAAAGTAAAAATGGATAAGATTCAATCAAAAGGTATTAAATCAATCCGTAGCCGCGTTGCGAACATTACAGAGTTCCTAAACGAAGAAATGACGACAGAAGAGTTTAGACAACTTCTTCTAGAAACAATTTTCGAAGGGGAAACAGAAATTCCAACGTACGAATTAACAGAAGAAGATTGGAAAGAAATCCACAAACTTTCTGAAGAGCGCTACCAAAATTGGGACTGGAACTACGGAAAATCACCGAAGTTCAACTTACAACATTCACACCGCTTCCCAGTTGGACAAGTTGACGTTCGTCTTGAAGTGAAAAAAGGAACAGTAACAGAATGTAAAGTTTACGGCGACTTCTTCGGTTCACTAGATGTTCATGATATCGAAGAGCGTCTAACAGGCGTTCAGTTCGATAAAGATGCATTCACTGCAGCTTTAGAAGGCGTAGATATCGCACGCTACTTCGGTAACATTACAACTGAAGATTTCTTACATTTATTCTTCTAAAAATGAGGGAGGCTGCCATCACGGGCAGCCTCTTTCTTTTTGTGTAGATTTTCAGATTTTGTCGGTAAGTCGATATAACTGGAAAATCGCTGATATAAATTGAGTTGCGCTGATATATTTGAAAAATCGCCGATATAAACCGAGTTGCGCTGATATATTTGGAAAATCGCCGATATAAATCGAGCTGCGCTGATATAACTGAAAAATCGCTCATATAATTTCATTTACCACAAAACATAAAATTACAGGACATCTGCCTCTTATAAAGGAATATATATATTCAAAAGGAGGCGGATTGATATGAAAAGGGTAATGTACGTTGTATTATTACTCAGCTTCGTCGTCGGAATGACGGCGTGTAACAGTGAATCGCCCTCAAGTCGTACAATTTTGTCTATCGGAAAACCAGCGGAGGATAATGTTATATATTTTACGCATACAGATAACAAACGAAAGATACATGATATACAAGACATGTTTCAAAATAAGAAGTGGAAAAGAAATGAAACATTCAGCACTGTTAATAAAACACCAGATGTCGTCTTATCAATAGATGAAGACAATACAGAGTTACCGACATTGTATGTTACAGTTTATTTTCATGAAGAGGGAGCGGATGCTCTTAACTTGTTTGGAGAGCATACGACGTTACATAAAGAAGAACTTGATGAACTTAGAGAAAAGATGAGTGCATATTATCCTAAAATGATTTTTGGTCTAGTTTCATAAATTACTTGTAAACAAAATCCCCTTATTTTTCCAAAGTAAACTAAGAGAAGGTGATCTGTCTATATGCAGTTAATAGAATATCACTTGCTACTTTAATTTTCTTTTAATATAATTAATTTAGAATTTTTAAATATTCTAAATTTTATAAAGGTGGGGTTTTTGTGAATCTCGTTCAATCTTTGGCTGAAACGGCAAAAAAGAAGGGGGAAAAACCGGCTTATATATTTATGGATCAGTCGGTCTCATATGACCAATTAAACAAAATGGTCACAAGGTTTTCTAGCAATTTAGCAGAAATGGGCATTGGAAAAGGGGACAATGTCGCATTAGTTGTTGGGAACTCACCACATTTTTTGGTCGGTTTATACGGAACAATGAAAGCTGGAGCAACTGTTATTCCAGTTAATCCAATTTATACAGCAGACGAAATGCATTATATTTTACAAAATGGAGATGTAAAAACAATCATCGTACTCGACGTCCTTCTACCTGTTATACAATCTCTTACAACAAGACTTCCTTCATTAGAAAACATCATCATATGCGAAACCTCATCAGATTTTAACCATACAGAAACCGAAAAAATGAAAACGTTTACTAGTTTTGTGGGGACTGGAGATACAACTTACGAAGGTCCTGAACTAGATGAAGAAGATGTAGCGGTTATTCTATACACATCGGGCACAACTGGAAAACCGAAAGGCGCTATGTTAACACATAAAAATTTATATAGTAATGCGAACGATGTGGCGTCGTATTTACAATATACGGCTGATGACCGCGTTGTTGCGGCACTGCCTATGTTCCATGTATTCTGTTTAACAGTTGCGGTAAATGCACCGATTGTGAACGGGGCAACGATTTTAATGTTACCGAAATTTAGTCCGAAAGAAGTATTCCGTATTTGTCGCACGTACGAGCCAACGATCTTTGCTGGCGTACCGACGATGTACAATTATTTATATTTATTTGAAGAAGCAAGTGCAGAAGATGTGAAGACGCTTCGCCTTTGTATTTCCGGTGGTGCATCGATGCCTGTTGCTCTTCTGCAAAACTTTGAAAAACGTTTTAACGTTATTGTTTCAGAAGGATACGGTTTATCAGAAGCATCACCAGTTACTTGTTTCAATCCGCTAGATCGTCCTCGTAAACCAGGATCAATTGGCACAAATATTTGGCATGTAGAAAATAAAATTGTAAATGAACTTGGGGAAGAAGTACCTGTCGGCGCAGTCGGTGAATTAATTGTTCGCGGACCTAACGTTATGAAAGGATACTATAATGCACCAGAAGATACAGCTGCGACATTGAAAGACGGCTGGCTATATACAGGTGACTTGGCGAAAATGGATGAAGAAGGTTACTTCTATATCGTGGATCGTAAAAAAGATATCGTCTTAGTTGGCGGTTATAACGTATACCCTCGTGAAGTAGAAGAAGTATTATATACGCACGAATCAGTAGCGGAAGTTGTCGTAATCGGTGTTCCTGATGAAAACTTAGGAGAAGCTGTGCGAGCGTACGTCGTTTTGAAGCAAGCAAACGTAACAGAAGAAGAGCTAATGCATTACTGCACGTTACATTTAGCGAAATATAAAGTGCCGAAAAGCATTGAGTTTTTAATAGAATTACCGAAGAATACGACTGGTAAGTTGTTAAGAAGAGCATTGAGAGAGAAAGCGATGCAAGTGTAAAAATGAGGCAACCATCTTTGAAGGTGGTTGCCTCATTTTTTGTGTATTGATTAAGTGGTGGTGCCATATATTTAAACCTTCATATGACCAACAAGGAGGAGATATACGTAGAACAGAAGGAATTAACGCTTACGGCGGGTGCAATATTTTATTTATGACATTATGGATGAAATGAACTCTGAAAGTGATAAGAACGGTAAGTTTAATCCAAATGGAGTAATGAACCGTGAATCAATGGCTACGGTGTTAGTAAATGCATATAAATTAGAATGGAATGAAAATAGTAAGTTACCAAAAGAATTTGCTGATTTGAAAAATCATTGGGCTCAAAGTATGCCAATATTTTAGTTTAGTAAGAAAATTCAAATTCCAAGTTGACACATATGAATTACAGAATTAAAATGAAAAGAAATCGAATACAATACATTAGAAGCTAATCAGATAAACTGAAGGCGCACAATGTTCACATTTGTGAATATATTGTGTGCCTTTTTCTATTGTATAAACTAAGGGGGCTTAACGATGAAAAAGTGGGGCAAGACAGCGTTTATGAAAAGTACAGGTGTTTTATTATCAGCAGTTGTACTTTTATCAGGGTGTGGTTCGGCAACATCCACTAGTAATTCTGAAGGAAGTGGAGATAAAAAAACAGTTGAGCTTTTAAATGTTTCTTATGATCCAACGAGGGAGTTATATCAAGATTTCAATAAAGATTTTGCGAAGTATTGGAAAGAGAAGCACGGGCAAACAGTAAATGTAAAACAATCACACGGGGGATCTGGAAGCCAGGCGCGATCTGTTATTGATGGTTTAGAAGCAGACGTTGTTACACTAGCACTTGCTTATGATATTGATGCCATTAGCAAGAAAAAACAACTAGCAGAAGATTGGCAGAAGCGACTTGCGAATAATTCCACTCCATACACGTCAACAATTGTATTTCTTGTTCGAAAAGGAAACCCGAAAGGCATTAAAGACTGGGATGATTTAACGAAAAAAGGTGTGTCTGTCATTACACCAAACCCGAAAACATCAGGCGGGGCACGTTGGAACTATTTAGCGGCGTGGGGATACGCACTGAAAAAATATAATAATAGTGAAGATAAGGCGAAAGAGTTTGTTAGCCAAATTTATAAAAACGTAGAAGTATTAGATTCAGGAGCGCGCGGAGCAACGACAACATTTGTTGAAAAAGGAATTGGAGACGTATTAATCGCGTGGGAAAATGAAGCGTTATTATCTCAAAAAGAGCTTGGAAAAGATAAATTTGAAATTGTAACCCCTTCTATTAGTGTACTTGCAGAACCACCAGTAGCGGTTGTAGATAAAGTCGTTGATAAAAAAGGAACGAAAAAAGTAGCAGAAGGGTATCTTGAATATTTGTACTCAGAAAAAGGACAGGAAATTGCGGCGAAAAACTTTTATCGTCCGCGTAATGAAAAAGTAGCCGAAAAATATGCATCCCAATTTCCGAAAGTTCAATTATTTACAGTAGATGAACTATTTGGTGGTTGGAAAAAAGCACAAGAGAAACACTTTAATGACGGCGGCGTATTCGATAAAATTTATCAAAAATAATGAACGCTGCTAAAGGGGGATGAGGTGAAAGAGGATGAGGAAGAAACGTGTTTTACCAGGGTTTGGATTATCTCTTGGATTTACAATGTTGTACATGAGTTTATTCGTACTTATACCACTTTCTATCGTATTTATTCAAACTTCACAGTTAGGTTGGAAGAAGTTCGCTGGGGTTATAACGAACGAGCGTGTGTTGCATTCCTATCAAGTTAGTTTTACAACTTCATTTGCAGCTGCTATTGTAAATGCCATTTTCGGTTTATTAATAGCTTGGGTGCTCGTACGCTACAAATTTCCAGGGAAACGACTATTAGAGGGACTCATTGATTTACCGTTTGCACTTCCGACAGCTGTAGCTGGTATTACACTTACAACGCTTTATGCGGAAAATGGATGGATTGGGAAAATATTTAGTCTGTTTCATATAAAAGTAGCTTTTACACCACTCGGAATTATCGTTGCGCTTACTTTTATCGGTTTACCATTTGTCGTTCGAATGGTGCAACCAGTGCTGCAAAATATTGATAAAGAAGTAGAAGAGGCGGCTTCGAGTTTAGGTGCATCCCGCTTGCAAATATTTGTGAAAATCATTTTACCAGAAATCTTTCCCGCTCTTCTTGCCGGTTTTTCACTTGCATTTGCAAGAGCATTAGGAGAATACGGATCTGTCGTTTTCATCGCAGGTAATATGCCGATGAAAACAGAAATTGCACCACTGATGATTATGACGAAACTAGAACAATATGACTATGCGGGGGCAACAGCTGTAGCGACCGTGATGCTTATTATTTCCCTCCTTTTCCTTCTTCTTATTAATATGATTCAAAGCTGGAGTAGAAGGCATGAACTAAAAAGTGAATAGGAGGAGAGAAAATGGAACCAACATTGTTAGAAAAGAAAATAGTAAAAAGCGTATCAGCTAAAAAAGAATCTAAGCTTGTACCAGGCGTATTAATTACGATTACAGTTTTATTTTTATCTCTCTTTCTATTACTGCCACTCATAACTATTTTTCTAAAAGCCTTTGAAAGAGGGATGGATGTATACATTGCCGCTATTACAGATCAAGAAGCATTTTCAGCAATTAGATTAACGCTTCTCGTTGCGTTAATCGTTGTGCCGCTTAATACGATATTTGGGGTAGCGGCCGCGTGGCTTATTACAAAGTTTCAGTTTAAAGGAAAACAAGTATTACTCTCTCTTATTGAACTGCCGTTTGCTGTGTCACCAGTTATCGCAGGATTAGTATTCGTTTTACTTTTCACACCGAGGGGTGCTCTTGGCGAATGGTTACTTGAACATGGAGTGAAACTCATTTTCTCTGTACCAGGCATTATTATCGCAACAATCTTTGTAACCTTCCCGTTCGTTGCACGTGAATTAATTCCGGTTATGCAGGCACAAGGGAAAAGTGAAGAAGAGGCAGCTTTATCACTTGGCGCAAGTGGCTGGAAAATGTTTTGGCGCGTTACGCTTCCAAATATAAAGTGGGGTCTTTTATACGGCATGATTCTATGTAATGCCCGTGCTATCGGTGAGTTTGGAGCCGTTTCTGTCGTATCAGGTCACGTGCGTGGCATTACGAACACGATGCCGCTCCATATTGAAATTTTGTACAATGAATATCAATTTTCAGCAGCATTTGCAGTAGCGACGTTAATGTCATTAATTGCAGTGTTTACACTCGTTATAAAAAACTGGATTGAATGGCGAATGGAAAAACGACAATAAGGGGGATTACGGTGAGTATTCAAATTCAAGGTGTATCAAAGCAATATGGTACATTTCAAGCACTAACAGACATTCATTTGGATATTCCAAAAGGTGAACTTGTTGCCTTATTAGGCCCGTCTGGTTCTGGGAAAACGACGTTATTACGCATTATTGCAGGATTAGAAGAAGCGGATGGAGGCTCTGTTTCATTTGATGGAGAAGATTTAACAGACATTCACGTGAAAAACAGGCAAGTCGGTTTCGTCTTCCAGCACTATGCGCTCTTTAAGCATATGAATGTATTTGAGAATGTCGCTTTCGGTTTAAAAGTAAGAAAGAAAAGCTTAAGACCGTCAGCAGAAGCGATAGAAGAAAAGGTAACAGAATTATTAAAGCTCGTAAAAATGGATGGCTTTGCTAAACGTTATCCAGCGCAATTATCTGGTGGACAACGTCAACGTATTGCACTAGCACGGGCACTTGCAGTCGAACCGAAAATTTTATTACTCGATGAACCGTTCGGTGCACTTGATGCAAAGGTGAGAAAAGAATTACGCAGATGGCTCCGAAAATTACATGACGAATTTCAAATTACGAGCGTATTCGTAACGCATGATCAAGAAGAAGCGTTAGACGTTGCAGACCGCATCGTTGTAATGAATGAGGGCTGCATTGAACAAATGGGAACACCAGAAGAAGTATATGAAAACCCAGCAAGTCCGTTTGTATATGACTTTTTAGGAAATGTAAATTTATTTCACGGCCGCGTTCATAAAGGAAAGCTAAATGTAGGATCTATCGAACTAGAAGCACCAGAGCATAAGCACGTTTCCAACGTAGACGGAATAGCCTACGTAAGGCCACATGACTTATCAATCTCTCGTACGAAACAAAGCATAGATGCAATCCCGGCAAAAGTATCTTATTCTCACGCAGTCGGACCTGTCGTATATGTAGAATTAAAACGAGACGAAACAGATGAATATTTAGAAGCAGAAATTACGAAAGAACAGTTCAAACAGCTGAACATTCAAGCGGGTGATTTCGTATACGTACAGCCGAAAGAAGTGAAAGTGTTTATTCCAGAGGATTTTGTAATTTAAGAGTGTTTACTCTTAAATCACAAAATCTATTAATAAGAAAAGGTCTCCTAAAATATCTTTTAGGAGACCTTTTCTTTGTTTATCGTAATAACTTTTGCTCATATGAAATGTAGTAGGAAGTTTGTATATATAATAGCGGAGCGTGTTCGAACAACTATTTGATATGAGTAGTAATGAAGATATTCTTCCTACTTTCTTACATAAAATTTTTAATTTTGGATATTTGTATCATATGCTTCTGCAACAAACACAAAGTCTACATGCTCTTTATCAATAAAAATACTTGTTTTAGATGGAAGACCTGTTATGGTAGAAACAATATCAACCTCAACAAGGTCAAATCCTACACGATAAGCATCTGCAATTTCAATTCCACCAGTTAGAAAATGCAATCCATCCCCAAATGACTTAAATACAAATACATTTTCTTTCAAACTTTTATTATCCATTTCAATCCATTCTTCGTTAATATAAATCTTAAATGTCGTGCACTTTGGAACACACTCGATGTGATGTATCCCTTTATAACTATTAAGCGAAAACATATAGGTATGAGTTTCTTTAAAGTTAATATCTATCCCGTATTTAAAAGCAAAGGTTTTATATACCATTTCATAAAACAATGGCATTACAATATCATCCCATGCGTCATAGGCAAAAGCATGAATTGGTATTAGATGAGGATATAAACTTACAATCGCTTTTTGAAAATTAAGTAAGATGGTTGTATCTGTAATTTCTTTTAAAGAATCATCTATTTCATGGTCATAATCTTTCGAAATTCTGTTATCAATCATATGACAAACTCCTTACATAGTCTTCTATATACTACGTTTTTCCGCATCATCAGTTTGTTCCTTTTGCAACTAAATTGCAAGTTTAACCGATGATTCCAAAAAAGCCCTTGTCTTATTTTATCAATCGTTAAATGGGTTGGGATACTACAAGCATTAATGAGATAAGAAATCGTTTTTTCTTTTTTATGATAGATGTATTTATTTTTAAACTGTATTTACTTTACTCTTTTTTTATTTAGATTTGGATATGTAACATTATTGTGTTGAAAAATATTTCAGCGAGGTGAGTTTATGAAAGAAAAGAAATGGTATAGGCAATTAGTCGTGATGGTGTAGGAGTATCATCTAAGGTGATTTTAAATGCTGTTAAAACTGGCGAAAAAGTTATACAAAGTGCGGTAGAACTAAATATACTAGTAAACAGGCTGTAGTAGTTTTAAATAAAAAAGGCAAAGTAATTACAACTTTTGCTAAAGGTTCAAAATACATAAGGAAAGGAAAAAATAAGGTTGTTTAAATTAAATAAAGAGATGCACATTTTATTGAAACAGACATTAGAATCACAAAATAAACATTTACTATGGTTAAATGTTTATGAAGACTTAAGTATGATAGAAACTGAAAAAATAAATAAATTGAGAGATATTATAGCAGATGAATTAATGGAGAAAGGTTTTGATGAACGAGACAATATAAACAATTTGGGAAGAGCATTAGAAGAGCTAATTGATATCTTAGGAAATTTAATACCTTAGAAAATGTTAAGCTGTATTGCAAAGTTTTTAGCAGATGGAAAGTTCCGTTAATTACAGAATGAAAGATTATATAACTTTTAACAATGCGCTTAATACGAGCGTAGCTATGATTAGAGAGTTTTGCATGTGTAAAATAACTCCAAAAATATAAGGATATATTTTGAGGGCGTATGATTATATATTATATCTATTGATTCGAATCTTTAAAAGGAGGGGGAACATGGGGAAAATAATAGGGATTATTCTGATTATAGGTGGTATGATTCCATTAATTTATGCAATGATGCAAATCTATCGTCAATGGAAAGAAAAAGGGCCTTCTTTTGCTCTTAAATCAATAATTTTCCTAGTCGTAAGCATTTTGCTAGATACTGCAACAACTATTATATTGTGTATAGTAACAGTATTCATTGGTATTTGTTTAATTATCTACACATAATAAGTTCAAGAAGGCTAACTTATCGATTGTTACTAATTGGAGGGATTGGATGAACTTCATTTTACATGGATCTAAATATACAGTTTTAGCTTCCGTTTTTGACTCATTTCAAGGTAGGGAAAAAGAGTTTAATTGGCTTATAACAGACATGGAGATTGTCGCACATCAGGAAGAGAAACTTATCCGAGATTATCCTAAAATGTCGCATCCAATAGTTTGGATAGCAGGTGAAGATCTTTCAAATCTCGTAAAGAAATATAATCCTCAATTTATTTGGGGTGTACTATCTGCGTTTGATAAGTCTATAAACATTGATATTAATAATTTGCTTGTAGAACCCTATGCAAATAGAAACGAAGAACTCTGGGTACCAAGTCCAAATATTCAGCACCCTCAAGCAAAACTTGAAATTGTTTGTTGGGATTCCAGTTTGATGTTGTTATTAAGTAACGATATAAATATTGATGATAAATTTAGAAATTACTTTAAAGAAGCTAGAGATTTAAATGCCTATAATTCGGAATTTTGATTTTAATGGAGACAACATTAATCCGTTATACGAAACAGATATGAAAAAGGGAACGGTATGCATACTTTACAAGTAGCGTATTATAAGGTGAAAAGCGGATTCTCTGTGAGGAGAATTAGATTATTATTGATTTATAAAAACAATTAGGAATAATAAACTTAATATTATTAAGTAAGAATAGGATGGGAATAAATATAACTTTGAGAGAAAAGAAGGTGTATTATGGAGTTTACATTCGAAAAGGTTCAATGTATTGAAGATGCAAATATATATCGTGTTAGTAATGTAACTGATATTTATGAAATAGATTTATTTGATGATGATAATCGTAATGTTGATAATTTAAGTTTACTTGTTCAAGAGAGGATTAATCAGTTTATTGTACATGTAGATAAATCTGAGGAAAAAAATGTGAAAGAAGAAATAGAGTCTAAAAACATTTCCTACACAGTTTTTGATTCGGGAAGAAGGAACATTTTCTTTGTTTTTGATTCTATACCAAGGACAGAAGTATCATATTTAATCAAGTATTTTTATGGTGTAAGTATAGAAAATACTTTTGCTATTATCAGTTTAGGAAATAGCGTTGGTATTAAACTAGAGAAAATAAATCAAAGTGAATTGATGGAGCGTTTAATGGGAGAATGTTTTGTACCACAAATCGAATTGGTTCCATCATCGGCGTGTGCATTTATTCAATATGATGGTGCGCTTTTAACGATTGCTAGTAATAATTTTGATATTTGTGCAACATGAAAATAATAAGATGTAATTAAATGATTTTTTTAGCGCAAGGAGATACAAGAGGATAGTTTCTAAGCTATTAAATGATAGTTTAGGATACATGACAATGTTACATATTAGTATGGTGTAGATGCAAAATGATTGTCGAATCTTTCTAGTGAAAATAGAATAGCTGCATTAAAAATTTACAATGAACCTTATGCTATAGGAAAAGAAAGAGGGAATTGTTGATGTGGATAGCGTTTCTAGAATTTTTAGAGTTTATTATAGTTTTGAGTTTAAGTCTTATATTAACATTGGTCGTTTTTTTTCAAGAAAATTATCTGTTTGATATTAAAGAAAGTATTACCAATAATAGGATCTTGTTAATTATTCAAGTCACACGTATTTTAATGGGAATGTGGATAGTATTTGTTACAGAAACTACTATAATTGCTGTCTCAAAAGTGACTGCAATTCAATTAATTATTTTACTTCTTTTTTGGGCATGTTCGAAGTATGTACAAAAAACTCGTGAAAATTGGCTAATTACTATAGTTGCTTTTGTTATTTATGGTGTTGGTACATACATGTATATTCAGTTTGCTTTTAGAGGCTATTAATATATCACCAGAAAAGTTAGTGGTTAGAAAGATGCATTTGTTAAATGTGTATATGAAGGAAGAGCGAATATAGGCTCTTTTTTCTTTATATATAGGATAGGACATGTATCTAATCCTCGTGGGACAAATCAAAATAGAGAGCGGAAGGAATTATATGAACAAAAAAGAATTAAAATTAAAGCTACTGCAAGGTCTAGGTGAAGATTTTTCTGCTATGTAATATTTAGAGGTCCTAAATATTTTTAGTTGTGGGGATGTACCTACAATAAGTTTTATAGAAACATTGTGTAGATTAAAGTAGTTCTCTTTTACAGAAAGTAATGTTGTAGATGATAATTTTAGTGTCTGTAAAGGGATAGAATTTGGTAGCTTTATGGAAAAGAGGCATTATTCGCATAAAAATAAGAGTTTTAATGGTAAATAGGAGGTTATTATAATGAAATTCCCAAAAGATGAAGATGGACAAGTATTAAATATGTTATATAAACAAGGTATAGATTTTAATAAAAAACATATAGTAGATTTCTTTATTGCAATTCCTGATCAAGGTAATGGAGAAAAAATAATTGGCAGACTACAAGAGCTGGGCTTAAATTGTGAATTAGATTATAATGAAGAATTTGAAGATTGGACATGTACTTGTTCTAAAGAAATGTTCTTAATTTATGAGGATATTGTAGAGATGCAAAAGGAATTGAATAAACTGGGTGAAGAGTTTGATGGATATACAGACGGTTGGGGTGCATTTGTGTAATAGTGAATTTATTTATCGTGATAAAATAAATTAGATGGAGTAAAGAAACAATTTATGGAAAGAAGGGCTTATATAAGTTCTTCTTTCTTTGTATATATTAAGATATCTTAGTGGTAGAAAGGTATATGATATGTGGGCGGGGGGCTACCGGTAAAAGCCCGATTGGTAAGGACTAATTAAAGTTTCACTTTATATAGGTTTTGAGAGAGTAAGATATAAGATATATTGTTTGTAGTGGAGATCTTGAATGAAGGGAGCGTGTGATAATTGGCAATGACGGATGAACAATTCGAAAATTATCTTGTTATGTGTTATGACAAATTAGAAAGTAAACAGCAAAAATTCATTTCGGATTATAATATCTATAACTTTGATGAGTATTGGTATGATCAAGATCGATGTATATTACAGTTTAAAAAAAATGGTCAAGTGTTACTTGAATTTAGTGTTGTTTTTATAGGGTCTTGGTCTGGAAAGAGTAACAGTTGGATGTGGTCTTGGGCTAATGAGAATGTGGCTGATTATGCAAGAAGTAAGTCTAACTGTTTGAAAGATCTACAAAATATTACAGGAAATGAAGTTTTTATAAATCCACTTTTTGAATGTGATCAAGAAATGGCGTATGAGCTAGCAGCCTTTTCCATTGAATATTTAGATGCAGAAGGAGTGTATATGGCACCAGGTGAGAGAAGTGATGTATTTATGGCTGTTATGTCACCGCATGCATTGTGAGTAGAGCATATGAAAAATATAGATAAGGTAGAATGAAAAAGGAGTACAGTTTAATAAATTAATAAAAGGTATCATAGGTCCTCGATGCATGGTGATAAATTTAAAGGAGTGAATTATATTGCTTGAAGTAAAGTTTTACGATTGGAAAAAAAACGTCCTAAAAAACATTATTTGCTTGTACATGAAATTAGAATTTTTGAGCTAATTTTCTCAAAGAAAGTTAGCGAGTTTGAGATGGGATTAAGAGAGATTGAAAAAGTAACTGTCTTTTGTTTAGCTAACGAAAACACTGATATTTCATATGAAGTGAATAGAGCTTTGGGTGAAATTCGTATATATGTTCCATATGATTTTATGGACTTTTTAGCATTAAATTCAGTTGAAGAGAAATACAAAGAGTTTTGTAAATTAGTACGCCAATATGTTATCCCTGGACTTGAAGAAAACTCTATCCTTTCACCCTCTATTGTTAAAGGGTATACAGAAGAATCTTTAGAAGAAATTGTGAAGCAAAACTATGAAGGAATATTTTTAGTTGGAAAGACACCTAAGAAAAGTCCAAGCCGTAAGAAAATAGCAATACTAAAAGGGATTCATCGCGTTAAAGGTTTCCAACTACGATGTGAAGTGTATGATGAAAAGGGATTAAAGATTCGAGACCAACTATTGGTGGAAGAGGTAGGGAATGAAATGGTGTATGCAAGATTTTTGGGTACATTAAAATGGGAAAGTGAAAATCTAATAGTAGTCCAATCTAAATCTAGTAGTTGGAAAGAAGAAATCTATCTTTAATAACAAAGTTGTATAGTAGGAAGAGGGTTGTAGAGCATAAATGAATTTTTTTCGGAAAAATAAATTAAGTGACATTCAGAAAAAGTACTATGAACATTTTGGAGGGCCGATTCAATTTGTTAATTATTATAGCCGTGGATCGGTTATGTATTTTCAAACGGATGATACGCTTTATTATGTTAATTTACTGAATGTATGAGGTGATAAATGTGAATGAAAGTTTAAAGAAAATTGCAATGTTAAGAGAAAAGGTCGAGGAAAAGGCTACTAGAGAAAAGTTTTTGATGTTATGTCCGTCTATAAAAGAATTTGAGATTATTAGCGGGAAGAAAATTGCTTCATTAGTAAACTTTTTAATTGATGAAACACCGAATCCTATCAAAGTTATGAGTAAATTAAATGCTGAACAAGCTATCAATGAAATAAAAGAATTTGAATGTGAATTAACCAGTTTATTGTCTAAGAAGATTATTCTATGGTATGCACATGAAAACTGGGACTTTGGTGTGCAAATAGAGTTGGAAGATTTCATGTTATATATAAAAGAAGTATTACATTTCATTGGATATAATGATGCTCAAAGATCATTAATTTATTCTAGCCTTATTGTAGTAGATGCATCTATGAGAAGTGGCTTTACTTTTCTAAAGAATGAGTATGATCTTGAAATAGTACTATGGAAAGAAGGCTGAATGTATTAGAGTGTTTTGAAACAAATTGGATGAATGGTTGAATTTATTATTAGAAGAAGTGGTGCGTGGTTTAGTGTGATAGAAAGAAAAAGAGAGTCTTCAAGGGATATGTATAAGAGAGTAAAGGAGAGAAAATATGTCTTTTTATAAAGAGGAAATAGAAGGGGATAAATTGATTATAAGTGATGAAAGCATTGATATTTTAATGGATGCTTTTCAAAATAAAGGTGAAGAGATGCCTAAAAATATATCATGGAATTTCATAGCGACGGTATTACTCGCGGGATCTTATTATGAATAAGTAAAAAACGAAGAGTTTAAATAGCCCTTCGTTTTTTTTACTTTATTTTTTCTCTACTAATTTCTTATTCTTCCAATCTAGTGTGAACAATTTATTAAATGTTTTTTGATCAACGTCTTTTACGTTGTTTCCAACCCAGTTTGCAGTTCCGAATGTGTAGCCTGGACGAAGTTGGTAGTCGTCGGCGTGTTTTGTATAAGCGACTTGTAAGTTAGATTGATCTGTATTTTTTTCAGAGATAACAACAGCAATCATACCAGGAGAGAAACCGCTATTTGTTAATGCTGGAAGTTGATCCATCGGTATTAAATTACCTTTTGCATCAGATTCATATAGGTATGTGCGAGAGTACATAAACAGTTGGTTTCCATATAAAGAATGATAGGAGTCACGTGTGTAAATACCCCAGTTTTGATTGTTATATCCGTTAAAGAATACGTTCCACTTTACGTTTTTGTTTGTTTGGTCAATTAAATTTGTTTTATAACTAGTTTGTTTATAGCTTACAGAGTCAGACCAAGTGACTTGACCAGTTGCACCAGCTTCACCGCTAGGGCCATTAGGCGTTACAGAAGCTTTAACAGAGCCACCAAGTTGATAAGATACGCTAGATGTTACAGTCGTTTCTTCTACAGCATTTGTAGGCGCTACGTTAAAGAAACGAGCGCTGTTATCTTGAAGGTTAAATGCAACATCATATTGTGAAGGATAACGTAATGTTGCACTAGCGCCAGGGATTGGGTAGTTATCAATAGGTGCATCACTTATAGTAGGATTTGCTTTTAGAAAACTACCAGTTGTATTAATAACGGCAATCTGTTTATCAGCGCTAGGGTCATCGATAAAAGTTACCTTTAAAGACATTGTCATATTATCAGCTTGATCATTATTAAATGTATTATAGCTCGTATGTGTTTTTGCATTTTGCCCGATATCTGTTACAACTTGTGATGTTGTTTGAGCATAAGCAGCAGGTGTTGAAAGAGTTATAGCACTACTAGCAAAAACAGCGGATAATGCTAAATATTTTAAGTATGTTTTAGAACGTTTCATACAATCACTTCCTTTTATCTTTGTCGATATATGTCGTATTACATTTATATCGTAACATGAAAATAAAACGGAATGGATGGTTATGCATAATTGCATAGATGAGTTTTGAAGGATAACGATAATAGCATTTTATCAATCCTTATTAAGGAAATTGATGCGGTTTTATTTTATCCCGCTATTTGCTGGGCAGTAAGACCCCCACCTCAAAATGCAGCGAAAGCAAAGAAGTTAGGTGGGGGATGAATAAATCCCCACTGATTAAAGTTTCATTTTATATATTCCTCCTAATCAACTCTCCAACTTGCGTCGCAATAAACGCAACATCACTATCAATTTCATCCAACATGTAAGACTCTAAAATGCCCATTACAGCTGTTCCTAAAAATTTTAAGACGATATGTTTATCGATGTTTTTATTTACTGATGTGTCTGTATTTAATTTTTTCTCTATTTCACCCATGATGAAAGTTAGTAATTTTTTTTGAAATGATAAGGTGCTGTTACTTCTAAATAGTGCCGCAAAAAATGGTTTGTGTTCTTTGAAGTATTCAAACCATATGATTGTTCCTTCTATAAATTCTTTGTTTTGCTTCTCGTAGCATATTTCTTTTAATTGGTCTAAATGATCGTCCACAATTTTATCTAATAAATTGTACTTATCTAGATAGTGTAAGTAAAACGTTTTTCTTCCGATGTTTGCTTTTTCGGTAATGTTTTTAACTGTAATTTCATCAAATCCATCTGTAATTAACATTTCTATAAATGCCGATTGAATGGCGTTTTGTGATTTTATAATTCTTCTATCGATTTTCTCCATATCGTGTTCCTCCGTTGTTGATACACATATTTCTTTATGTGTGTATTATCACCCAAATGCGTAAATGTGGTCATTGAAACAAGGTTCTACTCATTTTATTATAAATATACACGTGAGTAATAACTCTCACAAGTGTAAAATTAATAATAAGATAAGGGTGGTTTTATATATGGCAGTTACGAAGGAAAATATAAGATTTTATGCAAGAGGTTTACAAGTTGCAGGTGTTTTGAACATTCCTGAAGGTGCTGAGGAAAAGAAACAAAATCCAGCGATTGTTTGTGTGCATCCAGGTAGTAGCTGTAAAGATCAAACAGCAGGATTGTATGCCGAGAAGTTAGCGGAACAAGGATATGTCACGCTTGCGTTTGATGCGTCATATCAAGGTGAAAGTGAAGGTACACCGAGATATATTGAAGAGCCAGCTGCGCGAGTTGAGGATATTCGCTCAGCAGTAGATTATTTAACTACTCTTCCTTATATAGATGAAGAACGTATCGGTGTGTTAGGTGTTTGTGCAGGCGGTGGTTATGCGGTAAATGCTGCGATGACAGAGCGCCGCATTAAAGCGGTTGGTACAGTTGTTGGTGCAAATATCGGTCGTTTAAATCGTGAGTCTAACCCGATTGGTGTGTTAGAGGCAATTGGTAAACAACGTACTGCTGAAGCACGCGGAGCAGAGGAAATGATTACAAATTGGATTCCTAAAAATCAGGAAGAGTTAGTAGCAGCGGGTATGACCGATATAGATATTGTAGAAGCAGTTGAGTATTACACAACGCCGCGAGGGCAAAGTTTGAACTCGCCAAATAAGTTAAACTTTACGAGTATGGGATCGGTAATCGGTTTTGATGCGTTCCATTTAGCAGATACGTTATTAACGCAGCCGCTGCAAATTATTGTCGGCAGTAAGCAAGGTGCATTTGGTTCTTATAAAGATGGTCATGAGCTTTATGAGAAAGCAGCTTCAGAGAAAAAGGATTTACTTGTTGTGGAAGGTGCGAGTCATTACGATTTATACGACCAACCAGAACCAGTAAGAATTGCAGTTGAAAAATTAACAAGTTTTTATAAAGAGCATTTGTAAAAACAATGTTGATATAAATGGTGCCTATAGTTGTTAGATACAAGTCTAACAACTATAGGTTTTTACTATGATGAGCGAAGTGCTTAATATTTACGCTATAAGTGCATAACAAGTTATAATAGAAGAAAGCAATAAGGAGGCTGGCTGTGAAGAATCTTCGTTATCTCAATATATTTACCATATTAATTATATACACACTACTTATGTTTTACATCGGCTGGAACGGATGGGTTTGGCTTCATGCGGTATTTGGCTGGGAATCTTGGGGATATTATGCTTTTATAGTTGCATTTATTTCATATGCGTACATTCTCGTGCAAGTGTTTAAGTTTTTACCATTTCTGCGAACGATAGGTTCGATTTGGTTTGCGGTCATACAATATGCGCTTATGCTGTTGCCATTAGCTAATATTATGGTCTTTCTTTTACAGTTTTCAGTAGAGAAAGAAGCGGCAATTATTTGGACAGGGGCGGCTGTGATAGCTGCATTTATCTTTATCTTTGCGTATGGAGTATTTAATGCGTATAGTCCGGTAGTAAGAAAGTACGAGGTGCACATACCGAAAAAGGTAGAGGGGCGTAAAAGTTTACGCATTGCGATGGCTTCTGATATGCATTTCGGTAAACTGTCTGGCGTTTCGCATTTAAAAAGACTTGTTCGTCATGTAAATGAGATGGAACCTGATATTATTTTACTGCCAGGTGATATTATCGATGATCATCCAGGTGTGTTCATTCAAAAGAATATGGGACCAATCATGAAACAAATGAAAGCACCATTAGGCGTATATGGTGTTTTAGGGAACCATGAATACTACGGTAGAGCGGTTCCAGAGTTTTTACAAGAGATGGATAAGATTGATATTCGTATTCTTTTAGATGAAGTAATTACAATTGAAGATGACTTTTATCTCGTTGGAAGAAGAGATAAAACAGAGCGAGATCGTCAAAGCTTTGAACAATTAATGAGTACGGTAGATAAATCGATGCCTGTTATCGCAATGGATCACCAGCCATTTGAGTTGAAACAAGCAGCAGCGGCAGGTGTAGATTTATTATTATCCGGTCATACACACCGCGGACAAATGGCGCCCAATCATATTGTAACGAGAAGAATGTACGAGCTAGACTGGGGATACGCACAAAAAGGCGCGTTCCACGCAATTGTTTCTTCTGGATTTGGATTTTGGGGACCACCGCTTAGACTTGGAAGTAGGTCGGAGATTGTGCAGGTAGAAGTTACATTTGAATAGGTGTATAAAATAGAGAGCGAATTGCTCTCTATTTTTTCAATAAAAAAAAGGCTCCACATAAGGAGCACTCAATAAAAATAAATGAATTAAAAGAAATAGCAGACATGTATAATATACAATACTTATAATATAATATCAATATATTTAAACTTAATATTTATATTGATGTCAATTTTATAAAAAAGGTACGATTAGAAGACGCTGCTGAAATGAAGGGGGATTATAAGTGGTTATATCAGATGTTATTTACGGTGAGTTTAAAGTGGATCGAGTAGTAGAAGAATTAATTTTAAGCAATCCTTTGCAAAGACTAAAAGGTATTCATCAAAATGGCGCAAGCTACTTACTAAATGAGAACTGGAATGTAACGCGCTTTGATCATTCAGTTGGTGTTATGTTATTAGTGAAAAAACTAGGTGGTTCAGTAGAAGAACAGATCGCTGGTTTACTGCATGACGTATCGCATACTGCTTTTTCACACGTAATTGATTACGTTTTTGATAATGAAGATGAAAGTTACCATGAAGAGATATTTAGCTCTGTTGTGAAAAATTCAGAAATTCCAGCAATCCTTGCGAAGCATGGTTATAACTATGAAGATATTTTATTAGATGATTCGAAGTGGACTTTACTGGAAAGGTCAGCGCCCGAATTATGTGCAGATCGAGTGGATTATACGTTACGAGATATGTATACATATGGGTATATTTCTTTAGAAGAAGTTCATAGTTTTTTAGAGGATCTCATCGAAGTAGAGGGGAAAATGGTTCTTCAAAATATCGAAATAGCGGAATGGTTTACAGAAACGTATTACAAAGAAGTAATCGATTTCTTTATGAAACCAATGAATATTTACGGAAATGATATGTTAGCGAAAACGTTAAAGGTAGCTCTTCATAAAAGGGTTATTCATGCAGATGATTTTCTTCTTGAAGATGATGAGCTTATTTCGAAATTGCAGCAATGTAATGATCCAGAAGTACATGCTTTATTAAGCAAAGTTCATCCGAATGTAAACGTAAAAGAAGATAGAAACAATTATGATTTGTATCAGAAAAATAAAGTCCGTCTCATTGATCCTCCATTATTTCGTGAAGGTGTTCCATCGTCTGCTGTGTCGGAAAAAATAAGACAGATGAGCGAGATTGCTTATGAAAAAGCGGTGAGAGGGATGTATGTGAAAGTGATTTCGGATTAACAGAAAGAAGGTATCATCACATAAGATGATACCTTCTTTTTATTCATCTAATATTTTCCACTCATTTCCCCAGTCCTTCATCGCGTCAAAAATAGGACGGAGTGTTTCCCCTTTTTTTGTAAGTGAATATTCCACGTGAGGTGGCATAGTTGAATAGATTGTTCTCTTTATAATATTTTCTTGTTCAAGTTCTTTTAAACGAAGAGAGAGTGTGCGTGGGCTAATGCCACTTAGACGTCTTTCAAGCTCAGCAAAACGTTTAGGACCATAGAACAAATCTCTTAAAATTAAGAAAGTCCACTTACCACCTATTACAGACATTGTTTTTTCAATAGGGCATTTTAATAAAATTTCTGCATTTGTATTTTCCATATAAACACTCCTTACTATATAAAAGTATAGGTACTATATAAAAAATCAGTACTTTTATAATTAAAGTACTTTCTTTATTATAGTTCTAAAGGAATATATAGGTAAATTACTAATTTTTGAGAGGGGAGTTAGCAAGTGAATGGAGTGGCTAGTAGAAATTTAGATGTTCAAACAAAAGAGAAATCAGGTATCGTCATTTTAATAACTTTGGCAATGGGTTTTATTATGGCAACATTAGACGTAACGGTAGTAAATGTTGCAGTGGTGAATATTCAAGAAACATTAGGACTGACATTATATAGTTCGGCATGGATTGTTGACGGATATATTTTATCTTTTGGGGCATTATTACTCGCTGGAGGGGCATTGGCTAATCAATATGGAGCAAAAAATATGTATATGGTTAGTTTAATTATTTTTGTATTCGCATCTCTTTTATGTGCGATTGCCACAAATGGGAACACCCTCATTATCGGCCGAGTACTTCAAGGTGTTGGAGCGGCTTTATTTATGCCAAGTTCACTTAGTTTATTAGTAGTATCATTTCCAGATGAAAAGAAGAGAGCTAAAATGTTTGGGATATGGTCGGCAATTGTCTCTTTTGCCTCTGGTACAGGTCCTTTTATTGGTGGTCTTTTAGTAAATACATTTGGCTGGCGAAGCATTTTTATTATAAACCTTCCAATTGGGGTTATCGGTATTTTGATGGCCTTTGTAATTATTCCAAACGTTTTACCGAAAAAGGAGAAAATAAACGTATTAAATCATTTAATCGGTATAACTACAATAACATTGTTGGCGTTTACTCTAATTGAAGGTCCAAGTTATGGATGGTCCTCGCTTCAAATTTTAGGAGGGGTAGTGGGGACTGTATTGACTGCTGTTCTCTTTGTTTATGCAGAACGAAAATCAAAAAACTCGGTTGTACCAAGAGTGTTGTTCCAGAACGAGACGTTTTCCTCAGCAAATATAGTTGGATTTCTATTAAACTTTGCTTTATTTGGCGGCATATTTATGTTTGGACTCTTTTTACAAAAGGCATACGAAGCAAGCCCGTTTGTAGCAGGATTACAACTATTGCCGATGATGAGCGTATTTGTTATTGGAAATGTATTATTTGCAATAATGGTGACTAAGTTTGGTTCAAAATTGCTATTATTTATAGCTTTATTTATAGCTAGTATAGGGTCTTTATTATTAATGTTTATAGTAAATAATGTGAGTTATATAGGAATTGCATTCGTATACAGTATTGTTAATCTTGGGATCGGTATAGCAGTGCCTGCCATGACTACAATTGTGATGAAATCTGCCGGTCGTGAAAATGGGAATATGGCTGGGGCAACTTTAAATGTAAATCGTCAAATTGGTGCATTAGTCGGTATAGCAATTATGGGAATCATTTTAAATGAATCATCGAATTGGTACAGAGGGGCAAGCTATAGCTTTTTAGTAATGGGAATCTCCTATTTATGTGCAACAATGTTAGTTTGGAAGTTTGTGGAGAGGAAATGAAAAAGTAGAGCATCACTCCTAGATGCTCTACTTTTTCTCATTAATAATCAAACCAATTCCAAACCTCAATATCTCCAAGAGTCGCATAACGAACGTGCGGTGAGTTTTGTAATTTTAATAACTCTTTCGACGGACCAGTAATGACAATGCCGTATACTTTAACACCGTTATCTTTTACATACTGATAGCGCTTATCTAATTTTAGTTCTTTCTCAGGAATTATAGCTATTTTACTTACCGTTTCTGTATGTGTAGAAAGAATACGTATCATTTCAATAACTGTATCTTCGGGCGTCTCTGTGTCACTATCTAGGAATCTTACATGTTCTGGAAATCCTATAGCTTCTCCGCCATGTAGGATATAGTCATCTACATTTTTTCTTTCTTGTCCTGTATCTAAAGCGTACCATACAGGAGTTGGAGGGAGTTCTTGTGCCTCGAATATGCTATATAAAAGCGGTTCTAATTCTTTTAAAGTGTAAGCTTTATCAAAAGAAATTGCTACTTCTGCAACGGTTCCATCATGTACTTTTGCAAGTGTATCCCATACTTTTTTTGATGAATCCTTTAAATAATCACCCTGCTCTGTTTTTGGATGAACAAAGAAGAGTTTTGGTTGATAGAACGGATTCATCCAAGTTTGCTTCGTGATATCTACAGATGATAAGAAGCTTTTTGTTTCTATTGTACCGAGGGGCATTTCTTTTTTACCGACGGTTCTTACTAAATCAAATTGGCTATTCGTACGGAAAAAAGCTTCTACACTTGTTCCGCCTCCCATAACGCGGCTATTTGGGATAGTTGCTTCAAGTGCAAGAGAAGGAACCTCTCTAATTTCTTTTAGCCTTTTATCATTATTAGCTTGAAAATAAAAGGCTGATAATACCCCGCCGATTATATAGATAACGATGCAAATTGATAATATAAAACCAAACGTTTGTAAACGATGTTTCCACTTAATTCTCCAAAAAGGAATTTTAAGATCTTTTGGAGGTAACTTTTTCTTAATTGGTTCTGTCTTTGTTAACAGCTCATCTAAGTAAGCTTCACATTCTTCACATGTCTCAATATGACTTTCTAACTCTTCCTGTTCATCATGCGTGAGCGTTCCGTTTTCGTACTTCTCCCATAGTTTTTTAAACTCTGTACAACCCATCCCTATCACTCCTTTATGCTTTTCGTTTCTTTTCGTCCCTTGTGTAATTCAATTTTTACTTTCGCTAATGAGAGACCAGTCATTTCTGCTATTTCCTTATAGGAGAATCCGTAGTAATCTCGTAGTAGTAACATATTTCGTCTTTCAAGGGGAAGAGAAGATAAACTGTCTAACCAACTAGCAATCTCATGTTTTACGAAATATGCATGTTTTGTACTTGGTACGTTTGGTAAATGGAATTCTGCAAGTGCTGTTGTTTTATATTTCTTTTCTTTTCTTTTCGATACCAATCGATAAAGGTGTTGTAGGCTATTGTAAATAACCACGGCCTAATTTCTTCGCCTTTATAATAATCAATATGGACGAGCATTCGGTAAAAGGTTTCTTGCATGAGATCTTCCGCATAGTGGGAATCTCCGGTTAGGGAGAGAAGATAGCGAAATAAAGTGAAACTTTAATCAGTGGGGGGTTCTTCATCCCCCACTGATTATTAGTTGAACCAATCGGACTTTTATGGGCAGTTGATCCCCCACCTAAATTCTTTGCTTTCGCTGCATTTTGAGGTGGGGGTCTTACTGCACATTAAAGTGGGATAAATCTTGCATATGCTCTGAGTAAATTTCTTCTAATGATTGTTTGCGTTTCACTACATTTCCCTCCCTTCATACATAACAACGAAATACATATAAAAAAGTTACAATTTTTTATGGAATTATAGTAAAAAACGTCAAGAATTGGATTGCGTTCTCTTTTATCATAATACATATAAGGCGGGTGAACAGAGATGGAAAGCTATGAAACACAAATTCAAAGGTCAATTGATTATATTGAGGAAGATGTAATGGAAAAACAAACGCTGCGTAATTTAGCTCGCATTGCAGGTTTTTCTGAGTCGCATTTTCATCGTGTATTTCAGGCATTAGTAGGTGATACAGTAATGGAGTATGTTCGAAAGAGGAGGTTAGCCCGGGCAGCTTATCAACTTTCTCATACGGATGAAAAAGTTATTGATATCGCGTTTGAACATGGCTTTCAATCTCACGAAACGTTCACGAGAGCCTTTAAAAAATTATTTCAAATGACACCGAGTGAATATCGAAAACAAGAAATCGAAACACCGATGTATTACCGAGTGAATGTAAAGCAAAGAAAATTAAATCCGTATTTAGGGGGCATACAAATGGAATATCGTATTGTAAATAAACCAGAATTTTTAGTGGCGGGTTATGAATTGAAGACGACAAGTAAAGAAGGGAAAAACCATCAAGACATTCCAGCATTTTGGCAAAAATATTTACAAAAAGATCTTGGGACAACAATTCCGAATCGTAAAGATACGAGCCAATGGGTAGAGCTTGGATTATGTACTGATTTTAATTTAGAAACAGGGGACTTCACTTACATTATCGGAATGGAAGTTACAGACTTTGAAAATGTACCAAATGAAATTGCGAAGCGTACTTTCCCGGCAGCAACATATGCAGTATTTACAACGCCGAAAGTTCCTCATGAAGAAATGGTATCGTCTATTCACCAAACGTGGAATGCAGTATTCTCAGAATGGTTCCCGCATTCAGGCTATGAACATTGCGGCGTTACAGAGTTTGAATTATACGATGAGCGTTGCCACGAAGATAAGAGTGAGTTTGCACAAGTAGAGCTTTGGATACCGGTGAAGAAAAAATAATAGGGTAAGAGCGAATCATTGGGAGATGGTTCGCTTTTTCATAAAGGGGAAATAGGAAAATGTTCAAAAAACTAGAATGTGTATCTATACATACGAAGGATATAGAAAGATCAGTTTCTTTTTATAAAGAAATGGGAATGAAGCAAAACTGGATGATAGAAAGAGAACTAGAAGAAGGGGTTATTTGGACGTTAATAGGATTGAAGTTTCCAGATGAGAAAAGTTCGGAGTTAGTAATAAGCAATCATCCGGATATTAATTTTACGGAAGTCGAAGTATTAGTAGAAGATGTGCAACAAACTTATGAAAGTTTAAAAGATAATAAAGATGTAAAATGGATTCGCGAACCATTTCCAACAGAATCAGGACATGTTGCAGTAATGGAAGCACCTGATGAGAATGTGTTTGTGTTAGTAGGGAAATAGCTGAAATACGGAGTGACCTTTCATAGTGAGTTATGAAGGGTTATTTTTAATTTGTATAGTAGTAGAGGAAGTAGGTTAGTATTGTCGGTTTTTGTCGGTAAGTCGATACATCTAGAAAATCGCTGATATAATTCGAGTTGCGCCGATATAATTTCATATACCGCTAAAACACCTCGAAAAAACGATTCACATAATTTCAATTACCGTAAAATTCTCCCAGAAAAGAAAAAAAGACGCCACATAGCGTCTTTCCTACGAACGAAACGGAAACACAAGAATAATCGTCGTTCCTTTTCCGAGTGCACTATCAACGGAAATTGTCCCGTTATGAGCATGAACGAGCTGTTTTGTAATGGCTAGGCCAAGTCCAGTTCCGATGTTGCTTTCTTCTGTGTTTGTTCCGCGGTAATATCGTTCAAATAGAAGTTCTTTCGTTTTTTCATCCATTCCTTTTCCGTCATCTGAAATGGAGAGTGTAAAGGAATTAGCGTTTTGTGATAATTTTACGATGACAGTAGTTGTTTCGTTATTATGTTTTACAGCATTTACTAGTAAGTTTTCGATAATACGCTGGAACCATTTTTCTTCAATGAAATATTGAATTTTATTTGAGCTCGGTACGAATTCAATATTTTGATTTTGAAGTGTTGGATTGTTAATAAATTGCAATAATACTTTTTGGACGAACTGATTGATTTCAACGTTTACGTGCTGTGCAGGAAGGCTATTATTTTTTAATTGATACGTTAAGCTTAAATCATCAATTAATGTAGTCATATATTGAGATTTCTCTTTCATAACACTACCAAATTGTTGAATATCACGATCGGTCCAGTTGTATTGATTCGATTCTAGTAATAATGCGTAGCCATATATAGAGCTAAGTGGTGTTTTTAAATCATGCGTTAGACCGGTAATCCATTCTTCTCGTGTTTGCTGAAGTACTTGCCTCATCGCATCATTTTTCTTGAGTGTAGTAGAAAGGTGTTCTAGTGAACTTGTCACATCTCTAAACAAACGGAATGACCATTTTTCTTTACCAGATCGCCGGAACCTGACAGGCTTTCCTTTTTTACTAATAGGTTCTTCATACTTTCCACCAGCGATATTTTTAAGCCAGCGCATCGCATGTAATAGCGGTTTCCCGAATTTATTACCATACCAAATAGAAAGAATGACTAAATAAACAAATACGATAAGAAGGATTAATCCGCATCCGATGAGAAACTTCTTAGTAAATACATCTTCAATTTCGTCATCTGGATAGTAGTGCTCATTTTTTGCAGTTACAACGAGAAGGTTGCCACTATTTGCATCGTAAAAGCTAGACGTGTTTTCTTTATGATTCCAAGGTTCTTTTTCATTAAGTGCGATTTGTATTGCTGAAAATATTTTTTTCTTTCCGGTTGTATAGGAAAAAACCTCTTCGCCATTTTGATTAAATATTTGAATTGCTGCTTTTTCTTTAGACAGTAACTGTTTTTCTTGATCTGTTAATGTGAACGAATCCATCGTTAAAGAGGAATGCTCCTTTTGAATTGCTGTCAGTAAAGCATTGCTTTTTAACATACCACCATAAATAACAAGTACTTTCTTTTCTTCTAATTCAATTTCCCAATATGTAAATTTATAATTACTTTCGATATGATGTTGTATATATGCGACTAAAGATGTCTTCGTATAAGCATTCGGAACATCATTTGGTGTATTAAAGTGGTAGAGGATTTTTCCGTTTTCATCTACAACTTGGAGCCAATCATTTTTCTCCTTTATTAAATCTTGCACTTCAGATTGTAATGAAATATGCCCATTTTCTGAAGAGATGTATCTTGAAATTGTAAAACTATCAGAATCTGGAATATTAGGTTCGTATAAAGTACTAGTAAGAAGAAAAATTAAATAAGTAAAAGCAGCAACTACAGCGATAAGTAATGTAACTAAAACAAAAACGTGTTGCATGATAAATTGAATAATAAGTCGTTTATTAAAATTCATATCGTCACCCTACTTTGTAACGAACTTATAACCAAGGCCGCGAACAGTTTTTATATATTCTGGTTTACTTGGATCGTGTTCAATTTTTTCACGTAGTTTTCGAATGTGGACCATAACAGTGTTGTCATCGCCATTATAGGCAGGTGCTCCCCAAACTTTTTCGTATATTTCCTCTTTCGAAAATACGTAGTTTGGATTCTCGCAAAAGAAGAGTAGTAGTTGAAAGAGTTGAGCGGAACATTCGACAATGTGACCATCCACTGTCAGTTCTGCAGAGTGCTGATCAATTTCAAATCTTCCAAATGAAATTGAGTGTGATTTTTGTTCGTGTGGTACGGTTTGTTTCATATGTCTCCGAAGCTGTGCTTTCATACGTGCTACTACTTCTAATGGATTAAATGGTTTCGTAATATAATCATCTGCACCGTATGAAAATCCGGATATTTTATCTAAATCAGATGCTTTTGCTGAGAGGAAGAAAATTGGACAATCTGTTTGTTGGCGAATGATTGGACAAATATCAAAACCAGATTGTCCAGGAAGCATTACATCTAAAATAATTAAATCGTAATGGTTTTGCTTAGTTAGAGATAAAGCTATTTCAGCTGATGTTGCAGTTGTAATATGAGAAAAGCCTTCTTTTTCAAGAATGGTAGTTAGTAATTGTAAAATTGCTGTTTCATCATCAACGAGTAAAATATTTGCTTGGTACATAAATATCCCTCCTAATTTTCTCGAATATCATATCATCATTTTGTAACTTATGGAATTTTTAAGGAAATTTTAAGGTTTTCTTTCGCAAAAAATTAAGAATCAAATGATATGATAAAAGTAACATAGGGGAGGAGATGAGTGTGAACCCGTTTCAAGTGATGCGAGCTAGATATTTTTTAATTGTATTTGCACTATTAATTTTAATAGCGAGAAGTAGTGGCGATTTGCTAACAAGTATATTTCATATACAAAATTCTTCTTTTATAAATATCCTTATATTCTATATCCTTCCGATGGTATGGATTTCTTATGAGTATAAAAAGCACCACATTTCATTTTCATTATTTGTTAATAAAAATGAAACATTTAACTTGGTACAAGTTTTATACATTACCGTTATGTTATGCATGTTTAGTTACGGGTATCTTATTTTGTATATGTATAGTTTTGCATGGATTACACCGGACTTTATTATGAACGCCCTGCATGAACCAATTGTAGATAGTACTGGGGGATATGTATCTCAAGTCATTAGGGTCGTATTCATCGCACCAATTATCGGGGAATTTGTTTTTCGCGGATTTTTACTTCAACGTTTTGCAACAAAATGGGGAACGAGCATAGCGACCATCGTTGTAGCAATATTGTTTGCGTTGTTACATGTTGATTTCCTCGGTGCAGCCATATTCAGCATCGTATTGTCAATCGTATATATTCGTACGAAAAGTTTACTCATGCCAATTGCAATACATATGTTAAACAATGCATTTGTAATAGGTGCGTCTTTTCTAATAAGTAGAGAAAAAATTATGAGTTTTGCCGATTTCTCAAATTATACGACATTCTTTCCTGGATTTATTATTTTTATAACAGGATTAAACTTAGTACTTATCTTTTTATTTGTTAATCGCAAATATTGGAGTAAAGAAGTGCCAGTTATATATGCAGAGCAGAAAAAGAGCTTTTCAGATGTAGTCGGGAGTAAATAAGATGAAGAAGACGGTTGAAAAAATATTAAAAGACATTATAGATTCTACGTCTATTACAGATATGTGTGATAGAAGTGTTTGTCATTGGCTTCAACCTGTAGTAGATACGATTGTGTTTCCAGAGTATTACGTATTTTCTAGTACTCATTTAAAAGAAAATATTATTTCTCTTCTTATTGTGTTCGGGGTTTTACTAATATTTGGTCTAATTGTAGAAGAAATGATGAAGCGCATCTTCAGAAAGAATGAAGAGAAGTATATGTGGATTCATAAAGTATTCGAGAAAGTAATGGTGGCTTTCCTTTTGTTTTATGGTATGAAAACAATCATTTACTTTATAGCTTTGAAACATCATTAATTCGAAATTTGAAAGGGATGTATAAAATTATATGAATGAAACGATATCATCAAATAAGTTTTTTTATTTGATTTTGCTTAGTCTAGTGTTAATAACGACAGTGAATGTTATTTTGCGCTGGGAGGAAGCTTATTTTTTCATGTATTTAGCGCTCCATTTGCTAGGGATTTTATGTATAAGTGGTGGAGTGGTTACTGAAAAAAAGAATGAAGAAAGCGTTAACTATATGTGTGTGATCGGTCTTGTTTTACTTTTAGCTGTACAGGGTATTATGAAATATAGTTCTTTCTCTTTACAAGATTTTAGTTTATTAATAGATGTACTTCCTTAAAGAGGCTCTTTATGTTATCTAAAAAGCAAGTAGGGTACGTACTAGTTTTAATCGGATTTTTTACGATTATCCCGCTATTTGCCGGGCAGTAAGACCCCCACTGATTAAAGTTTCACTTTATTATAACGACGCTCTTTTTTCAAGACTATGAGTATATATGATATGTAAAAGGCGTTGGTTTGTAAGTGCTTCCGGATTATGAACCGAAGAAAGTGTTTAAAGATAGGTAAAACTCTTCTTATGTAGAAGAGTTTTTTTATGTAAATAAAAAGATCCAGAGCAATTCACATAATAAGCTTGTTCTAATTTAGCGTGTACGAACTTACAATAATAATAGACAGGCAGCATAGAGGAGGGAATAGCGTGAGGAAGGTTATTGGTTGGTCGCTTTTTTTGTACGTTGGATTTGCGTTACTTATATATTGGTATTTATTTGGATGGAATCATGAACTTATTCCGGACATGTATAAAGGAACAAGTGCAGATCCAGAAACGTTTATGAGTGCTAGAGAGCTTACGCTAAGCCAAGATTATTCGCGTGTGAAAAATTTACTATACTTTTTAGCGACGCCTCTTGAATGGATTATTTTATTATTTGTACTTGTGCTAGGTATTTCAAGAAAGTTTGAGAAATGGTCGAAGGAAACGACTAAAATAAGTGTCTTGCAAGTTGCGATTTATTTCTTTTATTTATCATTACTGACAACAGTGCTTGCCTTACCGATGCAATGGATTGGCCGGAAAGTATCCGTTGATTACGGCATTTCAACACAAAGTACACAAAGCTGGATAAAAGATCATGTTATCGGTTTTTGGGAAAGTTATGCGACTATGTTAATCGTAGTTACCGTTCTATTATGGCTTATCCGTAAATTTCCGAAGAGATGGTGGCTAGCAGGGTGGGCGCTCTCTGTTCCATTTACAATCTTTTTAACATTCATACAGCCTGTCGTTATTGATCCGCTTTATAACGACTTCTCAACGCTGAAAAATAAAGAATTAGAAACGAAAATTTTAGCGATAGCAGACAAAGCTGACATTCCTGCTAAACACGTATATGAAGTAAATATGTCAGAAAAAACGAATGCATTAAATGCTTACGTAACAGGAATTGGTCCTAACGCCCGTATTGTAATGTGGGATACAACGCTTAAGCAGTTAAAAGATAAAGAGATATTATTTATCATGGCTCATGAAATGGGACATTATGTTATGAAGCATATATACTTTGGCGTTGCAAGTTATGTGTTGCTATCGTTTATAGGTATGTTTTTAATTAGTCGTATTATAAATATGTGTATTCGCAAATGGGGAGATACATTGCAAATTTCAAAAGTGGCATGTTCCTCCATTTTACCTTTATTTTTCTTAATTTCTTCTGTACTCTCTTTTGCAGCACAACCAGCAACAAACTATGTTTCACGTATAGAAGAAAGAGCGGCAGATCAATATGCTTTAAATATGACGAAGGACGGGAAATCTGGTGTGAAAACTTTTCAATATTTATCAAAAACAAGTCTAAGCCAAGTAAATCCGCCTGCGTTAGTGAAGTTTTTCTTATACACGCACCCACCAATTTTTGAAAGAATTCATACGTTTGAACAATATGAGAAACAAAGCAAAAAGGAGTAGCATGATAGCTACTTCTTTTTTTATAGAGATATAAGTTTGATATTGGGAATATTTATCATTGCTTTTTATTGAGATTTTGTAAATAATAAGCTATAAAATTCTAAAAATCTATATATAAAGGAATAAAGGTGGAAAAATGTATTTTTTACAAAATTTAAAAGTGAAATATAAATTATTATCGCTTATTTCATTAGCAGTTTTAGGTATGATAATTATGAGCAGTGTAGCAATTAATTCTATTAATAAGATTAAGCACGATACAGAGGTTGTAGTAGATGATTATCAATATTCTGCAATTTTATTAGAAGGAATGCTTCGCACACAAAATTCACTAGAATATAATTTATTAGAATTAATTACGGTATCACAAAATGAAGTGGCAAATAAAGAGGGAATAATTGATAATATTGAAAAGGATCTTAAAAAATATGATTCTTTATTAAAAGAATATGATGATGGTTTTAATTTAAGTAAGCAAGAGGATGAACTGTTTCAGAAGATGAAGAAATCTTTGCCAAGTTATAAAGATACATATAAAAAATTATTTGAAAAGGCGAAGGCAACAAATGAGCCACAAATGGTAAATGAATTTCAGAAGGAATTAAAACCGAAGGGAATAGAGTTAGCTGGTTATGCAGTGGATCTAGAATCGTATGTTTCAAACTTAGCTGATCAAGTGTTTAAAGATTCTCAAAAAATGATTGATCGATCCGTTATTACCTTTATCATTCTTGTAGTAGTTACTACAATCGTTATATGTATAGTAAGTTATATTATTAGTAGGCTTATAGTTGCTCCGTTACAAACGGTTAGTCGTATGATGGAAAGAGCGAAAGAAGGAGATTTAACTGTACATGGTGATTATAATGCTAAGGATGAATTAGGTGTATTGGTAAGTAATTTTAACGAGATGATTGCAGGGCTAAGAACAAATATGCAAGAAGTAGAGAATAATATTCAGCTTTTATTCCAACATGCAGACGGAGTAGCATCTGCATCAGAAGTATCTAGTAGTGCAGCGAAGAAAATCACTATGGATATTGAAGAAGTTGCAAATGGTGCAGAGAGTCAAATGCAAGCAATGGAACAAACTGCGGGTGCGATGGAAGAGTTGACACAAGGAATGCAGAGTATAGTCAATACATCGTCCTCTGTAAATGAATTGTCTGCTCAATCAGCATTAGATGCAGAGAATGGTAATAAATTAATGAAACAAATGATTCAACAGATGGATACAATCCAAAATTCGGTACATAGCGGTGTGAAACAAGTAGAGACTATGAAAGAACAATCAGAAGAAATTGTTAAAATCATTGATGTTATGCAAGGTATTACCTCTCAGATTAACTTATTAGCATTAAACGCCGCAATTGAGGCTGCACGTGCTGGAGAAAGTGGTAGAGGATTTGCAATTGTTGCAGATGAAGTGCGGAAATTAGCAGAACAATCTAGTGATTCTGCAAAACAAATTGAGAATCTTATTACTCAAGTTATGGGAACAACGAACCATACGGTACATATGATGGGGAAAGTAGATAATGAGGTACAGGCAGGTACACAAGTAGTAATGCATACAGAAAAAGTATTTGGAACAATTACAGAAAAAGTACAGCAAGTATCTGAGCAAATTCAAACGGTATCTATGTCTACAGATGAAATTGCAGCGAGTAGTGAGGAAATCTCGGCTTCTGCAGAAGACATGGCTCAAATTTCCCAAAGATCATCTGACCGAACTGATAGGGTAAAAGAGTCTATTCAACAGCAAGAAAAATCTGTTCAAGAGATTTCGGTTTCAATTGAACATATGCATAACGCAGCAGGAAAATTAAAACAAATAGTTGCCCAATTTACTCTTCAAAAGTAGTAGCATATTTGAGTGTTAATAAATATAAAAAAGCATCCTCTTTTAAGAAAAAAGGATGCTTTTTTTATTACTACTATTCTTAGATTTCGGGCATTTTCAAGGTGATGATCTATACATACTAGATTTGTATATTACTTATTTTTTGACAGTTTAAGAGATTTATCGACGAGAATTATTTCTGTATTAGTGTTTTTAGATCCTGTTGTTGCAATATTATTAGATACTGTCTTTACCGGATTTAGACTGACTAGTATGCAAGTAGTAGGGATTATCCTTATATTTGTAGGGATGGCGCTAACTTTTCGCAAGGGAAGAGAAGGTGAGTTATCAGTGGAGAGGAATGCTACCTCTGAAATATAAATCATGAATATAGTAACCTCCATTAGGCATCTCCTTTACGCGCGCCAATAAAGGGAAGTTGTAAAGTGAAAAGGAGTTTATAAAGAGATTGTAGAATGTTTTAGTATATAACACCTTAGATGTGACAACTTCCTTTTTGAAAAAGAAAGAAGGAGGCATAAAGCAGAAAGGTAGTGGAAATATTTCTTCTAGAAGATTTGCATTTTATCTTACATTCACCAAAAAATAGTACTCCTGAAACAATGAGGTTCATTTTATTTGAATGAAATAGGGAGAGAGGACGATGAAGAAAAAAATATTGGGTGTAATGATGATTGCGACAATGGCAGGAGGTATATTTGCAGGGACAAGTGTGACGTCTGTAAAAGCGGAAGAGTATCCACAAATGATTGTGTTTGAAGATGTTCCATACGGGTTTTGGGCATATGACGCTATTATGGATTTAGCATATCATAAAATTATATTAGGGTATGGAAACGGGAAGTATGGTGTTGGTGATCTTACAACACGTGAACAAGTAGCTGGTATTATTTACAGAACACTTGAAATGAAAGAAGAAGGATCAGTAGCGAATCCGTATAAAGATATTTCTGATAGTACAACAACTTTTAAAAAGGAAATTTTGGCGTTAACAAAACGTGGTGTTTTTACAGGGGATGGGCAAGGGAACTTTAGGCCGAAAGCACCAGTCTCTAGAGCGGAAATGGCTGCCATTTTAAAACGAGCATTTACTTTTGAAACGAAACAAAAACATACATTTAAAGATATTCCAAAAGGCCACTGGGCAGAAGATGCAATTAGTGCGCTACAATCTAATAATGTTGTAAGAGGAACTGGGAATGGCATGTATGAATTAAATCGCCCTGTACCTAGAGAACAATATGCTCAATTTATTAATAATGCGATTATTAATTATCATTTGAAAGAGGATTGGAGATAGAGTGAAATATGAAAGCACAAATAGAAATATTTGTGCTTTTTTTGTTTGTTTAACAAAGAATTATTATTCGTTTTTGTGTATTTTTAATGTTATACATAAGCTTTATAATCAACCCCATAAAAAAGACATGATGTGTAATATGATTCACAAAACTGTCACGAAATGTGTCGGAAAATATATTGTTACTATACTATTTGTTATGTATATTTGAAAAAACATATACATATTGGGGAGGAAATGTAATGAGCAAAAAATTATTAAAAACAGCTACAGCATTAACAATTATGGGTGGGGTGTTATTCTCAGCAGAGAGTAACAATGTAAAAGCGGAAAGTGCACCGTTGCAAAAAACAAATACAATTGTATTTAAAGATGTACCAAAAGGACATTGGGCATATGAGGCGATTCATGAATTAGCGGAACAAGAAATTATTTTGGGATATGGCGATGGAATATTCGGTTTTGGGGATAATGTAACACGTGAGCAAGTTGCAGCTTTAATTTACCGTGTGTTTGATATGGAAGAACAAGATGAATATGAAAACCCATATGGAGATATCGATGAAAATTCAACAAGCTTTATCGAGGAGATATTGGCTTTAACGGAAATGGGAATTTTCCAGGGAGACGAGAATGGAAACTTTAGACCGAAGGCGACGTTAACGCGTGCGGAAATGGCACAAGTTCTTACGAATGCTTTTGACTTACAGGCAAAGGGATCTCATAACTTTAATGATGTTTCAGCAAATTCATGGGCAACGAATGCAATTAGTGCAGTACAAACAAATGGTATTACAATGGGAATCGGAGAAGGTAAATTCGGTCCGACTATGAAGGTAACGAGAGAACAATACGCACAGTTTTTACATAGAGCAATATTGCATGATATGGAACAAGGGCAGTAATAAAGTTTAACTAGTCAAAGTGAAATTTAAAAATAATACAAAAAAGGTCGTTGTTGTATAACAGCGACCTTTTTTGTATGAAATAAAGCGCGAAAGCATGGCGTTTTGAAAAAAGCGAAATGAATTTTCAAAAAAAACTTCCTTTTCTGAAGATTTGTTATATAATATAAAACATGAAATCAAATCTGTTATAAAACAGTTTAAGAAGGGGATGCTAATATGTCGACGCAAACTTCACGGGTTACACTCGTGGGAGAAATGTTACCAGCGTACAATGAAATATTGACACCTGAGGTGCTTAGTTTTTTGAAGGAACTACATGAGAATTTTAATGAGCGCCGCATAGAACTTTTACAAAAACGTGTAGAAAAACAAAAGAGAATTGATGCAGGGGAGTTTCCGAAGTTTCTAGAAGAAACAAAACACATACGTGAAGCGGATTGGACAATTGCCAAGCTGCCAAAAGACTTAGAGGATCGCCGCGTAGAGATTACTGGACCGGTAGATAGAAAGATGGTCATTAACGCTTTAAATTCAGGAGCGCATCTTTTTATGGCGGATTTTGAAGATTCGAATTCACCAACTTGGGAAAATGCAGTGGAAGGCCAAATAAATTTACGTGATGCAGTAAAAGGAACGATATCATATGAAAATGATAAAGGGAAAGAATATAGATTAAATGAGAAAACAGCTGTACTCATTGTACGTCCAAGAGGATGGCATTTAGAGGAAAAGCATATGCAAGTTGATGGGAAAAATATGTCGGGTAGCTTAGTAGATTTCGGCTTGTACTTTTTCCATAATGCGAAAGCTCTTTTAGCAAAAGGGAGCGGCCCATACTTTTACTTACCGAAAATGGAAAGTTATTTAGAAGCGAGATTATGGAATGATGTATTCGTATTTGCTCAAAAATATATCGGCATTCCAAATGGAACGATTAAAGCAACTGTGTTACTGGAAACGATTCACGCTTCGTTTGAAATGGATGAAATTTTGTATGAGCTAAAAGATCATTCTGCTGGCTTAAACTGTGGAAGATGGGATTATATTTTTAGCTTTTTAAAGAGTTTCCGTAATCATAATAAATTCTTACTACCAGATAGAGCACAAGTCACGATGACAGCGCCATTTATGCGTTCGTATTCTTTGAAAGTAATTCAAACGTGTCACCGCCGTAATGCACCAGCAATTGGAGGAATGGCGGCACAAATTCCGATTAAAAATAATCCAGAAGCAAATGAAGCAGCTTTTGAAAAAGTGCGTGCTGATAAGGAGCGCGAAGCTTTAGACGGTCATGACGGGACTTGGGTTGCCCACCCTGGACTTGTACCGGTTGCAATGGAAGTATTTAATCACATTATGAAAACACCGAATCAAATTTTTAGAAAACGTGAAGAAATATGTGTAACAGAAAACGATTTACTAGATGTACCGGTGGGAACGATTACAGAAGAGGGCCTTCGCATGAATATTAGCGTAGGTATTCAATATATTGCATCTTGGTTAAGCGGACGGGGAGCAGCACCCATTTATAACTTAATGGAAGATGCGGCAACTGCTGAAATTTCAAGAGCACAAGTATGGCAATGGATTCGTCATGAAGGTGGAAAACTAAATGATGGTCGTAATATTACGCTTGAATTAATGGAAGAGCTAAAAGAAGAAGAATTAGCAAAAATAGAAAGAGAGATTGGTAAGGAAGCCTTTAAGAAAGGGAGATTCCAAGAGGCGACAACGTTGTTTACAAATCTCGTTCGAAATGATGAATTCGTACCATTTTTAACATTACCGGGTTATGAAATTTTATAAAAAATGAAAAGGGGATGGAACAAATGAAAAACGAAAGAATCGAGAAATTACAAGAAAGCTGGGAATTAGATGAGCGTTGGAAAGGGATCACACGTCCATATTCGGCAGAAGATGTAATTCGCCTGCGCGGATCAATTGATATTGAACATACATTAGCGCGCCGCGGTGCTGAGAAGCTTTGGACATCGCTTCATACAGAAGACTATATTAACGCACTTGGCGCATTAACAGGAAACCAAGCGATGCAACAAGTAAAAGCTGGGTTAAAAGCGATTTACTTAAGTGGTTGGCAAGTGGCAGCTGATGCAAACCTTTCTGGACATATGTATCCAGACCAAAGTTTATATCCAGCGAACAGCGTACCTGCTGTAGTGAAACGAATTAATCAAACACTTCAACGTGCGGATCAAATTCAACATATGGAAGGAAGCGATGATACAGACTATTTCGTACCGATTGTAGCAGATGCAGAAGCTGGATTTGGTGGACAATTAAACGTATTCGAACTGATGAAAGGTATGATTGAAGCAGGTGCATCAGGTGTGCATTTTGAAGATCAATTATCTTCAGAGAAAAAATGTGGCCATTTAGGTGGAAAAGTACTACTACCAACGCAAACAGCGGTACGTAATTTAATTTCTGCACGTCTTGCAGCAGATGTAATGGGAGTGCCGACAATTATCGTTGCAAGAACAGATGCAGATGCAGCTGATTTAATTACGAGCGATATCGATCCTGTTGATAAAGCATTTATTACAGGAGAAAGAACACCAGAAGGATTTTACCGTACGAATGCAGGTCTTGATCAAGCAATTGCGCGCGGTTTAGCGTATGCACCGTATGCAGACCTCGTTTGGTGTGAAACGTCGGAACCAAATTTAGAAGATGCAAAACGATTTGCGGACGCAATTCATAAGGAGCATCCAGGAAAGTTACTTGCATATAACTGTTCACCTTCATTCAACTGGAAACAAAAACTAGATGAAAAAACAATTGCGAGCTTCCAAAAGGAAATCGCATCTTACGGTTATAAGTTCCAAT
Organism: Bacillus sp. ok061; assembly: GCF_900108285.1. NCBI lineage: Bacteria > Bacillati > Bacillota > Bacilli > Caryophanales > Bacillaceae > Bacillus > Bacillus sp. ok061. The sequence continues at coordinate 265,197 of NZ_FNUW01000003.1, read as the reverse complement.
TCGTAACACTTGCTGGATTCCATTCATTAAATTACGGTATGTTTGAACTAGCACGTGGCTATAAAGAGCGCGGCATGGCAGCATACTCTGAACTACAACAAGCTGAATTTGCAGCTGAAAAACACGGCTACTCTGCAACACGTCATCAACGCGAAGTAGGAACAGGTTACTTTGATGAAGTTGCACAAGTGATTACAGGCGGAACTTCATCAACGACAGCGTTAAAAGGATCTACAGAAGAAGCACAGTTTACGAAATAAAAGGAAGGGGCACCTGTTTGAAGGGTGCCCCTTGTTATTTTGTGAACGATTCGAAAAGAGATATCGATTTATCGGCAAAAAACGATACTAACTTTTCTTTATTACTAAATCAACTCCACTCAGCCCTATGATTACGAATAAATTTCATATCTTTCTCATAATGCTCTAGATGTCCTTCATCAATCATTCTTTGGAAATTCAAGTCGCCTTCTTGCGCTTTTCGTTTCATATATGTACATAACCCTTCTAATCGAAGCAACACTATTCCTAAGTAATCTTCATCCATATTTTTACCATAGGACTGAACGAATAATTTCACTCTCTCTTTAATACGATCTGCATGTTGCGATGATTCATAATGAATGGCTTCACCAGATTCTGTATAATACACTCTACTTAAAGGCACACAAGTATAAAGTGTATAAGCGATATCCCATAGTCTTGGACCAGGAGCAGCAACATCGAAATCAATAATCCCTACTGGCTTCTCATTATTAAAAATAATGTTATATATGGCAAAATCATTGTGGCATAAAACCTCAATGTTATTTGGCGTGTGATCCATCGGTTTCCAATCATCTAATAACGGAAAATCACTTACAGCATCATGGTAAAGGCGGAGCATCTTTGCGATTTCTTTTAATACATCATTAGATCGCATATATTCTTTTAAAGGATAATTCCCAGCTTCTCCTTCAATAAAGGATAAAATCTCTCTATCTTTTTCATCTACACCTAAAAACTTTGGAGCATAATGAAATCCTTTGTTTTCTAAGTGTTGTAATAGCTTATGGATCTTTGCGCTATCTGGCTTTAACTCTCGACGAACAGTATTTTCAGAACGATATACGTTCGAAACGTTTCCGCCTTTTAGCTTTTCTTCGTTATCGTAGTTTGCCATGTGAAAATTCCCCCTATAATTAAAAAATCCAATTCCAAATAGTGAATAGACCAACAATGGCAGAAAAGAGAAGGCAAGCAAGGAATGCTAGACAGCCAAAAGGAACTAGCTTATCTTGCCATGTTTCTTTATACTCATAAATTAACTCCTCTGCTACTTTCTTCTGCACTGAAGATAAAGGTTGATCTTTATACAAACCTTTTATATGGTTAGAATCGCCTTTAAACTTTAAAGCACGTGCAATATGATGCGGATTATTTCCCATTGATTTTTCGAATAATAAACATGATTCATGCATAATATCTGTTTTATGCGCCTCTAGATACCAGTAACGTCCAGCCATTTCTGGATATTGTAATGTATAATAAATATCTCCGAGTTGTTTTCGAAGATGTAATTCATTTGGGTATGTAAAGATGAGGCCGTGCAATCTGTCTCTTGCTTTTCCAAGATTATTATTTTCAATATCCTCTTCGATTCTTGCTAATGTTTTTCTAGGAATTTTGTTGTTCATAAATTCCTCCTTATTTGGAATAGAGATAATTATATTTTATAAGAAATACTAAAAATTAGAAATTCCATTTTAGAAAAAGATTGTACATTTTATTTTAATGTGCTATGATGATGTCAGTTGAATAGTTAAATTAAGCAATCCATATGTTATCAAGTGCTGAAAACGAACGAGAAAAAGTATGTGAGAACTAGTTTATGTTTCGTATTTGATAATGTGTGGATTCTTTTTTTAGACAGGAAGACTAAAAAAATTAAAATTTGTATTTTCTTAGGAGGAAATAATCATGGCAGTAACAGGACAAGTAAAATGGTTTAACAACGAAAAAGGCTTCGGTTTCATCGAAGTTCCAGGCGAAAACGACGTATTCGTACATTTCTCTGCAATCGAAACTGAAGGTTTCAAATCTCTAGAAGAAGGCCAAAAAGTTAGCTTCGAAATCGAAGAAGGTAACCGTGGACCTCAAGCTAAAAACGTAATCAAACTATAATTTTATAGTTGATGATGGAAAAAAGGATGGCTAATGCCATCCTTTTTTTTAGGTTGTGGAGAAATTTTTTCCAGAGCCTGTTTTTATATCTAAATCTCTTTTTTTATGTTAAAACTGGTGAAAAATCACCCGGAATGCGTATTAGTTTCTGTAGAAGAATTAGTTCAGCAAGAGCATTTGCTGCGTATGATAGTAAATAACTATAAATTTGTATTCTCTATTGAGATAGGGAAATCTTTTCCAGATAGACCTTTAGTAACATCTTTTTTGTTAGCATTGTTGTTGGAAGTTTGTACGTTTTGAGATGATGTTTCTAACAGTTGTTCTTGTTCCTTACTAGGGGTATTCAGAGCATCTGAGGGGATGCTATTAACCTGCTGACTTAATAGATTTTCTTTATCCATAGTATACAGCTCCTTTTTGGAATTTGATAAAAAGAAATGTAATTATAAATGGCTACTTATATATATTGTGTTTTTGAATGAAATTATATACAAAACTTATATTACAAAGTTAATTAATTAACGAATTGTTAGTGATGGAAAAAGATGTACAAATTTTAATTTTTTAGTAAAAATTAAAAGCGGGTAACAAGTACAAATACTCTTTCTCATGTTTTATATAAGGATCATATTACAAATCAAAAAAGATGTAGAGAACCTTGGAAGAAAATATAGTTGTTTTTTTAAGGGTGAAGAAGAATAAATAAAATGATACTACAAATGTAAAAAGGCTTTCCAAAAAGGAAGGCCTTTTATTGTTCTTGTCCTGATTTTTTCTTCTCACGTTTTTTACATTCTGGACATTTTGATTTACGAAACGGTTTGGCAAAGAATAGCAGAATGAAAAATAAACCGAATATAATACTAGCTGAGTTTTTCACGATAATGACGCTGCTATTTTTCATTTGAATCGATGGTTGGATCTCTTTTTCTTCCATAGTGGCCCTCCATATATTGGATTTACATTTTAATTATAACAAAGTTAATTGTTGTAATGATGTGAAATGAGGAAGTGATTTCAAATATTTATAGTAGTATAAATGCTTTTTTGTGCACAATGCCATCTTATTATTGTTATATATTTATTTTAAAATTTGAAGAATGTTTGATAAATAATAAATTAATGTAAAATAGTGGAATTTGCAATCCGTTTTCTTTTCATAGGTGCTAAAATTATATATGCAGCTGCTAATATAAATGGAAAAAAGGAGATAATAGAGTATGGAAAGTAAAGTGGAACGCTATGTCGAAAATTATGTTGTAACGAAAAATACGATGGCCTTACTTCCTGTTATTCTAAGTGAAAAGAAAATTGTTACGCGAGTCGTTGAAATGAATGATTCTTTTTTCGTATTTCAAAAACCACTAGATATTATAGAAAGAAGTTGCCGAAAGCATGGTTCTAGTTTCTTAGGCAGAAAAGAAGGAACGAAAGAATTAACTCATATTACACATAAAGCACCGATTGCGATTAGTCCTACAGATCAACTTTATTTTTTCCCTACCTATTCTTACTCTAGAAAAGAGTGCGCTTGGTTGTCTCACTTTTATATTGAAGGTAATAAAGAATTAAAAGATGGAAATCTTATTATTAGGTTTATAAATGGCTTTGCTGTAAAATTAGAAATATCAAAAACTAGTTTTGAAAATCAACAAAATCGTACAGCGAAATTGCGTACTGAATATGAAGATCGTAGGAAAAAACAAGGGAGCCCTTGTTTTAAAGAGATTGATAAAAAAGAGGAATCAACATTAAGACCTGCTTATGAGAGAGTGTATTTTGTGAAGGAAGGCGAAGTGTGAAAGGATGGGGGAATCCCCATTCTTTTTTTGTTTATCCCGCTATTTACCGGGCCGTAAGACGCACACATCAAAATTCAGCGAAAGCAAAGAAGTTAGGTGGGGCCCTGCAGCCTGTAAAAGCCGGATTGGTGAGGGGTGATTAAAGTTTCTCTTTATCAGTATTTATAGATAAATAGATGTACTAGAAAAACCGAGTTGTAATTTCATTTACCGATAAAAATATCGGAAAACCACCTAAATAACAAAACGAACGACATTTTCTGTCGAATATTGATAGATTATCATAGCTAAATAATGAAGGAATTCTTATGAAAGATATGGAAACTTTAATAAATACATCTCCATATGTCGTATCTACCATTTCCTCTTTCATATAAGCAATGATACAGTAGGGATAGTATTTAGAGTAAAGGGGTAAAGTGTAGAATGGATTTTCAGACAATCAAAGAGTATTTTTCACCAGAAAATATGGATCATATTGTTGAGAGTTATAAAGCGTTCGGACCACTTCTTGGTATTGGTTTACCGATGATAGAGGCGTTGATTCCAGCATTACCGCTTATCGTATTTGTACTGGCGAATGCTGTTGCATTTGGCTTTTGGCTCGGTTTTCTTTATTCATGGCTTGGATCAGTAATGGGTGCATTACTTGTCTTTTTCATCATCCGCCATTTTGGTCGCAGTCGTTTCTTTTCGTTTGTAAATAAGCATGAGAGAGTAAGAAAAGCAATGGGGTGGATTGAAAGGAAAGGATTCGCACCGATTTTTGTTATATTTTGTTTTCCGTTTACACCGTCAGCGCTAATAAATGTTGTCGCTGGTTTATCACGAATTAGTGTAAAACAGTTTGGGCTAGCGCTAGCATTCGGAAAACTTGTGATGATTTTTATTTTAACGTATATCGGTCATGATTTAATGTCATTTATTCATAATCCGGTGAAATCAGTCATTGTAGCGATTGGTATTTTTATTTTATGGTATGTCGGTAAGAAAATTGAAGTAAAGTTAGAACTACATTAAGAATAGTCTTCTTTGTAAAGGAAAGCTTCAGTATTAAAGGATAAGGGGAGAAGCAGATGAAGAAAACTTTGAAAAAAGAAGGCATAGAGTGGATACGAACAATTTTAATTGGTGTATTATTAGCTGTATTTTTTCGAACGTTTTTCTTCTCAACGTATGTTGTAGAGGGGAAGTCAATGATGCCGACATTGCAAGATGGTAATATGCTCGTTGTAAATAAGGTGAGTTATCAAGTTGGGGACTTGAACAGATTTGACGTTGTGGTGTTTCATGCGAATAAAAAAGAGGACTATGTAAAGCGAATTATCGGTTTACCTGGAGATCATATTGAATATAAGCATGATAAGTTATATATAAATGGACAATTTATTGATGAGCCGTATCTAGAGAAGTATAAGAAAGAGATAAATGGAAGGCAACTAACAGGCGACTTTAAATTAGAAGAGTTAACGAAAGAAAAGCTGGTGCCACCCGGGTTTATTTTTGTAGTAGGTGATAACCGGCTCGGGAGCTGGGATAGTAGACACTTTGGCTTTGTAAAAGCTGATACAGTCGTCGGTAAAGTTGATTTGCGATATTGGCCAATTCAAGAGGTGCAAACGAATTTTTCAAAAGGTTGATATAATAGATAGAAGTATAGAAAAGACAAACAACTCAGTTTGTCTTTTTTCGTGTACTATAATACAATTATAGTAGCAAACTAACGTTCGTTATGTAAGTGAAAGGTGGGGTTACATGTCACTTCGATTTGTGATTGGTAGAGCGGGAAGTGGAAAAAGTACACTTTGTTTACGCGAAGTGCAAGAAGAGTTAAAACAGCGCCCGAGAGGGAAAACAATATTATATCTTGTGCCAGAACAGATGACATTCCAGACGCAGCAGGCGTTAATTGGAAGTGAGGATGTAAGGGGGTCTATTCGGGCACAAGTTTTTAGCTTTTCACGATTAGCGTGGAAGGTACTGCAAGAAGTTGGTGGAGCGAGTCGTCTTCATATTGATGAAGCTGGTGTACATATGTTACTCCGTAAAATTGTAGAGTCTCGTAAAGATGGATTATCGGTGTTCCAAAAAGCAGCGGAGCAAAACGGTTTCTTTGAACATCTTGGCAGTATGATCGCGGAGTTTAAACGTTACAATGTAACGCCATCTAACGTATATGAAATGTGGCAACAATTAGATGCGCATAGTAGCAGTGCCGAACAAAAGTTACTAGCGAATAAAGTGTATGATTTACAGCTATTATACGATGATTTTGAACGTGCTTTAATTGGAAGATACTTAGATTCAGAAGACTACCTGCAATTGCTAGTGGAAAAGCTTCCGCAGTCTGAATATGTAAATGGTGCGGAAATTTATATAGATGGATTTCATTCATTCTCCCCGCAAGAGTTAGAGATCGTAAGACAGCTTATGATTTGCGGAGCGAAAGTTACGATCACGTTAACGATAGATGAAAAAACGTTAGCGCAGCCAGTAAATGAACTCGATTTATTTTATGAAACGACGTTAACGTATGAAAAAATAAAGCAAGTAGCACGTGAAGAGAAAATAGAAATTGAAAAAACAATCCCACTTATGGAACAGCCGCGTTTTCATTCTCCAGCATTAGCGCATTTAGAAGCTCATTATGAAGCGCGTCCGAATGAAAAATTTAACGGTGAAGCGAGTGTAACGATTAGTACAGCTGCGAATTTACGAGCGGAGGTAGAAGGTGTTGCTCGTGAAATTCGTAAACTTGTTGCGGATGAAAAATATCGTTACCGAGATATTGCAGTGCTTCTTCGTAATGGGGAAAGTTATTACGATGTGATGCGAACGTTATTTACAGATTATAATATCCCGCACTTCATCGATGAAAAGCGCCCGATGTCACACCACCCATTAGTAGAATGTATTCGTTCTGCACTCGAGATTATTAGTGGGAATTGGCGTTATGATGCGGTGTTCCGTTGCGTGAAAACAGAGCTTTTATATCCATTAGACGTAAGAAAAGAAGCGATGCGTGAAGAAATGGATGAATTTGAAAATTACTGTTTAGCGTACGGTGTACAAGGAAAGAGATGGACTGCTGAAGATCCATGGATGTATCGGCGTTATCGTTCTCTTGATGATACGAACGGGATGATTACAGACAGTGAACGTGAAATGGAAGAGAAAATAAATAGGCTACGTGACGTTGTAAGAACACCTGTTATTCGCATGCAAAAAAGGTTAAAGCGTGCAGGAACAGTTATGCAAATGTGTGAAGCAGTTTACTTATTTTTAGAAGAGCTGGATGTTCCGAAGAAACTAGAAGAATTACGTATACGTGCAGAAGAAAGTGGAGACTTCTTATTTGCGACAGATCATGAACAAGTATGGGAAGAAGTAATGAGCCTTCTTGATACGTTTGTAGAGATGCTTGGTGAAGAGAAAATGTCTCTTTCTATGTTTACGGACGTTATGTCGACAGGTCTTGAGGCACTTCAATTTGCTAACATTCCGCCGTCATTAGACCAAGTGTTAATTGCTAATATTGATCACTCCAGGTTATCTGACGTGAAAGCAACGTTTATTATAGGTGTAAATGAGGGTGTCATTCCAGCAGCACCTATGGATGAAGGGATGCTTTCTGATGAGGAAAGAGAAGTTCTTGGTGCGGCAGGGATTGAATTAGCGCCAACGACGAGACAAACTTTGTTAGAAGAACAGTTCGTTATGTATCAAATGGTAACGAGAGCATCTGAGAAGTTATACATTTCATGCCCGCTTGCGGATGAAGAAGGAAAGACGTTACTTGCGTCTAGCTTTATTAAGAAAATAAAAAGAATGTTCCCTAATGTGAAAGATTCATTTATTACGAATGACGTAAATGATTTATCACGTTCAGAACAAATTTCATACGTAGCAACGCCAGAAGTAACGTTATCTTACGTTATGCAGCAACTACAAACGTGGAAGCGATACGGATTTGAAGGGAATTTAGACTTTTGGTGGGACGTATATAATTTCTACGTAACTTCAGATGAATGGAAACAAAAAAGTAGCCGCGTCTTATCAAGTTTATTCTATCGAAATCGTGCGAAGAAACTAAGTGCAGCAGTAAGTAGAGATTTATACGGAGATATAATTAAAGGAAGCGTCTCTCGTATGGAACTATTTAATCGTTGTGCATACGCTCATTTTGCGCAGCACGGTTTATCGCTTAGAGAGCGTGATATTTTCAAGCTTGATGCGCCAGACATCGGCGAATTATTCCATGCGGCATTAAAGAAAATTGCGGACAAGTTATTGCGTGAAAACCGTACTTGGGCGGATTTATCCATAAAAGAGTGTGAGCATCTTTCTGTTTTAGTAATAGAAGAAATCGCACCGTTATTACAACGACAAATTTTATTAAGTTCAAACCGTCATTTCTATTTAAAACAAAAACTACAACAAATCATTTTCCGTACGTCAATCATTCTTCGTGAACATGCGAAGTCAAGCGGATTCGTACCAGTTGATTTAGAAGTGCCGTTCGGTATGGGTGGTACAGGATCGCTTCCGCCGATGGAATTTTCATTACCAAATGGTGTAAAGATGGAAGTAGTCGGCCGTATTGACCGTGTTGATAAGGCAGAAGATGAGAACGGGACGTTCTTACGTATTATTGATTATAAATCAAGTTCAAAAGCGTTAGATTTAACGGAAGTGTATTACGGATTAGCACTTCAAATGTTAACGTATTTAGATGTTGTTACTTCGAATGCACAGACGTGGATGAAAAAAGGCCACGCAGCATCACCAGCTGGTGTATTGTATTTCCATATTCATAACCCAATCGTTGAGATGAAAGGTGACGCATCTGAAGCTGAAATTGAAAAAGAAATTTTAAAGAAATTTAAAATGAAAGGACTCGTATTAGGAGATGCTGACGTTGTTCGTTTAATGGATAACAAACTTTCAACAGGAAGCTCGGATATTATTTCTGCTGGCCTGAAAAAAGACGGTAGCTTTAGTGCGCGTTCAAGTATTGCAAGTGAGCAAGAGTTTAACGTACTGCAAAAATATGTACACCATACGTTTGAAAATATCGGAAAAGATATTACAGAAGGTGTTATCGATATTGCTCCTTATAAAATGGGAAATAAAGCAGCATGTACGTTCTGTAACTTCAAATCTGTTTGTCAATTTGATGAGTCACTTGAAGATAATCAATTCCGTACGTTAAAAGATATGAAAGATAGTGAAGCGATGGAGAAAATAAGAGAGGAGGTTGGCGGAGAATGATAGAAAATTGGCCTAAAAAACCAGAAGGTAGTCAATGGACAGATGACCAGTGGAAAGCTGTTGTAGCGAACGGACGTGATATTTTAGTTGCGGCTGCAGCTGGATCAGGTAAAACAGCAGTATTAGTTGAACGTATTATTAAAAAGATTATTAATGAAGAGAATCCAGTCGATGTCGACCGCCTGCTCGTTGTAACATTTACGAATGCAGCAGCGCAAGAGATGAAAAATCGAATCGGGGAAGCGTTAGAAAAGGTATTAATTGATGAACCAGGCTCTCAGCATGTAAGAAAGCAACTGAGCCTATTAAATAAAGCTTCCATTTCAACAATTCACTCATTCTGTTTACAAGTAATTAGAGGATATTACTACATGCTGGATGTTGATCCTCGTTTCCGTATTGCGAATCAAACAGAAAATGAATTGTTAAAAGAAGAAGTGCTAGATGACATATTAGAAGAAGAGTACGGAATCGAAGATAATACAATCTTCTTTGAACTTGTTGATCGTTATACGAGTGACCGTAGTGATGATGACTTACAACGTATGATTTTAGCGCTTCATACAGAGTCAAGAGCGCATCCAAATCCGGAAAAATGGCTTGATAAATTAGTAGAAGCATATGACGTAGAAGGAAAGACAATTGAAGATTTAGTATATGCTTCTTATTTATTAGAAGATGTGAAATTCCAGCTTGAAACAGCGGAACAGCATATTCGTAAGGCAACTGAACTCGCAATGCTTCCTGACGGTCCAGCGCCTCGCGTTGAAACCCTGCAAGCAGATGTAGCTTTACTTGGAACGTTATCATCAGCTGCTCGTGAGTCGTGGACAAGCGTGTATGAAGCGATGCAAAACGTATCGTGGCAAACGTTAAAGCGTATTAAGAAAAGTGATTACAATGAAGATGTTGTAAAACAAGTAGACTCTCTTCGTAATAAAGCGAAAGATGAAGTAAAGAAATTACAAGAAGAGTTATTTAGCCGCAAACCTGAAAGTTTCTTACGAGATTTTCAAGATATGCACCCAGTATTAGAAAAGCTTGTTCAACTTGTAAAAGTATTTACAGAGCGTTTCCAAGCGATGAAGCGAGATAAAGGAATGGTCGATTTCACAGATTTAGAGCATTTCTGTTTACAAATTTTAAGTGAACAAAGTGAAAATGGTGAAATGAATCCGTCAGCAGTAGCGCTTCAATATCGTAATAAATTTGCTGAAGTGTTAGTCGATGAATATCAAGATACGAACTTTGTACAGGAATCCATTATTAAATTCGTAACGAAAGATTCTGAGAGTGAAGGAAACTTGTTCATGGTTGGTGACGTAAAGCAGTCAATTTATCGTTTCCGATTAGCAGAACCAGGCCTGTTTCTAGGAAAGTATAAACGCTTCACACAAGAAGGATTGGGCGGCGGAATGAAGATTGATTTGGCGAAAAACTTCCGTAGTCGTCATGAAGTGCTAGCAGGTACGAACTTCATTTTCAAACAAATTATGGGCGAAGAAGTTGGAGAGATTGACTACGATGCTGACGCTGAATTAAAACTAGGCGCTACCTATCCAGAAGGTGAAGATGTAGCGGCAGAATTACTATGTATTGAGCAAACGGAAGAAGAAGTAATAGACGGTGAAGAAGGTGCAGAAGTCGAAAAAGCACAGCTTGAAGCTCGCCTTATGGCGCAGCGCATTAAAGCGATGGTTGATTCCGGTTATGAAGTGTATGACCGTAAAACGGATAGTATGCGTCCTGTACAATACCGCGACTTTGTTATTTTACTTCGCTCCATGCCGTGGGCGCCGCAAATTATGGAAGAGTTAAAATTGCAAGGAATTCCGGTATATGCTGACCTTGCGACTGGTTATTTTGAAGCAACGGAAGTAAATATTATGATGAACGTATTCCGCGTTATTGATAATCCGATGCAAGATATCCCGCTTGCAGCTGTACTTCGTTCCCCAATCGTTGGATTAAACGATGAAGACCTTGCGACGCTTCGTGCTCACGGAAAGAAAGGCTTGTTTTATGAAGTAATGAGCTCATTCTTAAAAGGTGCACCGCTTGAAGAGGAACAAGAACTTCATGAAAAACTAGAGTGGTTTTATAACTTACTGCAAGGATGGCGTGAATTTGCACGTCAACAATCACTTTCTGATTTAATTTGGAAAGTGTACGGCGAGACAGGCTATTACGACTTCGTTGGCGGTTTACCAGCTGGAAAGCAAAGGCAGGCAAACTTACGCGTACTATATGACCGTGCAAGACAATATGAAGCAACATCATTTAGAGGGTTATTCCGGTTCTTACGTTTTATTGAACGTATTTTAGAACGCGGTGATGATATGGGTACGGCGAGGGCTCTCGGTGAACAAGAAGACGTTGTTCGCATCATGACGATCCATAAAAGTAAAGGGCTAGAGTTCCCAGTTGTATTTGTAGCTGGACTCGGCCGTCGTTTTAATACACAAGACTTAATGAAACGTTTCTTACTCCATAAAGATTTCGGTTTCGGTTCGCAATTTATCGATCCGCGTAAACGAATTAAATACACGACATTATCACAGCTTGCGATTAAGCGTAAAATGAAAATGGAATTAATTGCGGAAGAAATGCGCGTACTATACGTAGCGTTGACGCGTGCGAAAGAGAAGTTAATTTTAATCGGAACAGTTAAGGATGCAAATAAGGAAATGGAAAAATGGCTTGATGCGAGGGAACATAGTGAATGGTTATTACCAGATCACATACGTGCCGGAGCGTCTTGTTATTTAGACTGGATTGCACCTTCATTATATAGACACCGTGATAGTGAAATGCTTCTTGAATTAGGACAAGGAAGTATTCCAGATGAAATTTACGGGTATGACACGAGCTGGAAAGTAGAAGTTGTGGAAGGTAACACGCTACTTGCACCAGAGCCAGTTCAAGAAGAGAAACAAGAATTGTTAGAAGCGCTTCGTGAGAAAAAGGCTGTTCCCCTGCAAAGTGAACGGAAAGAAGAAGTGTACGACAGATTAATGTGGAAGTACGGATATGAGGATGCAACATCTTATCGTGCGAAGCAATCTGTTACAGAAATAAAGAGAAATTATCAATCTGAAGAAGGTAGCGATAATGCCTTTATTAAAAAACTACGTGCGCCAATTAAAACACGTCCGCGTTTTATGGAGAAAAAAGGGTTAACGTACGCAGAGCGTGGAACAGCAGTCCATGCCGTTATGCAGCATGTTGATTTGAAGAAGCCGATTACGGTTGAAGTTCTTCAAGAGCAAATTGCTGGAATGGTAAATAAGGAATTATTAACATTCGAGCAGGCGGAAGAAATAGCGATTGAAAAAGTAATTTCATTCTTTGACAGTGATTTAGGTAAAAGGGTACTAGCGGCGAAAAGTGTTGAGCGTGAAGTGCCATTTACGATGATGCTTGCAGCAGAAGAAGCATATCAAGATTGGCAAGGGAAGAGTGAAGAAACGATTCTTGTCCAAGGGGTTATCGACTGCATGATTGAAGAGGAAGACGGCATTACGTTAATCGACTTCAAAACAGATACGATTGAAGGGAAATTCCCAGGCGGATTCGAACAAGCAAAACCAATTTTAGAAGATCGATATAAAGTACAGCTTTCGTTATATGCAAAAGCACTGGAGAAAAGCTTACAACATCCTGTGAAAGAGAAATGTTTATACTTCTTTGATGGGAATCACGTTGTAAATATTGAGGAATAGAGGGGCTTGAAAATGGTAACGGAAAAAACGTTAAGAACTTGTGAACAGGGACACGAGTACTATAAAAGTAGTGATTGTCCAACTTGCCCAACATGTGAGAAAGAGAAAAAGCCAAAAGAAGGTTTTCTCTCTCTTCTTTCAGCGCCAGCAAGAAGGGCATTAGAACACCATGGAATTCAAACTGTAGAAGAACTCTCAAAATATAGTGAAAAAGAAATTTTAAAACTGCATGGTATGGGACCTGCGTCTTTGCCGAAGCTTAGAAAGGCTTTGGAGGAGAGAGGGTTATCATTTAAATAAAATGAAATAGTGCCTCTTTACTACTTACCTGTTTATACTGCTATTTGTGGACAGTAAAGCTCTTAATTATTAAAATTTCATTTTAATAATTTTGAATTAGATAAAAGAAAAAAGTAGGAGAATATCTCCTACTTTTTTTACGCTGTTCCAATCTGATCTTGATCCGCCACATCAGAATCAAACGTATTTGTTGCACTAACACCGTTAAACGTATTTACGACAAATCCAACATTGGAAGCTCCAGATCCGTTATAAGCTTTCGTGTTTTCTTTCGGAGATACGTTATAAAAATCTCCTAAGTTGAAAGAGCCGTTACTATTTTGAACGACGAGATTTCCTACAACCGAAGGCATACCATCCACCTACTTTACTAAGCTTTTTACTTACTATATGAATTATTGTGCGGAAGGTTCATCCGTAATATATTGGCGGATTTGCATAATACGAGAGTTATTAAAACCATAATCAACATTTCCAATTTGAAAGCAACCAGAATTTAAAAGTGTCCGCAATTCAACGTTATTAACTTGAATAAAAGGGCATTCATTTATAATATTTAATTTTACATCTGTCGTTCGTTTTGGAATTGTAATGTGTTCATCTGTAAAGATTTCAAAAGCATCGAAGCGACCTTCTCCCTTTATATAACAAGGAATTTCACGGTGGACGGCAAGAGCTCTACTTTTTAATTCCATTTGATTGGCATCTCCAACTTGAAATACGGCAGCAATCCCTAAAGAAATAATAGAAACATTTTGGACAATAGACACATGATGTAACATAATTTTTCAGTCTCCTTAACCTGGAGTAGGAGGGACATCTGTTACTAATGGTACAAATGGCCCCTCTGTAACTGTTTCAAATGGTGTATCGAGAATAGAAGATAGAATGAGGAGATTTGCATCTCCAATTAAAAAGAGTGCGGACGACGATACACCGTTCATTTTAATCTGTCCGACTTTTAACTCACGGTTTACAACGTTAAGGTTCATACATACTTACTCCTTTCGGAAATTTCCCGGTATGTGCTGAATAAATGAGAGAAAGGCTTTGTCAATATCTTGTTTCATTGCCTGAATAATGATATCTCGTAAATAATCTGGATCTGTTGAAATACCTTCGTATGATTGAACTTGTGATAAATAATAAGGGAGTCGATGCTCCATCTGTTTTTTTATGTCATCCACCATCATTTGTCGATACATTTCATCAAGCGGTGTTCTCTCTTCTTGTTCAAAATGGAGAATACGATTATATGCTTCTTCATCTAAGTATCGATGCATTTCTTGGAGGATACCTTGATAAAAGTCTGGGTTTGTTTCGGTTTCAGGATTTACCTTCAATGTTTCTGTATCCACTTGAAAATCTTCAATTTGTTGTCCTTTTGCTGAAAATGGGTTTAAGCCAATATTTAAAGTGCCATTTAAATTTTCGACTTTTAATTGATCGAATTTGTATTCCACTTTTCCTACAGAAGAGGAGGGGCGATTTTTTAATTCGTTAAGCTCTTCTTGGAGTTGGCGCACTTGATCTTCTAAATTGAGGATGGCTGCTTGTTGTGTTTGAAGAGCTTGTTGAAGTTGGTGTAAGTAAGTATATATATCTTGATTCATTTGTGAAACCTCCTTTTCAATAGGGAGGGTAAAAATATTCCTGCTATATATTTATGACAAGGATGTCTTAAGAAGAACTAGTTGATGGTTTGATAGAAATAATTTGTCCGCTTGCCTGTAATGGGCGAAGCGGCTCCGTAAATCCGCCCGTATTTGAAAATTTAGATAGGGCTTTAATACTTCCGGCAGTGCCAATTTGGAATACAGAAGAGGTTGTAATGCTATCAATTTTAATGCTGTTAATGATGATGCTTTGGTTTACGTAAAAATTCAATACAATCGCCCCCTTTAAGTTGAACCAATTATCGCTTGATCAACGACATCTGAATCATTAACAGTCGTTGCACTTTGATAATTGTAGACAGAAACATTATCTCCAACATTAAAAGAGCCGGCCCCGGCGAAAGCACGTGAGTAACTAATAGGCCTAATCGCAAATACATCTCCAATATGAAAAATACCACTTGATCCAATATTGACGATACGAATATGTCCGACCATAGCTGGCATACAAAACACCCTTCGTTTGTAAAATTTTCTTTTCTACTATTGTATGGGCGTTTCCGATAAAATGTGTGTTTTTTTGAAATAAAAGAAACACACACATTATTGCGTGTGTGTGTTGAGTGTTTGATTTGGGTGAAAATCCGTATGTACATGCCAAATTACATTTAAGAGCCTGTCCAGTTCTTGGCTACAATCCACTGTTTTTTGAGAAGTCATTCCATAGCGTTCAGCAAAATAAATCATTTTTTCACGTTTTTTTTCAATCGCTTGCTCAAACATTGAAATCGGCTCCATCTCTAAATGAAATTTTTAGTATATATGTAGTACATATTATACAAAAACTCCATAAGAAAGAAATACCTTCGCTAAAAAAAGTAAAAATTCTACATTTTATGCCAAATGTAAAGGGGTAACGAATAGGATGTGAGAAGAATATTGTAAAAATTAGCGTGCATGAGAAGGTTTTTTTCTTGCGGATGCGAATACAATTAAAGGGTATGAGTTTTAGGATGGAGAGTGGAAATATTGCGTTTTGTAACGGCGAAGAAAGAAGAAAAGGTATTTGTAGGTATTGTGGATGAAGAAGAAGAAAAGGTATTACACTTAAGAGAAGCGCAAAGACAAAAAGGGGAAAAGGTTACAATCCCTATTACAATGTTAGAGTGTATTGAAAGAGGGACTGAGTGCTTTGAGAAAGTATGTGAAATTGTAAATTGGGCAAAAGAAAACGGGGAAGCGGCGTATTATCCGTTAACAGAGGTGAAAATATTAGCACCGATTCCAAGGCCAAGAAAGAATATTTTGTGCGTTGGAAAAAACTATCGTGAGCATGCGGTAGAAATGGGCGGAGTAGAGTCTATTCCAGAAAATATAATGATCTTTACGAAAGCACCAACAACAGTTATTGGCATAAATGAGCAAATTAATGGTCACCCTCATGCAACGGACGAACTAGATTACGAAGGAGAACTAGCTGTCATTATAGGTAAGCGAGGAAAGCAAATTAAAAAAGAAAAAGCGCTTGAGCATGTTTTTGGTTATACGATTATAAATGATGTAACAGCTCGAGACATTCAAAGAAAACATAAACAGTTTTTCCTTGGGAAAAGCTTCGATACATTTTGCCCGATGGGACCGTATTTAATTCATAAATCGGTGGTTAATGCGCCGAATGCATTACACATTGAAACGGTAGTAAATGGAGAAGTAAGGCAAACTTCCAACACAAATAAAATGATTTTTTCGATAGAAGAAATTATTTCAACGATAAGCAAAGGAATGACTTTAGAACCAGGTGATATTATCGCAACAGGAACCCCGGCTGGTGTCGGAAAAGGTTTTACACCACCGAAGTTTTTACATGCTGGTGATGAAGTGGTCATTACAGTAGAAGGAATTGGTGCTTTGCGAAATGTAGTGAAATAAAGAAAAGAGCTATCTTGTTAAAAGATAGCTTTTTTTTATGGCCTTGGATTATAGAGGTAATCGATAACGGAAAAAGTGTAAAGGCCAATGAATGCAAGTGTACAAATGCCAAATAGTATAACCGTAAGTGCACTTTTTTCTCGTCCAAAACCAATGATAGTAAGAATAACAGCAATCCAAAATGATGCTTTCAGTAGTGTGAATGTAATAGGAGTTGAGTAGTGAGTAAGCCATGTTGTGGAAAGTAGGAAGCCAAAGAATGTAACTAAAATAAAAGATGTAGCTAAATAGTTAATCTGTTTACCATATCTTAATAGCATATTGCACCTCTTTTACGATTTTAAAATACAGAAAATTACAATTTCATCTTAATATAATTGAATATAAAAAGAAAGAGGTTGTCCCAAGATGTCGGACAACCTCTCTATTATTACGATAATACAGCTTTAATTTTTTGGAATGCCCACTCTAAATCTTCTTCAGAGATTACTAGAGGTGGTGCGATACGAATTACGTTTTCGTGTGTTTCTTTACATAGTAGACCAGCTGCTTTTAGTTGTTCACAGTAAGGGCGAGCTGGTTCGTTTAATTCGATACCGATGAATAAACCTTTACCGCGAACTTCAGTGATCATTGGGTTATCAATTTCTTTTAATTGCCCAACTAATTTTTCTCCTAATTGAAGAGAGCGCTCTGTTAATTTTTCTTCTTCTAACACTTCAAGAGCTGCGATAGACACAGCGCATGCAAGTGGATTACCACCGAATGTAGAACCGTGAGAACCTGGCTCAAATACGCCTAAAATGTCGCGATTTGCTGCAACGCAAGAGATCGGGAACACACCGCCACCAAGTGCTTTACCAAGTATGTACATGTCAGGAGTTACATCGTCCCAGTCACAAGCGAATACTTTACCAGTACGGCCTAAGCCTGTTTGGATTTCATCTGCTACGAATAAAACGTTTTCTTTTTTACATACTTCAAGAGCTTCTTTTAAGTAACCAGCTGGTGGGATATTAATTCCTGCTTCACCTTGAATTGGCTCTAAAATGAATGCAGCTGTGTTTGGTGTAATTGCGGCTTTTAATGCTTCTAAATCACCGTAAGGAATCACAACGATGCCAGGAAGCATTGGGCCGAATCCACGCTTGTACTCTTCATTTGAAGACATAGAAACAGAACCCATTGTACGTCCGTGGAAGTTATCTTCACAAACGATGATTTCAGCACGGTTTGCTTCTACTTTCTTCACATCATAAGCCCAGCGACGAACTGTTTTAATTGCAGTTTCAACAGCTTCAGCACCTGTATTCATTGGAAGTACCATTTCTTTATTAGTTAGTTTCGCAACTTTTTCGTACCAAGGACCTAATTGATCGCTATGGAAAGCACGAGAAGTTAACGTAACACGATTAGCTTGGTCAATTAAAGCGTTAATAATTTTCGGGTGACGATGACCTTGGTTTACTGCAGAATATGCACTTAATAAGTCCATATAGCGGTTTCCTTCAGGATCTTCTACCCAAACACCTTCTGCTTTAGAAATAACGATTGGAAGTGGGTGATAGTTATTTGCTCCGTATGTGTCTGTAAGTTCGATAATATCCTTAGTTTGAATCATGATTGTTCCCCCTTTTGTTATTACAAGAAGTTTGTAAATACTCTAAATATTATATCATTTAAATGTAAAAAAGCGAAACATTTCCTGAAAATAAATGAACATGTTATCATATAGAGTGAAAAAGTGTGAAAAGAGGAGGTAAGGGATACGATGGTACATATGCATATTACAGCATGGGCGTTAGGTTTAATTTTATTCTTCGTTGCGTATTCACTTTATTCAGCAGGAAGAAAAGGTAAAGGTGTACATATGGGGCTTCGCCTAATGTATATCATCATTATTGTGACAGGCTTCATGTTGTACATGAGTATTGTGAAGACCGCAACAGGTAGCATGCACATGTGGTATGGCTTAAAAATGTTAGCTGGTATTTTAGTTATCGGTGGAATGGAAATGGTTCTTGTGAAAATGAGCAAAAACAAACCAACAGGGGCGGTTTGGGGCTTATTTATTGTTGCGCTAGTAGCAGTATTATACTTAGGACTGAAATTGCCACTTGGCTGGTACGTATTCAAATAAAAATAAAACCACCTTATAATCCTCAAAGACTTGGGAGATAAGGTGGTTTTTTACGTTATCCCGTATTAACGGGCAGTAAAACTCCCACCTCAAAATTCAGCTTAAGCAAAGAAGTTAGGTGGGAGATCAACTGCTCGTAAACACCCGATTGGTGAAGGTTAATAATCAGTGGGGGTTGCCCCACTGATTAAAGTTTCACTTTATGTCGCATCGATATGCAACTCTTCTCCATTTACTTTCGTAAAACGGAACATATTTTTATTTGAAGTAGTGTGACGAACGAAATGATGCTGCAGTGTACAGATCATCTCTTCGTTATCAAACAAAAGAATATTTACTCCTTCGCGTGACTCCTCTTTCGGTAAGAAAGATAAATAATTATGACAATACATGCAATCATATAAAGAGTAGTGAAGTGATTGCAATGATTCAGTTAATAATGTGAAGACGGAGTCAGGTAATTCCTCGAGCCATTCATTATAACTAAGAAGTAACTTTTTTCGAATACGTATCATTTCACCATTTTGCAAATGGTGTTGCTCGTTGGCGATTTGCAATACATCTTGTTCATAGAAACGGGCTGGTAGCCAATTGTTATTATATAAAATTTCAAACCCATCTTCGGCAATATCTTCTAATAAAAACGCTTCATCATTTTCATCATCAAAGAATACCCATTCATTGTTTATATATTCTACATTACCGACTGTATGAGCACGGGGCTGGTTATATAAAATATGTTTACGTTGTATCATACACGATTTCTCCTTTATGAAAAGTAGTTATTCCTGTTATAGACAGTTCGTGCATTCTTTATAACTAGACACATATAGACATAGGTGGGCATACAATAAAACACGTTTTACTGAGTGAGAATGCTATTCCATATGTGGATAGTAGGTTATCGTCAAGTTTTTCATTTTTTGATCCGCACTCTTAGGGTGGGGATTACTGCACGTTCAAGAAAAGAAATAAGATGGAAGGATGATTTATATGTGCGGGATTACAGGATGGGTGGATTATAAACGCTCATTAGAAGGAGAAAGAGATGTCGTTACGAAGATGGCTGAGACGTTAGCCAAACGTGGTCCGGATGATAATAAAGTTTGGATTAAAGGCAATGTCGCATTTGGGCATAAACGTTTAATCGTTGTTGATCCTGAGGGTGGTAAACAACCGATGACTTGTTTAAAAGATGAAACGAATTACGCTATTTGCTATAACGGTGAACTTTATAACACAGAAGACATTCGAAAGGAATTATTAAGAAGAGGATATACGTTCAAAGGTCATTCTGATACAGAAGTATTATTAGCTTCTTATATTGAATGGAAAGAAGAATGTGTCGATCATTTAAACGGTATATATGCGTTTGCAGTATGGGACGAACAGAAAGAACAAGTATTTATTGCGCGAGATCGATTAGGTGTAAAGCCACTTTTTTATAAATATGATAGTGGACGCTTATTATTTGGTTCGGAGTTAAAAGCGATATTGTCGCATCCAGATGTGAAGGCGGAAGTAACGTTAGAAGGATTATCAGAAATATTCGGACTCGGACCGTCAAGAACGCCTGGCCACGGTATTTATGCTGGTATAAAAGAATTACGTCCAGGTCATGCGATGACATTTTCAAAGAACGGTTTATGCATATGGAGATATTGGAATGTGGAAAGCAAAAAACATGAAGACTCCTTTGAAGAAACAGTAGAAAAAACACGCTTTTTATTACAAGATGCGATTACAAGGCAGCTCGTTTCTGATGTACCACTATGTACTTTTCTATCAGGGGGTGTAGATTCGAGCGCTATAACAGCAATTGCTGCAAAAGAATATGTAAGGTCAGGAAAAGGACAATTACACACATACTCTGTTGATTATGAAGATAATGACAAATACTTTAAAGCGAATGCGTTCCAGCCAAATTCAGATGCACCATTTATTCATTTGATGACGGAGACGTTTCAAACAATCCACCATCGTTGCGTCATTTCAAATGAACAATTAGCGCAGTATTTAACAGAAGCCGTACTCGTTCGTGATTTGCCTGGTATGGCAGATATCGATTCGTCATTACTATGGTTTTGCCGTGAAATTAAACAAGATTTTGTCGTTGGTTTATCTGGGGAATGTGCAGACGAAATATTTGGTGGTTATCCGTGGTTTTATAGAGAAGATGATTTACAATCGAGTGCGTTTCCGTGGATGCGCTCTACAGAAGCGCGTGAACAATTGCTAAAGAGAGAATGGAGAAATAAATTAAATTTACAACAATATGTACAGCAGCGTTATGAAGAATCCATTCAAGAAGTTCCTATTTTAGAGGGAGAAAGTCCGCTAGAAGCAAAAAGACGCCAATTATTTTATTTAAATATGGTATGGTTTATGACAACATTATTAGACAGAAAAGACCGCATGAGTATGGGGGCAAGCTTAGAAGTACGTGTTCCGTTTGCAGATCATCGTCTTGTCGAATATGCGTGGAATATTCCTTGGGAAATGAAAATGTATAAAAACCGCGAAAAAGGTCTATTACGTAAAGCGTTAGAAGATGTACTCCCACATGACATCTTATATAGGAAGAAGAGTCCTTATCCGAAAACGCACAATCCACACTATACAAAGGCAGTAACGGTATGGCTTCAAAATCTATTAACAGATAAAGGTTCAATTTTACACGAATTGTTTGATAAAGAGCAGTTGAACGGATTAATTCAGTCTGGTGGCAGTGCATTTCAAACACCATGGTTTGGTCAATTGATGACTGGGCCACAGCTTTTAGCTCATTTAGCACAAATTCACGTTTGGTTTAAAGAATATGGGGTAAATATTAAAGAATAAGGGAAAAGCGGCTTGCAATTATGTAAGTCGCTTTTTATTAAAGAAATTGTCATATAAAATTCAAAAACACCTTATAAATAATACTTAATTAGAATTATTATTTTGACGTACTTATTATTGCTTGTTATAATTGGAAACAAACGTTCTGAAAAGGATTCTCATTTATAAAATTGAGGTGTTATATAGATGACAAAGAAAAAAATAGGTTTACTCGTAATGGCGTATGGAACACCAGAATCATTAGATGATGTAGAGGCATATTATACACATATCCGTCACGGGCGTAAGCCGTCAGAAGAAGCGCTTGAAGATTTAATTGGGCGCTATAAAGCGATTGGTGGAATTTCGCCGCTTGCAAAAATTACGAAAGAGCAGGCGCATAAATTAACAGATTCAATGAATAACATATTTACAGAGTATGAATTTACTTGTTACTTAGGTTTAAAACATACTGCGCCATTTATAGAAGAGGCTGTAGAGGAAATGAAGCGAGATGGAATTGAGCAGGCGATTAGTATCGTATTAGCACCGCACTATTCTACATTTAGCATTAAAGCGTATAATGACCGTGCTATTCGTCTTTCAAAAGAAATCGGTGGTCCTGTTATTGAACCAATTGAACAATGGTACGATGAACCGAAGTTTATTTCGTATTGGGCAGAGCAAATAAAAGAAACATTTACAAAGATTGAAGATAAAGAGAAAACAGTCGTAATTTTTTCGGCGCATAGTTTGCCAGAAAAAATTATTGCAGCAGGAGACCCATATGTAGAACAACTAAAGTATACGGCAGATTTAATTGCAGAAGCTGCAAATATTCAAAACTATACAATTGGTTGGCAAAGTGCTGGGAATACTCTTGATCCATGGATTGGTCCAGATGTGCAAGATTTAACGAAAGATTTATATGAAGACCATGGGTACGAATCTTTCATATATTGCCCAATTGGCTTTGTAGCGGAGCATTTAGAAGTTTTATATGACAACGATTATGAATGTAAAGTTGTAACTGATGAATTAAATGCCAAATATTTTAGACCAAATATGCCGAATGCACAATCTGCATTTATCGACTGTTTGGCTGAAATTGTTTCAAAAAAAGTGAAGGAAATAGTTGACAAAGATTTAGTTTTAAATAATAATTAGTTTATAATAATTTTAAATAAATAATAATTACTACGAAAGAAAGAGGAGGATCCCCCTAGATGAATCCAAATAATCGCTTAACAACAAACCAAGGTGCTCCAGTTGGAGACAACCAAAATTCTCGTACAGCTGGTCGTCGTGGACCAGTATTATTAGAAGACTATCATTTAGTAGAAAAACTTGCACACTTTGATCGTGAACGTATTCCGGAGCGTGTTGTGCATGCACGTGGTGCAGGTGCTCACGGTGTATTCGTAACGAAAAATAGCATGAAGCCATATACGAAAGCAGCATTTTTACAAAATGAAGGAACTGAAACACCTGTATTTGTTCGTTTTTCAACGGTTATTCATGGTCAAGGTTCTCCGGAAACAGCTCGTGACCCACGCGGTTTCGCAGTTAAATTTTATACAGAAGAAGGAAACTACGATATCGTAGGTAATCATTTACCAGTTTTCTTCATTCGTGATGCAATTAAATTCCCTGACATGGTTCATTCTTTAAAACCAGCACCGGATACAAATATTCAAACGCCAGATCGTTATTGGGATTTCATGACGTTAACTCCAGAGTCTACACATATGATGACATGGGTATTTTCTGATTATGGTACACCAGCAAGCTATCGTGAAATGGAAGGTTTCGGCGTCCATTCATTTAAATGGATTAATGAAGAAGGTAAAATTGTTTATATTAAATACCACTGGAAACCGCAGCAAGGTGTACGTAACTTAAATGCGAAAGAAGTGCAAGAAGTACAAGGGAAAGACTTCAATCATGCAACTCGTGACTTGTTCGACGCAATCGAAAAAGGAAATCATCCGAAATGGGATTTACACGTACAAGTTATGCAACTTGATGAAATGGATTCTTTAGACTTTGATCCACTAGATCCAACGAAAGTATGGCCAGAAGATCGCTTCCCGTTAATTGAAGTAGGGACAATGACGTTAAATCGTAATCCGAAAAACTTCTTTGCAGAAGTAGAACAAGTAGCATTCTCTCCAAGTGCAACTGTAAATGGTATTGAACCATCGGAAGATAAATTATTACAAGGTCGTTTATTCTCTTACCCAGATACACAGCGTTATCGTCTTGGTGCAAATTACTTGCAAATTCCTGTAAACTGCCCGTACGCAGCTGTTCATAACCAACAACGTGATGGTGCGATGCAAATGAATCAAAACCCATCTACAATCAACTACGAACCGAGCCGTCATGCGGAGAATCCAGTTGAAGACAAAGCTTACCGCGATTCAACTATGAAAGTAGAAGGCTATGTATCTCGTGAAAAAATCGAGAAACCAAATGACTTTAAACAAGCAGGTGAGCGTTACCGTTCATTCTCTAAAGAAGAGCAAGATAACTTAATTGCAAACTTAACAAATGATCTAAAAGACGTAAATGAACGCACGAAATTACTAGCTGTTTGTAACTTCTTCCGTGCAGATCAAGAATACGGTATGCGTTTAGCGCAGGCGTTAAATGTTGATATTACGCAATATGTAGGAAATGCTCCGAAATAAATAGGAAAAGACGACCGGGTTTCGGTCGTCTTTTTTGTATAAATTTATGTGGGGTATTTTGCGTGTAAATTATGTCGGAATTTGTTTGTAAATCGATATGTTGTGTCGAACCGTTGATATATTGAAAGAAACAATCGATATATTTGAAAAATCGTTGATATATTTACATTTATACTAGGCGGGGTATGTTGCCCCGTGCGCAAAAAAAGGGATGCAATCTATTACTAATAGATTGCATCTCTTTTTTAGTTTGCTCGCTCTGCATGTTCATAAGCCTTCTCGCCATGCATCGAAATATCAAGTCCCATGTGTTCCTCGTGCTCATCTACTCGAACAGGGAGGAAGAAGTTAATAACTTTAATAATGGCATACGTCATGATGATCGTGAATGCATATGTTGCACCGATCGCTATAAGTTGTTTAAACAGTAAAGCCGCATTTCCGTAAAACAATCCGTTCGCACCATCCCCGTTTACGGTAGTAGTTGCAAATAGTCCTGTTGCAATACCGCCCCAAGTTCCTCCGATACCGTGGCATCCAAAGGCATCAAGTGTATCGTCATACCCGAATTTTGTTTTTAAGAAGAAAACGGCGCCAAAGCATAATATACCACCAATTGCTCCGATAAGAAGAGCGGAGAAAGGTGTAACGAACCCGCAAGCTGGTGTAATAGCGACTAGACCAGAAACAACTCCGCAAGCAGCTCCCATCGCAGTCGGTTTTGATTGGAAGAACCATTCAGAAAGCATCCAAGTTAGAGCGGAGGCAGCAGCGGCTATATTTGTATTAATAAATGCAGTTAAAGCTACGTCGTTTAAGGATAATGCGCTGCCGACGTTAAAACCGAACCAGCCAAACCATAATAAGCCTGCGCCTAACATTGTAAATGGCAAATGATGAGGAGAAGAACCATTTATGTTTTTTCGTTTTCCAAGGAAAATAGCTAATACAAGACCAGCAACTCCGGAAGTGATGTGAACGACGTTTCCGCCAGCGAAGTCTAGTGCGCCAAGTTCCCTTAGCCACCCGCCGACGCCCCATACCCAATGAGCGACAGGATTGTAAACGATCGTTGTCCATAGAAGGATAAAAATAAGAAAGGCAGAAAATCGCATTCTTTCAGCGAATGCACCTGAAATTAAAGCTGGAGTTAAAATGGCGAACATGAGTTGAAACATCATGAATAAATTGTGAGGAATAGTAGATGAGTAGTCTGGATTTGGTGCGTAGGTAACTCCGTTTAGACCGAACCAATCAAGTGTACCGATAATCCCGTGCCAATCTGGTCCGAATGATAAAGAATAGCCGATAACAATCCATTGAATCGAAACGATAGCCATTGCGCTATAACTATGCATCGTTGTACTGAGTACATTTTTGCTGCGAACCATACCTCCATAAAAAAGTGCCAATCCTGGTGTCATCAACATGACCATTACTGTCGTCACAAACATAAAAACTGTATCTCCCATATTCATGAGCTCTCCTCCTATAATGTTAGAAAAAATAACATCTATTTGTTATGTTTCATATCATATTCGAAATTAAACTAAAAATCAACTAAAAATTCAGAAAATTATATACATGATGTCAGGAAATCTAACATGAATTATTTTGTGAGGATTAAAATCGACATATGCGTTTCATTCGGATAATTGGTATAATATTCTTACAATTAAAAAGCTTGGGGGATGCGTGTGGGAAAAATACGGACTAGGAAACTATTCATTTGTTTTTGCTTAGCTGTTGTTTTGTTTGTACCAATACATACTTTTGCAGACGAAAAAAGAGAGTGGCGAGATGAAGTTATATACTCCATTATGATTGATCGCTTCAATAATGGAGAACCGAAAAATGACAAACAGTTAGAAGTTGGTAATTTAGAAGGGTATCAAGGCGGGGATATAAGAGGAATTATAAAAAGGTTGGATTACATAAAAGAAATGGGTTTTACTACCGTTATGCTTTCGCCACTTTTTGAAAGTGGAAAGTACGATGGATTAGACGTGCGAAATTTTAAAAAGGTAAATGAACATTTCGGGACAGAAAATGATGTGAAAGAACTTGTAAAAGAAGCTCAGGCAAAAGGAATGAAAGTTGTATTTCAATTTCCGCTTGGAGAAAACGAACAACAGGTAATTGACGCAATGAAATGGTGGATAAAAGAAGTTGATTTAGACGGAAGTTATGTTATACATAGTGAAAAAAAGCCGCGTTCCTTTTGGGATAACGCGCAAAAAGATATGCAAGTGATAAAGAAAGATTTTCGTATTATGACAAAGGAGGATAGCGAATACAACGAAAAAATAGTAGAATCGTTTTCCAAAGCGGATGTATCGGTGAAATCGTTATACGATGTGAGTAAAAAAGAAGGGGAATTTGTTACGTTTTTAGATGATCAAGAAACAAAAAGATATGCGCGTATTGCAAAAGAAAATATGTATTATCCGCCATCACGTTTAAAACTGGCGCTTACATATCTGTTAACATCACCTGGAATTCCGAATTTTTATTACGGAACTGAAATTGCATTAGATGGAGGAAGTGTACCCGATAATAGACGATTAATGGATTTTAAGTCAGACGAAAAATTTATGCAGCACATAACAAAACTAGGTGAACTTAGACAGGCGAGACCGTCTTTACGACGCGGTACGTTTGAGCTATTGTATGATAAGAGCGGGATGAGCATACTAAAACGAAAATATAAAAATGAAGTAACTTTAGTAGCAATTAATAATACGAAAGAAACACAAAAAGTCTCCTTACCTGCAAGTGCGATTGGTGAAAAACAAGAGTTAAGAGGATTGTTAGAGGATGAAATTATAAGAGAGGAAAATGGGGGATTTTATCTCGTTTTAAAGCGTGAAGAATCAAACGTGTATAAAGTTAACGGAGAAACAGGTGTGAATTGGTTATTTATCTCCTTAATCATTGGTGTGAATGTATTATTTATTGCGTTTTTAATTGCAGTTAAAAGGAAACGTAGATGAGAAGGTGCTCGTTCTATGTTCATGTCTTCTTATTGTATTTGTAAGTTTGTTCGGTGGGGCAATAGTGTTTATTCTGTTGATATGAAATTTCTTAAGAGAAACGATACGAAAATGAAAACTTCTCTAATGAGAGGGGGTTCTAGGTTAGGGAGAAAGTCTTCTTCCTAGCCTGTTTTTGTGTCAATACGGATAGAGAAAGATCTTTGAAACGAACGATAATTGCAACTATATTAATTTTACATTACATTAAAAGTTAGAGAATACTCTTATACTAATATAGTGCTAAATAGTAGGTGGGAAAATGGAATTTTACGATTTGGGTATTACCATTAAAGAGCTTAGAATTAAAAAAAATATATCACAATCCGAATTATGTCATGGAATATGTTCGCAAAGTCAAATTAGCAAAATAGAAAAAGGTATGATTTATCCATCTAGTATATTGTTATATCAATTATCAGAAAGACTTGGTATTGACCCGAATAATATATTTGCATTAACTCAAAACAAGAAATTTAAATATGTAGAAAATGTAAAATGTGTAATAAAAGATTGCTTAAAGCAAAAACAATATAAAGAACTTTATGAAATAGTGAAAAAAGAGAAAGATGAAAAAAATTTCCAGGCAAAAGAAGATAAACAATTTCTCCTATGGCATGAAGCAATTGCTGTATTTGAGGTGAACAGATCCATAAAAACTGCTTTAAAACTTTTAAATAATGCATTAAAACTAACTTTAACCAATGTTGATTTTTTATCAGAAAGAGAAATAGATATTATGCAGACAATGTCTATATTTTATGCGGAAAATAAAGAATATGATAAAAGTATTACTATATTAGGAAGATGTTTAACTAATTTTAATAAGTTAGATTTTCCGAGAGATAAAGCGATTAAATTAAAAATCATTTTTAATTTAGCGAAATGTTTAGGTATGACCTATCAATATGAAGAAGCGGTAAAATACATTGATAAGGGCATCAAATTAGCTATTAATCTAAATACTTTATACTTATTAGGTGAACTGTACTATTTAAAAGGATGGAATTTATTAAGATTTAAACAACAGAATGAAGAAGATATTGCAAATAACATGAAAAAAGCATTATTTATATTTGAACTAACAGAAAAAGAAAATCTGATAAAAATGGTTAAAGAAAAATATTTTGAAAACCAAACTGAAAAAAGCCACTCATAATTCATTTGGAAATCACTTGAAATATAATAAAACCTACAGGGGAAATCCCTGTAGGTTTTACACTTATAAACTTGCTTCTAGAATATTAGTGTTTAATATAAGAGTTTCCTTAACGTACTTTTTTATTTTGAAGTCTGCATCTTTATTAACAATTTATGCTTCTTTTTAACTCCATCCAAATATGATTAAAATTAAGATGGTTCAAGTCGGAGGAAGGCGCTTTGATGTGTCTTTTCTTATGACTTTTATCATTAACTATTTAATGTTTTTTAAATGATTACATGACATAGTTTTTTTGTACCAAGCTTTGTTGATACAGTTAGACTTATCCGTTAGTGTATTCGTATTATTAGAACATCCTACAGTATTTAGGGAGAATGTGGCCAATAAAAACCATAATATTAATTTCTTCAAAAAACCACTTCTAACTCTTTTTTAATTAACATTTTTTAAGATCCTTATTAATTTTACATTACATTAAAGGTTGGGAAATATTCTTATACTCATAAATTGTTACGTTTTGGCGGGGAGAGGAATTATGAGTTACAGCGATTTTTAAGATGACTTTGGCCTAGGATGTAATTACTAAGAAAAGTAATTCAAATCGAAGGGGGAAACGTCTTGAGGTGTCTTTTTCTTATTTTCAATAAGGTCTGCTAAATACATGTATAAAACAAATTCTACAATAAGGCCTAGTTTAATCATGCATTCACTTGTGAAGTATTCGTATGGTTAGACTCTGTTCACTTAGCAATTTTCATCGCAGATGCCTTTTTTCTATGGTTTGTTCTTGTAATATTGTCTCTACAAAACTAAAAAGAAAACTCCTCTAATTAAGAGGAGTTTTCTTTTTAGCGGTAGTTAATGAACTGTACGTCGATTGGTAAATCAGCGCTACGAACAGCTGCAATTACTGCTTGTAAGTCATCGCGGCTTTTCGCCGTAACACGTACTTGATCATCTTGTACCTGTGTTTTTACTTTTAATTTCATTTCTTTAATGATGTTGTTAATTTTTTTAGCATTATCTTTATCGATACCTTGTTGAAGTGTTGCGCGTTGACGAACAGTGTTGCCAGTTGCAGCTTCAACTTTTCCGTAATCTAAGTTCTTAATTGGAACGTTACGTTTTACAAGTTTAGAAATTAAAACATCTTTTACTTGGTCTAATTTGAACTCGTCATCAGAAGTTAAAACTAGTACTTCTTTTTCTAATTTAATATCACTTTTACTTCCTTTAAAGTCATATCGGTTTTGGATTTCCTTTAATGCGATATTAATTGCGTTTGTTACTTCAGGTAATTCTACTTTCGAAACGATGTCAAAAGAACTATCTTTTGCCATAGTTAGCACCTCCAAATAAATTTCTAATCTTGTTATGTACTGTACATACTAAAGTATAGCTGAAAACGAGTCTAGACTTAAGTGTTTTCGTACTTATATTCATGGAACCACATTTTATTATAGTGAATTTTGGGCAGTTGGACAAATACAGGGAAAATCATGTTATAATTAACTTTTGTTTGGAATGATAAAAAAGATAATTTTATATATATAGAAGGGAATTAAAAATATGTATTTGCAAATAGGATCGATTGAACAGGTAACTGTTTTACGCGAAACGGAAATCGGATATATGGTTGGGAATGAAGAAGAAGAAATCTTCCTACATAAAAACGAAGTAGCTGGAGAAATTGCAGAAGGCGATACGATTGATGTATTCTTATACCTTGATCACCAAAATCGTATTTCAGCAACAATGAAGGAGCCAATTATTACAACTTATGATTGGAACTGGGTAAAGGTTGTAGAAGTCATTCCTAGTTTAGGTGTGTTTGTTGATATTGGTGTATCAAAAGATATATTAATTCCAGCTGATGAGTTCCCGATTTATATGCCAGTATGGCCAGAAGTAGGCGACGAATTATATTGTACGTTAAAATTAACGAATCGTGATCGTTTAATTGCTCTTCCAGCGAGAGACAGTGATATGCAAGAAATTATCGTAGATGCAACGCCATCTATGCGTAATAAAAACGTAAACGGACGTGTATATCGTTCACTTCAAGTTGGTTCATTCATACTAACGGATGAGCATTTCCGTGCTTTCCTACACCATACAGAAAGAAAAGAACAAGTCCGCATCGGTGAGCGTGTAACGGGCCGTATTATTGACGTAAAAGATGACGGTACAATTAACATTTCACTTCTTCCTCGTAAAGAAGAAGGAATGGAAGATGATGCTGCAGTAATTTATGCATATATGGAAGAACGAGGCGGAGCAATGCCGTTTTGGGATAAGAGCCATCCAGAAGATATTAAAGAACGCTTTAACATGAGTAAAGCTGCATTTAAGCGTGCACTTGGTAAGTTGATGAAAGAAGAAAAGGTTTACCAAGAAGAAGGTTGGACTTACTTTAAGAAATAAGATAAAAGATTAAAAAGCACAACCTTATCTAAAAAAATAAGGTTGTGCTTTTTTAATTTCCTTGCGGAGAAACAAGAGTAAATGTATCTTTCAAATCACTATCATTTATTTTAATATTTGCCTTTTTTAATTCCTCTTGTAACAATTTTTTGCTGAATACAGGATCAGCAGTACGTTCTTCCTCTAAGTTTTTGCGAATAGAGTTTTTTACCTCATCGTAAGGTTTTAAATCTTTTTTATCAGTTAATTTAATAACGTGATAACCGTTTGATGATTTTACGGGGTTGCTAATTTGTCCAACATTTAGTTTGTAGGCAGCCGTTTCGAATTCAGGAGCCATTGTACCTGAATTGAAGTATCCAAGGTCTCCGCCTTTATCTTTTGATAGTAGATCTTGTGATTCTTGTTTTGCTAATTCTTCAAATGAAGCACCAGCATCTAGTTTACTCTTTATTTCTTTCGCTTCATTTTCGTCACTTACTAAAATGTGACTCGCTTTAATTTCTGGCTTATAGTGGTCTTTTACGTCTTTCTCTGTAATGCTTTTCTTAATTGCTTCATTCATAGCAAGTTTGAACTTAATTTGATTTTTAAAATCCTCTTCATCTTTTAAACCATTATTTTCTAATACTTTTTTGAATTGATCTCCATATTGTTTTTTTACTTTTTCTACTTCTTTATTTACCTCTTCATCAGATACTTTATATTTTTTTGTGATGACGTCTTGTGCCATCATTTCGTATAGCATGTCTTTTCCGTAACGATCTTTCAATTGTTTTTCGAAGTTATCCTTTGTAATGGTCGAGTCTGTTGCTGTGGCGACTGTAGCTGAGCCGTTTTTTTGTCCGCAAGCAGATAGCATCAATATACTTATTAGTGCAGTAATAATGAAAATATGTTTCCCTCTCATGCCAACACCTCATCCGAATATGTTATCGCTATTGTAGAATATAGAAGTGAACATGAAGTGAATTTTTAATGTTTTTTTCCTTTAAAATGTAAAAAAGTACATCAACATAATTGTTGATGTACGATGGAATCAAAGGTGATCGGTCTTTTTAGAGTATGCACGTTTACCTTGCTGAATATTTTTTTGCTCTTGCTCATTTTTTTGTGTGCGTTTTGCATTATTATCGCGTGCTTTTTTGTCGTTATCACTCGTATGTGGCATATGTATCAACTCCATTTCTAAACGTTGTACGTTTATCATTTCCTTTTTCGTAAAGACTATGTATAGCGGTGCATTTATGAAGGGTAAAGGTGGACTCCAAATGGATTTGAAGTTGAATTATACTGAACTTATAAAGAAGTTAATCGTTGTAATCATCGCAGGTTTATTAAACGCGATTGGGATGAATTTATTTTTAACGCCAGCGAAAGTGTATGCGAGCGGCTTTGCTGGATTGTCTCAATTATTATCACAAATATTAGGTGATTTTTTATCGATTCACATATCTACGGGAGTATTGTTTAGCTTATTTAATATTCCTGTCGTTATTTTAGCGTGGAAAAAGGTTGGAAAGGCCTTCACCTTTTTTAGTTTTCTTTGTGTTATATTTATGACTTTGTTTCTAGAAATCATCCCTGTTAGAGCGGTTTCGAATGATATCATATTAAATGCGATTTTTGGCGGGATTATTTCGGCAATTGGAGTAGGGATTGCTTTAAAGTGGGGTGCTTCTACAGGTGGATTAGATATTATCGCCATGATTTTATCAAAAATAAAAGATAAGCCTGTCGGTACATACTTTTTCTTTTTTAATGCAATTATCATTATCGCTGCTGGCTATGTATATGGATGGGAAAAAGCGTTATATACGTTAGTGACTTTATATGTATCAACGAGAATTATTGATGCAATTCATACTCGTCATGTAAAGATTACAGCATTAATTGTTACGAAGAATGGGGCGGACGTAAGAAAGGCGATTCACTCGCGATTAGTAAGAGGAATTACAACGATACCAGCAACAGGTGCTTATACGAATGAAAATAAAGAAATGTTAATGATGGTTATTACCCGTTACGAGTTATACGAATTGGAGAGGATTATTAAACAAGTGGACCCAGGTGCATTTACAAATATACTGCAAACAGTTGGGGTGTTCGGATTGTTTCGGAAAGATTAAAGAGGACCAAAGTTGGTCCTCTTTTTTAATGTACATTCGTAATGTTTTGCAATTGCTCTTGCATTTCACGGAGCTGAACTTTTTCAGCAGTTGAAGAGTTTGCGTAAGCGGATTGCAAAGCATTTTTTGCTCTATATACGAGATCTTGTTGCTCAGTACCGCTTGAACAAGATACGGCATTTTCAACAGCATCTCTAGCTTGTTGGAATAGTAAGTTCCCCATTTAAACCCCTCCAAAAGAAGAGTTACTTCTTGCCTTTTCTGCCTCAGCTAATGTACCTCTGTACGGGAATCTTGCATCATGCTTCATAACAGCATCGGCTCCTTGTTGGATAAAACGTTTTGATTTGTTCTTTTTACCCATTCGAAAAACCCCCTTTATTTAGCTGAAAACAATCGACGCGATGTCTTATGCGTCTACTTATAGTATGGGCATTTGGTAGGAAACTATAAGTAGGGAATTTTTAGATTACAACCCAAGAACCTCTTCTAAATATAAAGCAATACCATCTTCTTCGTTCGTTAACGTAGTATGGTTTGCGAGTGATTTTAATTCAGGGATGGCATTTCCCATTGCGATGCCGTGACCAGCAAATTCAATCATTTCAAAATCATTATCTTCGTCACCGAAAGCGATAATTCGCTCTTGTGGAATGTTGTAATGACTAGAAATTTTTTGTAATCCGACCGCTTTATTTAATCCGCTTTTTACAATTTCAATAATCGGCCAAGGTGCACCCCATTTTCTATGGTCGATTACTTCCGCATGCATATCAGTTAAATGTTGACGAATTGCAGTAGAATGCTCGTCATGTGCGTCAATTAATAAGCAAGTTGGATGGTCATTTAAAATATTTAATAAGTCTCCTGTAAAAATCTTAGGAGAACCGAATTCGAAAATGTGTTTTTTATCTTCATCAATTTCACGAACATACACATCATCCATAACTTCAGCGTATATATTTTTTACGCCGAAATCAAAACAAGCTCGTACAATTTCTTGCGCTGTTGCTAGCTCAAGAGGAGAGTGATGTATACCCCAGTTTGAATCAAGAGGATGGTGCACGTACGCACCGTTAAAGTTTACGATAGGTGTATTCAGACCTAGTTCTTTATAGTAATCATAACTAGCGCGGAATGGACGTCCTGTTGAAATAACGACAACGTGTCCTTGTTCCTTTGCTTTTGCAATTGTATGTTTCGTTCGAGTGGAAATTATTTTGTTGTCTGTTAATAAAGTGCCGTCTAAGTCTAATGCGATTAAATGTTGTTTGTTCATAATTTCACCTCTTATAATAATTTTTTTGTTTCTATCTGTATTTCCGTTTTTAATATGCAGAAATAAGAGGTTAGACTGGGTGAGACCACCATAGATGGAGATTTCACTATATATCCATCTTACGTCGCGAAGTACTACGGTGTCTACTATTTCTCGTTGGAAATTAAGAAAAGTCAACATCTTTTTAGAAAGTTCAAATAATGTTTCTTTCATTATGTACAAAATGTGAAAAGGGTTACATTGCTCGTATGATGAGGCATATAATGAACATGTAATCTTCTCGTATATGTTTGACTCTCCTTTGAAACTAGCCTAGAGTAGGTTGGTTTCTTTTTTTCTACAGATAGGAAAGGAATTCCTTCCTAAGCTTGTGTCATTCATGTATATGTACAAGAATGAGATGTAGTACTTGTTTCCTAAACATGACAGAAAACCTTTCTTTTAAAATGGATATACTAATGAGGCAAGACGTCATGGAAGGAGAATGAAGATGGGACAAAATCGCAGGTTTCGTTCTGGACAAAAAGCGCCAAATGATGGCATTTACGTAGAAATTGGTGAAACGGGAAGTATGGTAAAAAATCCGCAAATGGTACAATTAACTGCCGGTGAAAAGTTTCCAGATAACACGAATCATAACCGCCAGTGGACATATAAAAGAAAACCGTAACAGAAGCCGCAATCTTTATTGCGGCTTTTTTGTTGTTACATAATGTAGTTTCATTTATCGTACTTTTTTAAATAGCATAATGAATGCTCCTTTTTTCTTTTTCCAATAATAAGTTTGAAAATGCATAGGCGAATTTATTGTATAAAAAAGTCAGTTGGCGTATAATTAAATCAAAGGTCAAAGAAAGTCAAACGTTTGGAGGGCTGTAAAGATGGACTTAAATCAAATGACAACAAAAACACAAGAGGCGATTATGAGTGCCCAATCTTTAGCGGTATCTCATCATCATCAAGAAGTAGATACTGTTCATCTCTTGTTTACATTATTAGAAGAGCAAGATGGGTTAGCAGTGCGTATTTTTCAAAAAATGAATGTCGATATAGAAGCGTTAAAGCAAGGCGCCGAAAGTTTAATTAAGAAAAAGCCTTCTGTAACGGGAAGCGGTGCAGAAGTAGGCAAATTATATATAACAGGTGCTCTGCAACAACTATTTGTAAGAGCAGGAAAAGAAGCAGAGAAATTGCAAGATGACTACATTTCAGTGGAACATGTATTGCTTGCTTTTTCTGAAGAAAAAGGCGATATCAATCAATTATTTACAAGATTTCATATTACGAAAGATAACTTATTACAGTCTTTAATGACAGTTCGGGGGAATCAAAGAGTGACTAGTCAAAATCCAGAAGCAACTTATGAAGCGTTAGAAAAATATGGCCGTGATTTAGTGGCAGAAGTGAGAGCAGGGAAAATTGATCCTGTTATTGGCCGGGATAGTGAAATTCGACGTGTCATTCGCATTCTTTCACGTAAAACGAAAAACAACCCTGTTTTAATTGGTGAGCCAGGTGTTGGTAAAACAGCAATCGTTGAAGGGTTAGCGCAGCGTATTGTGAAAAAAGATGTACCTGAAGGGCTAAAAGATAGAACGATTTTCGCGTTAGATATGAGTGCGCTCGTAGCTGGTGCGAAATTCCGTGGTGAGTTCGAAGAGCGTCTGCAAGCTGTATTAAATGAAATTAAAAAGAGTGAAGGGCGTATTTTATTATTTATTGATGAACTTCATACAATCGTTGGCGCCGGTAAAACAGAAGGTGCGATGGATGCAGGGAATATGCTAAAACCAATGCTTGCGCGTGGTGAACTGCATTGTATCGGGGCGACGACATTAGATGAATATCGTAAATATATTGAGAAAGATCCAGCGCTAGAAAGACGTTTCCAACAAGTATTAGCAGAAGAACCAACTGTTGAAGATACGATTTCCATATTACGTGGATTAAAAGAGCGTTTTGAAATTTATCACGGTGTAAATATTCATGACCGTGCGATTGTTGCAGCGTCAGTTTTATCAGATCGATATATTTCAGATCGATTCTTACCAGATAAAGCAATTGACCTTGTTGATGAGGCGTGCGCAACAATTCGTACAGAAATTGATTCTATGCCAACAGAATTAGATGAAGTAACGCGTCGTATTATGCAGTTAGAAATTGAGGAAGCAGCTCTTGGAAAAGAAACAGATCGTGGTAGCCAAGAACGTCTTAAAACGTTGCAACGTGAACTATCAGATTTAAAAGAAGTTGCAAGTGGTATGAGAGCGAAATGGGAGAAAGAAAAAGAAGACATTCACAAAGTTCGTGACTTACGTGAACATTTAGAACGTCTGCGCCGTGAATTAGAAGAAGCAGAAGGTAATTACGATTTAAATAAAGCGGCCGAACTTCGTCACGGGAAAATTCCAGCAATTGAAAAAGAGTTAAAAGAAGCGGAAGAAATGGGCGCGCATAATAAACAAGAAAATCGTTTATTACGTGAGGAAGTAAGTGAAGAAGAAATTGCAGATATTGTTTCACGCTGGACTGGTATTCCTGTTGCTAAACTCGTTGAAGGTGAACGCGAGAAATTACTACGCTTAGAGCAAATCTTATCAGAGCGTGTCATCGGACAAGAGGAAGCAGTAAGCTTAGTATCAGACGCGGTTCTTCGTGCTCGCGCTGGTATTAAAGATCCGAACCGCCCGATTGGTTCCTTTATTTTCTTAGGCCCTACGGGTGTTGGTAAAACAGAACTTGCAAAAACGTTAGCGCAGTCTTTATTCGATAGTGAAGAGCAAATGATTCGTATTGATATGTCTGAGTATATGGAGAAACACGCAGTGTCACGCTTAATTGGTGCACCTCCTGGATATGTAGGATATGAAGAAGGCGGTCAATTAACAGAAGCGGTAAGACGTAAACCATATTCCGTTATTTTATTAGATGAAATTGAAAAAGCACATCCAGAAGTATTCAACATTTTATTACAAATGTTAGATGATGGACGCATTACAGATTCGCAAGGACGTACAGTGGACTTTAAAAACACAGTTATTATTATGACTTCAAATATTGGATCTGCTCATTTACTAGATGGATTAGAAGAAGATGGCTCGATTAAAGAGGAATCAAGAGACCTTGTAATGGGGCAATTAAGAGGACATTTCCGCCCTGAATTTTTAAACCGTGTTGATGAAATTATTTTATTTAAACCTCTTACAACGAATGAAATTAAAGGTATTGTTGATAAAATTGTAAAAGAATTACAAGGGCGTTTAGCTGACCGTCACATTACAGTAGAATTAACAGACGCAGCAAAAGAATTCGTTGTAGAAGCTGGCTTTGATCCGATGTATGGAGCTCGTCCATTAAAACGATACGTACAACGTCAAGTGGAAACGAAATTAGCGCGAGAATTAATTGCAGGAACAATTACTGACAATAGTCACGTAGTTGTCGATGTAGAAAATAACGAATTAGTTGTTCATGTGAAATAAAAATAAAAAAGAGTTCGGATAAAATCCGGACTCTTTTTTTAGTGTTGTTCTACTGGCTCGTTTGGAATTGCAGCTGAAATCGCTAGTACTAATACAGCAAGAACAACTGAGAAAATAGACGCTTGGTTAAAGTCGTATGTACCGCCAGTCATAGAGCCGATTACATAGCTCATCATATGTACAAGTAAGAACGACCAAATTAATGCCCAAATGAAACGCATATTTTACACCTCTATTCGTTCAATCTGTCCTTATTGTAACACAATTGAAAAAAGAATATAGAAAAATATTTGTAGATTTTTCAACGCAAATTTGCATTCCGTTCATACATTATAAAAGAGTGGTTTTATATGTTTAGAAAATAAGGCGGGGGAAAAATGAGTATTACGGAACGTTTTTTTTACTTAGAAAAAGAACCATGTGTCATTTATTTACCGGAGAAGCCAAATGGATTTTCGGTTATGCTCCTCGGTGATTACAACTACTTTATTGAGAATGGTACAAGTTTATGGACACAGCATGCGGGAAGATCTTATTTTTTACATGGCCTTATTGAGGAAGGCTACACGGTCTTTTCTTCTAATTTATACGGAAGGCACTGGGGAAACGACCAATCTGTTCGTCTAGCAAAACGTTTATATGATGTTGTTTTGAGAAAAGAGACGTTAAATGCGAAAATGCACATAATGGCAGATGGTATGGGTGCGCTTGTAGCACTTGAAATGATGAACAAATACCCTGAATGTATTCGTTCTGTCATTATGTTGAATCCGTGTTTAGATTTACCAGAATATGTGGAATTTGAGAAAGAGCATAAGTTTTTTTACAAAAGATTAGTGAAGGAATTAAGTTTGGCGTATGATGCCAAAGAGGAAGAGTTAGATTTAAAAATAAATAAGAAATCATTTACGCTTCTTCCATCTTGTGTACCTGTCAAAGTTTTCGTATCAACACAAGAAAAAAGAGGAAGAAAACAACAGTTGCGTAAATATGAGAAAATGAGGCAATTAAATCAATGCGATACTTCTGTCTTGTTCCATCTGCAAGATGTGAAATATAAAATGGTTAGGCAAACGACTGATTTCTTTAAAAAATATGAAGAAGAATTGTGAAGCTCCCATATACATAAATGAGGAGCTATTTGTTTCAAGGAGAAAGGGTTGGTGGTATGGAACGCGTGCTGATAATAGGTGCACTTACGTTTGTAGGTTATCACCTTGTGAATAAAATGATCGTAGAAGAAGTAGAAGTGTATGGTCTTGATTTTGATGAATTCAATAGTATGACCAAAATTAATGAAGAGAAGTTATTGTTAATTGGGCGAAATGCGTTATTTACGTATTATTCGATAAGAGATGAAGATGGATGGAGATTAGTAGAGGAAGAGAGATTCGATACTGTTTACTTTTGCTTATATGAGCCAAATCAGCAATGTGGGTTTCGGAATGAAAGAGTCATATTACAATATTTAAAGCGAATTATAAGAATGTGTGAAGAACAAAAATTGAAGTTAAATTTAATTTCTTCTATTGAAGTAGGTAGTACAGATGAATCGGAAAATAAGCGCATATTTTTGAAAGTAGAAGAAGGATTGAAAAAAGGGGATTTACAATATAGTGTATTTCGAGTTCCTACATTATATGGACCGTGGCAACCGTCTTTTATGATGTATCATCAGCTCATTTTATCAGAACTGGATGAGAAAGAGTGCTATTATGCGAGTGAGGAAAACGGAAGTGATCTACTGTACGTGGAAGATGTATGTGAATACTTATGGGAAAATGGAATGAACGAGCAGCATCTCGGTATATACAATTTGCTTAGTGGTAAAAAATCATTATGGAAAAAAGGTATGAACCTTTTACGCGCGGATGATAAAGTAAATAAAAATAATAACGAAGTAAGAGATGAGGCTATCGAGGTAATTTCGATAAAAAGAAATACTCCGTTAGAATACGGTTTAAATAAGCAACTGGCACACATGAAAAAATATAAAGAGTTATACGAAGGATAGCACGCGTGTTACACTATTGTATGTGAAAGTTTTAATGGAGAGGAAGAGTATAATATGAACGAAAAAAGCATGCAGTTTTTACAAATCGCAATGAAGCATTTACCAGAAGCAAAGGCCATTTTAGATGATAATGGAATTGCGCTTGATATGGAGAAAGCACAACCAGTATTAGAGTTATTGATGAAAGTTATGAACGAAGCATATGAGCTTGGGAAAGCAGATCAACAATAAAACCCTTTCTTTTTGAGGAGAAAGAGGCTCGAACCGTCGAGAGAAGCGGTTCGAGCCTTTTTATATTTCAAAAGAAACAGGAAAGGTATGTTTCTGTTTCTTTTAATAAACAATAAAGTGAATAATGCCTAGCTTTATGTTTTAGCTGAAATATATTCTAGACAAAAATACATTTATGTTTTAAAATTAGTACCAAGTCATAATAATTGATATAAAACGGAGGGCTGCGATGTGAACGTGGGCATTTTAGGGATCGGAAGATATGTGCCGGAAAAAGTAGTCACAAATCACGATTTAGAGAAGATAATGGATACATCCGATGAATGGATTCGTACGAGAACGGGAATTGCCGAAAGACGCATTGCCGATGATACAATAGATACTTCGTATATGGCCGTAGAGGCTGCTAAAAAAGCACTTGAAGATGCAGGGGTTAGCGGAGAAGATATCGATCTTATTTTGGTGGCGACAGTAACACCAGATCGTGCGTTTCCAGCAGTAGCTTGTGTCATTCAAGAAGCGATTGGAGCGAAACATGCAGCTGCAATGGATTTAGGTGCAGCATGTGCTGGTTTTATGTACGGAATGATTACAGCGCAGCAATTTATTCAAACGGGAACTTATAAAAATGTATTAGTAGTTGGTAGTGATAAACTATCTAAAATTGTAGACTGGAATGATCGAAATACAGCGGTACTATTTGGAGACGGAGCCGGTGCTATCGTAATGGGAGCTGTTTCAGAAGGAAGAGGCGTTCTATCTTTCGAATTAGGAGCAGACGGAAGTGGCGGTAAGCATCTTTATCAAGACGAGTATGTTATGATGAATGGCAGAGAAGTGTTTAAATTTGCCGTTCGTCAACTTGGTGAATCTTGTCTTCGCGTGCTGGATAAAGCTGGTCTTACGAAAGAGGATGTGGATTTCTTAGTACCGCATCAAGCGAACATTCGTATTATGGAATCTGCAAGAGAGAGATTAAATTTACCACAAGAAAAAATGAGTATGACAATTGAAAAGTTTGGTAATACATCAGCTTCTTCAATTCCAATTGCAATGGTAGAGGAATTGCAAAATGGACGTATTCAAGATGGTGATTTAATTATACTTGTTGGTTTTGGCGGCGGATTAACATGGGGAGCAGTTGCTCTTCGTTGGGGTAAATAAGGACTGAGAGAAAAAAAGGAGTGTATTTTGTATGGAAAAAAAGAGGGTCGTAATTACAGGACTAGGAGCTGTTACACCGATCGGTACAGATGTTGAAACAGCGTGGGAAAACATTAAAAAAGGTGTATCTGGAATCGGACGACTTACAAGAATTGATCCGGAACTATTTCCAGCAAAAGTAGCAGCAGAAATTAACGACTTTGAAGTCGAGAAATATATTGATAAAAAAGAAGCGCGCCGTATGGATCGCTTTACACAATATGCAGTAGCAGCAGCGAAAATGGCAGTTGCAGATGCAAAGCTTGAAATTACAGAAGAAAACGGACCTCGAATTGGTGTATGGATTGGATCTGGTATTGGCGGTATGGAGACATACGAAGAACAATTTAAGATTTTTACTGAGAAAGGTCCGCGCCGTGTGAGTCCATTCTTCGTGCCGATGATGATTCCAGATATGGCAGCAGGTCAAGTATCAATCGCAACAGGAGCGAAAGGAATTAACACTTGTTCTGTAACGGCTTGTGCATCTGGTGCAAACTCAATTGGTGATGCATTTAAAGCAATTCAGCGTGGTGATGCTGATGCAATGATAACAGGCGGAGCTGAAGCGCCGTTAACAAGTATGGCATTCGCAGGATTTAGCTCAGCGAAAGCATTAACATTTAATGAAGACCCAGCAACGGCTTGCCGTCCATTTGATAAAAACCGTAGCGGTTTCGTAATGGGTGAAGGTTCAGGTATTTTAATTCTTGAAGAATTAGAGCACGCATTAGCTCGTGGTGCTCACATTTATGCGGAAATCGCTGGTTACGGTGCAACTGGTGATGCATTCCATATTACAATGCCGGCTCCTGGTGGTGAAGGCGGCGTGCGTGCAATGCGTCAAGCTTTAGCAGATGCAGGTCTACAGCCAGAAGATATTGATTACATTAATGCGCACGGTACAAGTACGGATGCGAATGAAAAGTATGAAACGATGGCAATTAAAGAAACGTTCGGTGAGCACGCGTACAAAGTAGCAATTAGCTCAACGAAATCAATGACAGGTCACTTATTAGGAGCAGCTGGTGCTGTTGAAGCAATCTTCTCAATTAAATCAATTACAGACGGAGTAATCCCTCCAACAATTAACTATGAAACACCAGATCCAGAATGTGACTTAGATTACGTACCGAATCAAGCGAGACAACAAGAAGTAAATGCAGTATTAAGTAACTCACTAGGATTCGGTGGTCATAACGCAGTATTAGTATTTAAATCGTATAAATAATAGATGAAATAAGGAGTTTTTTCGTAGCATATTACGAAAAAACTCCTTATTTATTTTTACGTCTTTTTCTCCTGTAGCATATACATAAGAAAAAAGGAGGGATAAAGATGGGGGTTATTGAAACAGCTGAATGGCTACATTTATATTATGGACGGCCAGAAAAACTTTGTGAGAAATTTACGAAGTATATTCCGTTGCCAAAAGAAAGGTTGTATCGCTTTTTAATTTCAAAAGGGATGTATCGTCCGGTCATGCATGGGGAAAAGGAAATTAAAGAATTAGAGGAAAAGGAAATTTGGAAAGAGTTGAGCTTGGAGTATGATAAATTGAAAAATTGGTTGAAAGGTCCGGATGTCCCTGTCTTTATTTTATTATCAGATTCCTATAATCGAACTGTACAAGAAGAGTATAACGGTAGGGCTGGATTATCTATGCGTCATGTTATTTTCTTATTCGTATGTGGACGGAATTCGGTGGAAGAATTAAAGGTGTTATTGGCGCATGAATATCATCACATATGCAGGTTACATCAAATTGAGACGAAAGAAACAGAATATACATTACT
Organism: Bacillus sp. ok061; assembly: GCF_900108285.1. NCBI lineage: Bacteria > Bacillati > Bacillota > Bacilli > Caryophanales > Bacillaceae > Bacillus > Bacillus sp. ok061. The sequence continues at coordinate 221,987 of NZ_FNUW01000003.1, read as the reverse complement.
TGATACGATGATTATGGAAGGGTTAGCTGAGCAAGCGGTAACGGAAAGATATTCAGAAAAAAACAATGCACCGTGGACGATGTATCTTTCAAAAGAAGAGGCTATTTATTATTGGAAAAATGTTGTACATGAAAGAATAAGTATAAAACGAGGAACAAGGGAGCACGACATCTTATTAAATGGATTTCACTCTTATCCAAAGATGCTTGGCTATGCGCTTGGATTTCATATTGTCAAAGATTGTGTAACATTGGAAGGAGAAGATACACTTTCTTTATTATCTATAGATGCAAAAGAAATATTGAATAAAGCAAATACATTTCATATATAAAAAACAGGAGCTCTATTTCCTGTTTTTTTTTAGTATTAATAGAAGAAAAATAATAATTAGAATATATTTCCTTAGGTGGAATAAAGTTAAGAAAAATTGAACATAATGATTGATACAAACAGTAGTGAAGTGAGGGGTAGTGAATGTTATATCTACATGATGTATGGGTAAATTGGTTTGAAGGTGAAGAGAATGGGTATAACGTTTGTCATTTTTACGAATGGCGGAAAGATGATACGATTGAGCTATTAGATCAAGTGCCATTATTAAAAGTAGATGCCACATTATATCATTACATCGAGGACGAATTGTTAGAGCTTCCGCAAAAATTGTTGGAAGACGTACATCATAAGGCTTATATTCGTAAAAATCATGAACGTTTGCAGCAAGAGTATTGCTTTGTTGTTACAGATGGAAAAGGAATTATTGCGATTGATACAATTGGTTACAATGTACCTATTCGTAAAAGCAGACTTATACCACGCCAAGAGCAGATGGTATATGAGATGGTAGAAAACGTACAAGCAGAAAAATATGAGTTCCAAGTAGAAGAAACAGAAAAAGAACACCACATTTTATCACCATCGCCTTTCATTATGAATGGCTTGACTCGTAAAGAAAGACAGCTAAAACAATTATTATTTATGGCGTTAGATCAATTACATACAACGAAAAATACAGCAGAGATTCGCTATTGGTACACAGAGTGGGATCCATCAGCATATGGAACGGTTCAACATATGGAGTTCGAGGATATTTGGGCTAGACTGTATGATGAAGCGAAAGCTGGCTGGTCTGAGAAACATGAACAATTATGCGAGCGTCTCGTAAAAGGACAGCCATTTTTTGAAAAGTTATGGGAAATGGAAAATGAGCAAAAGGTAAATTAAAAAACCGCCAATTGGCGGTTTTTTAATTTTGTAGAAATCCAGCTCCAGCGGCAAGAATGTTCGGTGGCTTCGCGCCTTCCTACGAGGCAAAAAACGCCTCGTAGGAAGGAGCTCCATCCCCCTCACATTCTAAACGAGCCGCTTCCGCTTTATATGTAATCTAGCTCCGGCTCCTAGCCCTTCGCGTCTAAGAACCTTCCCCACGAGAAGGTAAAAAGCACCTTCTGTGGGAAAGAACTTTAGCCGTCAGGGCTAAGCAGTCGCCTCCGCTTTTTATGTTACCTACGTTTTCTGCTTAGTCCCATTGCGTTTTCTACTTTGCGTAGTTGTTTGAATGCAACGCGGTTTGCTTTTTCTGCACCTTTGTCTAGAATTTCGTCTAGTTCTGGTGAGTTGATTAGTTCGTTATATTTGTCTTGGATTGGACGAATTGCTTCTACGACTACTTGAGCCAGGTCGCCTTTGAAGTCTCCGTATCCTTTTCCTTCGTACATTGCTTCAATTTCTTCAACTGTTTTTCTAGAGAATGAAGAGTAGATTGTTAATAAGTTAGAGATTCCAGGTTTGTTTTCTTTATCAAATTTCACGATACCTTCAGAATCAGTTACGGCACTCTTAATTTTCTTTTCAATTGTTTTTGGTTCATCAAGCATACTGATCATTGATTTTGGATTTGGATCAGATTTACTCATTTTTTTCGTAGGTTCTGTTAGTGACATAACGCGAGCTCCTACTTTTGGAATACGAATTTCAGGAATTGTGAACACTTCACGGAAGCGTTTGTTGAAACGCTCTGCTAGGTCGCGTGTTAATTCCATATGTTGCTTTTGGTCATCACCAACCGGTACGATTTCAGTGTTGTAAAGTAAAATGTCAGCAGCCATTAGTGGTGGATATGTAAGTAATCCAGCTGGAACTGAATCTCTACCAGAAGCTTTATCTTTATATTGCGTCATACGCTCTAATTCTCCAACGTAAGCAACAGATTGCATGATCCAACCTAGTTGAGCGTGTGCTGGTACTTCTGATTGTACAAATAAAGTAGCTTTTTCAGGGTCAATGCCACATGCCACATAAAGTGCAGCAAGACTGCGGATGTTTTTACGAAGTTGTACGGGATCTTGAGGTACTGTAATCGCATGTTGGTTTACAATACAGAAATAACAGTCGTGTTCATTTTGAAGCTCTGTAAACTGCTTCATTGCTCCTAAATAGTTTCCAAGTGTAATCGTTCCACTTGGCTGAATACCAGAAAAGATAACTGACATAAGTAATTCCTCCTAAAATTGAATGCGTGATGGGGGAAGAGAAGGCAAACAAAAAAGCCCATTCATCCCAAAAACTATAGGGACGAATGGACCGCGGTACCACCCTAATTATTTCACTACTGTGAAATCTCTCTAATCCATAATAACGTTTGGATATAACGCCAAAGCCTACTACTTTCGGTTCGGTTTGGTGCTCAAAAGCCCATTCCATACTGTACAATTACTTGTTCACACCGACCACAAGCTCTCTGAAATTGCCTCAATATGTACTCTTCTTTATCATCGCATACATATAAATTTATTTATTGTTACTTGAGCTCTTTTAATATGAAAGAACTAAAGTTTTATAACAAAATGTTTTGCTGATTATTATATCATATGGGATAGTGTTTGCAAACTACATCAAAATAGTAAAGCTAATGAGGGTCGAGAACAACCCAAGAACGATACCTGTAATACAAATTGGATATGTCCATTTGAATGAATATGTTTTATAAATACGTTCTTTCTTATCTGTAGGTTCCTCGACTTCTTCAATTAAAGAGTCAATCTTTTTGTTCGTACCAAATACTCTTTGGAATGCGTAAATGGTTACATTGAAAAAACCATTTTGAAATATGTATAAAAAACCGCCGGTAAGAATAAAAAACAGTGCAATATAAAACAAGATGTTGACAAAATTCAACAAAAATTGCGATGAAATGAGGAATGCGCTAATACTAGAAGCGATGATCGCTATGAAAATTAGTATACAAGTATGAAAAAAAACTTTATTCAAAATGTTCCCCTCCGTCAAAATATTACTAGAATTATTATACTATAAAAGCTATAATATGTACCAGAATTAATTTTTTGAAAATTATACGCAATTAAAGGTCTGATTTCAAGATGATGGTAGCAATGTTAACGTATCCCTTTACAAAAAAATAAAAATATAAACATTTTATTAAAAATTTTAACAAAAAAACAAAAAACTATATTCACAATTGTTATATTATATGTATAATGAAAATTGTAGAAACTTGGAGATTATTCTTTCAATTCTACTTTTTAACAGGTGAGGGTACAGGAAGTGCAATTAGGGGGGGCAACACAACATGAAGAAAAAGATACCGTTATTACTTGCATCGACTTTAACTGCAAGTATGTTGCTTGGCGCGTGTAGCTACCAAAAAGATGACGCAAAAGCAAAAGGGAAAGAAGATGCTACGAGTAGTAGTAATGGAAAGCAGATTCTTAATTTAACAGAGTTATCTGAAATTCCGTCAATGGATGCATCATTAGCATCTGATTCTGCATCTTCTACAGCATTAAATAATACGATGGAAGGTTTATATCGTACCGGCAAAGATCAAAAGAGAATGCCAGGAGTTGCTGAAGATTTTCAAAAGTTAGATGATGGGAAGAAATACATATTTAAATTAAGAAAAGATGCGAAATGGTCGAATGGGGAGCCTGTAACAGCAAAAGACTTTGTGTATTCATGGAAAAGAGCAGTAAATCCAGATACAAAAGCGACGTATTCGTACATTATGTTTGATATTAAAAATGCAGAGAAAATTCATAAAAAAGAATTACCTGCTGACCAATTAGGTGTAAAAGCAATTGATGATTATACATTAGAAGTGGAATTAGACAATCCCGTTCCTTACTTTGTTGATTTAACAGTTTATCCGGTATTTTACCCACTAAATGAAAACTTTGTAAAAGCACAAGGTGATAAGTTTGGGTTAGAGGCAAATACAACATTATATAATGGGCCATTTGTTATGAGTGATTGGAAACATGAGCAAAGCTTCCAGTTTAAGAAGAACCCATCATATTGGGATAATAAAACGGTTAAAATCGAAGAAATTAACTTTAATATTGTAAAAAATACGTCAACTGATGTAAATTTATATGAGACAAACTCGATTGATCGTGCGGCTCTAACTTCAGAATTTGTTGATAAGTTTAGACAAAGCTCAGAATTCCACACAAGAAAAGAAGCAGGGGTTGCTTACCTACGATTTAATCAAAGTAATCAATACTTAAGTAATAAAAACTTAAGAAAAGCAATTTCAATGTCCTTTGATCGTGATAACATTGCGAAAGTTATTTTAAATAATGGTGCGATTGGAGCTTATGGATTTGTTGGAAAAGATTTCGTTGAAGGTCCGAATAAAAAAGATTTCCGAGCTGAAAATGGAAAGCTAGTTGAAACGAATCCAAAAGAAGCGAAAAAGCTTTGGGAAACAGCGAAGAAAGAGCTTGGCACTGATAAAATCGAACTAGAATTCTTAAACTTTGATAATGAAGATGCAAAAAAGGTTGGTGAATTCTTAAAAGGTGAGATAGAAAAAAACTTACCTGGTTTATCAATTAAAATTAAACAGCAGCCATTTGCACAAAAAAATAAATTAGAAGATTCTCAGCAATATGATATTGCGTTTGGTATTTGGGGCCCAGATTTCCCAGATCCAATCTCATATTTAGATATGTTTGTTACAAATGGTTCTCAAAATAAAACAGGGTATTCTAATCAGAAATATGATGAGTTAATTCTAAAAGCTAAAACAGATACAAAAGATTTACAAGCACGCTGGAACAACCTTTTAGAAGTAGAGAAGATGTTAATTAAAGAGGATGCAGTTATCACTCCAATCTTCCAAAAAGGTTCAGCATATATAGTAAAAGATGCTGTAAAAGATATTATACCAATCAACTATGGTGGTAGATTAACTTACAAATGGGCATCTGTTGAACAAAAATAATCTTTTTTTCCATCGTTTACAAGGGTATATGCCTATGATGGGCATATGCTCTTATTTTAAAAAAATAAAAGTAAGAATATTTTAAACTATCTTATTGCTTTTGAGAAAAACGGGGAGGTGCTTGACTATGGGACGTTATGTATTAAAACGTTTCGTGTACATGGCTTTGACATTATTTTTAATTACTACGCTGACTTTCTTTTTGATGAAATTACTTCCGGGTTCTCCGCTTAAAAATCAGGAGAAGTTATCACCGGCACAGAAAGAAATCATTCTTGAAAAATATGGTTTAAATGATCCAGTACCAGTTCAATATGCACGTTACTTAGGTAACTTAGCAAAAGGTGATTTAGGGGTATCATTCCAATATGATAACCGTCCAGTAACAGATATGATTGTGGATCGCATTGGACCATCAGCACAACTTGGTTTACAAGCGATTATATTAGGAACATTTATCGGTTTAATTTTAGGAATCGTTGCGGCACTCCGTAACAATACGTGGGTCGATTATGGAGCGACAATTATTTCCGTACTCGGGATGTCGGTACCATCATTCGTATTCGCCGCTTTACTACAATATTTCGTAGGGGTAAAACTTGGTTGGTTCCCAGTAGCGTTCTGGAAAGGACCAGAGTTTACAGTAATGCCTACAATTGCTTTATCGATGGCAGTTATCGCGACAATCGCACGTTTCGCTCGTGCAGAGTTAATTGAAGTTATGCAAGCCGATTACATTTTAACAGCGAAAGCGAAAGGGATTAGCCAAGGCGTTATCATTATCAAACACGCACTTCGTAACGCGTTAATTCCAGTAGTAACAATTTTAGGACCAATGGTTGCAGGTTTAATCACAGGTACACTAGTTATTGAGCAAATTTATGCTGTACCAGGACTAGGGGAACAGTTCGTTAAATCTATTACAGTGAATGACTATACAGTTATTATGGGAACTACGATTTTCTATAGTGCAATCTTCATTTTAGTTATTTTCATTGTCGATATTTTATATGGAATTATTGATCCTCGAATTCGTTTAGCGGGAGGGAAAAAATGATGAAAGATGTACAAAAATTATCTCCAGATTTATTTCAACAAGCCAATCAAAATAATGTGGATAATGAAGTCATTGCCCGTCCAAGCTTAACGTTTTGGCAAGATGTAAGAAGACGTTTGTTCCAACATAAAGGTGCGATGTTTGGTTTCGTATTATTAAGCCTTATTATATTACTAGCAATTTTTGGACCGATGGTAAGTAAACACTCATATAAAGAGCAAGATTTAGGCCGTGCGAAAATGCCGCCGAAAATTCCTGTTATTGAAAATGTTCATTGGTTACCATTTGACGGTACAGATCAATATGGTGTTGATCAATATGAAAAACGTGATATTAAAGAGTATTTCTGGTTTGGTACAGATGATCTTGGTCGTGATTTATGGACAAGAACATGGGAAGGTACACGTGTATCCTTATATATCGCTCTTTTAGCAGCAGCAATTGACTTAGTAATTGGGGTTGCATACGGAGGGATTTCAGCATTTTATGGCGGCAGAGTAGATAATATTATGCAACGTATTATGGAGATTATTAATGGTATTCCATACTTAATCATTGTTATCTTAATGGTAATCATTATGGGATCTGGTATATGGTCAATTACATTAGCAATGGCGATTACAGGTTGGATAGGGATGTCCCGTATCGTTCGTGGACAAATCTTGAAATTGAAAAACCAAGAATACGTATTAGCATCTCGTACATTAGGTGCAACGAATACACAATTAATTGTAAAACACTTAATCCCGAACGTAATGGGACCAATTATCGTAATGACAATGTTTACAATCCCAACAGCGGTGTTTGGTGAGGCGTTCTTAAGCTTTATCGGTTTAGGTATTCAGCCACCATTCGCATCACTTGGTTCTCTTGTTAATGACGGTTATAAATCTATTCAAACGTATCCGCATATGATGTTCATCCCTGCGGTTGTCATCAGTATATTAATTTTAGCGTTTAACTTAATGGCAGACGGATTACGCGATGCGTTAGATCCAAAAATGCGTAAGTAAAAGAGGGGAGAGGCAAAGATGAAAACATTGTTAGAGGTAAAAGATTTACAAGTCTCCTTTGATACACATGCAGGTGAAGTACAAGCTGTACGCGGCGTTACTTTTGATTTGAAAAAAGGAGAAACATTGGCGATTGTAGGAGAATCTGGTTCAGGGAAATCAGTTACTTCTAAAGCGTTAATGGGATTAATTCCGAATCCTCCTGGACGCATTAAAAATGGTGAAATCGTATTTGAAGGTCGTGACTTAACGAAATTAACAGAAAAAGAAATGCAACAAGTACGTGGTAAAGATATCGCAATGATTTTCCAAGACCCAATGACATCATTAAACCCAACGATGACAATTGGGAATCAAATTATGGAAGGCCTTATTAAACACCAAGGAATGAGTAAAGCAGACGCACGTAAAGTTGCTTTAGAATTAATCGACCTTGTAGGTATTCCAAATCCAGAAGCTCGTTTAAAACAATATCCTCACCAATTCTCAGGTGGTATGAGACAGCGTGTAGTTATTGCGATGGCGTTAGCTTGTAACCCGAAATTATTAATTGCCGATGAGCCGACAACAGCGCTAGACGTTACGATTCAGGCACAAATTTTAGAACTTATGAAAGACATTCAGCAAAAAACAGAAGCGGCAATTATTTTCATTACGCATGACTTAGGTGTAGTAGCAAACGTTGCTGACCGAGTGGCAGTTATGTACGCTGGTAAAGTTGTTGAAATTGGAACTGTAGATGAAATTTTCTATAATCCGAAACATCCATATACTTGGGGCTTAATCGCATCTATGCCAAGTTTAGATGGTTCAGAGGAAGAGTTATACGCAATTCCTGGAACGCCTCCGGATTTATTGAAGCCGCCAAAGGGGGATGCTTTTGCACCACGTAACCCACAGGCACTGAAAATTGATTTTGAAATGGACCCACCTTTATTTAAAGTAAGTGATACACACTATGCGGCAACTTGGTTACTTCACGAGCAAGCTCCAGAAGTAAAACCGCCGGCAGTTGTTGAAAAACGTATTCTTCAAATGAAAGCAGGTGAACAACATGACTAAACAACGTGAGAAATTAATTGAAGTAAAAAATGTAAAGCAGCACTTCGACGTGAGTGGTGGTGTTGTCAAAGCGGTTAATGATATTTCATTTGATATTTACCGCGGAGAAACATTTGGTCTTGTAGGAGAATCAGGTTGTGGTAAATCAACAACTGGAAGAACGATTATTCGTTTATATGATGCAACTGCTGGTGAAGTATTGTTCGATGGTGAAAACGTACATGGTAAGAAATCACGCACAGAATTGAAGAAATTCAACCGTAAAATGCAAATGATTTTCCAAGATCCATACGCATCATTAAATCCTCGTATGACAGTAGGGGATATTATCGCAGAAGGTATTGATATTCACGGATTAGCGAAAAGTAAAAAAGAGCGCATGGACCGTGTTCATGAACTATTAAACACAGTTGGTTTAAATAAAGAGCACGCAAACCGTTTCCCACACGAATTCTCAGGTGGACAACGTCAGCGTATCGGTATCGCTCGAGCGCTTGCTGTAGAACCAGAATTTATCATTGCCGATGAGCCGATCTCAGCACTTGACGTATCGATTCAGGCGCAAGTTGTAAACTTACTGAAAAAGTTACAAAAAGAAAAAGGCTTAACATACTTATTCATTGCCCATGATTTATCGATGGTAAAATACATTAGTGACCGCATCGGCGTAATGTACCGTGGTCAAATTGTAGAACTGACAACAAGTGAAGAGTTATATGCGAATCCAGTTCATCCATATACGAAATCACTATTATCAGCAATTCCGCTACCAGATCCAGATTATGAGCGTAATCGTAAACGTATCGTATACGATCCATCGCAGCATGATTACGGTAGCGAAGTGCCAACAATGCGTGAAATTCGTCCAGGACATTTCGTACTATGTTCTGAAGCAGAGTATAAGAAATATAAAGAAATCTATCAATAAAAAAAGAGCCATTCTTCCATTGCGGAAGGAGGGCTCTTTTTCTACTATATAAAATTACTGAACTTGAACAGAAATACTCTCTTCTTGTTCTTCAGGTTTAACTAGTGCGTAACGTTCCCACGCCCTACTTTTCCAGCGGAAGAACATAATAATCGCACGCGTCCATTCGTCGATGGCAATCGCTAGCCAAATACCAACGAGCCCCATATCTAAATGAAAGGCGAAAAAGTAGCCTAGTGGTAAACTCATTAAGACCATAGAGAATGCACCGATTAAAACAGGATATTTTGCATCACCAGCTGCACGAAGCGAATTAATGATGACGATATTCATCGTACGTCCCGTTTCAAGTAGTACACTTAGTAAAAGAACACTTGCGCCTAACCCGATAATGTGTGGATTATCTGTAAACAGTCCCATTAATTGTGTACGGAATGTAATAACGAGAGCGACCATACATAAAGTTACACCAATCGCCCATTTTACACTTTTCCACAAACGTTCGTATGCTTCATCCTTTTCGCCGCCACCAACAAGGCGGCCAATAATAATGGCTGTTCCCATACCAATCGCAATTGCAAATAAATAAGTGAACATGGAAATGTTAGTAGCGTATTGTCTAGCAGCTAATGATTCCGTTCCTAAGTACGTTGCGTAATAAAGGAAGACGATTTGACAAGCTTGATACATCACTTGTTCAAATGCAGATGGAATGCCGATTTTTAAAATTTTTCCAATGTATTCTTTGGATAAAGTGAAGTAATATTGTAATTTCACACGATATTCCATAACGCGGTATAGTAACCAGAAGAAAACAATAAGTGCGATCAATCGACTGATAGCGGAAGAAATTGCAGCCCCTTGTACACCGAGCTCAGGAAAACCAAATTTCCCGAAAATGAGTACGTAGTTTCCAGCGATATGAATAATATTCATTCCGAGTGAAATAAACATTGCTTGCTTTGTAAAACCGTGTACACGGATAATTGCGGCTAATGAGTTAATAATAGCTTGCAGGAAGATAGCCCCTCCGACGATAGATAAGTAGTTTTGTGCATACGTTAGTACATCGCCTTGTAAGTTCATTGCGAGCATCATATGTTTCGAAAATAAAAGAAAACCAGCGCTTATAACGAGCCCAACTATTAAATTTAATGTGACGGCTAATGCTGATATTTTAGATGCTTCCATAAAGCGTTTGGAACCGAGGTATTGAGATACAACGATAGCAGCGCCGTTCCCGATGACTTCTAATACTAAAATCGCAATATGAAGATATTGATTCGCTGCACCAACCCCAGATACAGCATCGTCTGATAATGCACTTAACATGAAAGTATCAGCGATCCCCATCAACATAAAAAGAAAAACTTCTAGAAAAATAGGCCATGTTAATAAGAATAAACTTAATTTCTCTGTCGGCCCATTTTTTGCTTGAATTGCTGTCATGTCCGTCCCCTCTTTACCGATATCTATTTTTAGCAAAATGTATCGTAACATACTTTCTTATCCTTTGCACTCATTTTAGCCTACATATTTTTAATATGAAGGGCCTGCTATTTTATGTTGAAAAGAGTGGGATAATTATACATAAAGTATTATAAAATATAAAATTTATTTTTATCTGATAATTTAGAAAAATAAAAAAATAATTTTTTTTGGCACTTTAGTAAGGAAAATAGACAATATAAAACGTTTACAAAGATATATTTTTTAACAGAAAATTTTAATGAAATAGAAATATAAATATACAAAAAAAATATTTGTGTGTATAATATGAATTATTAGAACATATATACATTTCTTTCTGTTTGAAAATAAAAGGGCTAACATTTTTTTGGAGGGTGGAAGTATGAAAAAAAAGATACCAGTTTTTGTAGCATCAACAGTAGCGATGAGCATGATGTTAGGGGCATGTAGCTACCAAAAAGATGAACCGCAAGCAAACGCAAAAGGGGATAGCGGGAAAAGCGGTGCGAAGCAAGTTATTAATCTAACAGAAGTGTCTGAAATTCCGACAATGGATACAACACTTGCCTCGGATGCTGCTTCTTCAAAAGTTATGAATAATACAATGGAAGGGCTATATCGACTTGGGAAAGGAGATAAGTTAGTTCCAGGGGTAGCGAAATCCCATACGAAATCTGAAGATGGCAAAAAATATACATTTAAATTGCGTGAAGACGCTAAATGGTCGAATGGTGATTCTGTAACAGCAAAAGATTTTGTATATGCATGGCAAAGAGCTGTTAACCCTGATACGGCAGCAAAATCAGGATATATTATGCTAGATGTGAAAAATGCAGAGAAAATTAATAAAAGAGAGCTATCACCGGATCAATTAGGTGTAAAAGCGATAGATGATTATACATTAGAAGTTGAATTGGATAATCCAGTTCCATATTTTCTCAATTTAACGGTATATCCACTATTTTTCCCATTAAATGAGAAGTATATGAAAGAACAGGGAGAAAAATTTGGTTTGGAAGCAAATACAACTTTGTATAACGGTCCATTTGTATTAAATGAATGGAAACATGAACAAAGTTTCCAATTAAAGAAAAATCCAAATTATTGGGATCAAAAAGAAGTGAAATTAGAAGAAGTTAACTTTAATGTTGTAAAAGATACAGGAGCAGCTGTTAATTTGTATAATACGAATGCGATTGACAGAGTTGGTTTATCAGCGGAATTAGTTGATAAGTATAAAGGACAAAAAGACTTTAAAACAATTAATGATCCAACTGTATTCTTCTTGCGTTTTAATCAAAAAAATCCGGCTTTAGCTAACAAAAATATTCGTAAGGCTATTTCTAGTGCATACGATCGAGATGGTATTGGAGAGGTTATTTTAAACAACGGTTCTAAGGGAGCTTATGGTTTAGTACCATCTGATTTTGTTAAAGGGCCAGATAAGCAAGATTTCAGAAAAGAAAATGGAAAGCTTTCGAAAGTCGATGTGAAAGAAGCGAAAAAATTCTGGGAAGCAGGCAAGAAAGAATTAGGTAAGGATAAAATAGAACTAGAATTTTTAAACTTTGATAATGAAGAATCTAAGAAAATTGGTGAGTATGTAAAGGGAGAATTAGAAAAGAATTTACCAGGTCTAACAGTAACAATTAAGATGCAACCATTTGCACAAAAATTAAAACTTGAAGATAGTGGACAGTTTGATATTTCATTTACTGGATGGGGACCTGATTTCCCTGATGCAATCACATTCCTTGATATGTTTATAACAGATGGTTCACAAAATAAAATGGCTTATTCTAATGCTCAGTATGATGACATTATTAAAAAGGCAAAGCAAGAAGGCTCAGATGTAAAAGGACGTTGGGATGAACTGTTAAAAGCAGAGAAAATTTTATTTGAGGATGCAGCAATTGCGCCGGTATTCCAACGTGGCAGATCTATATTAGAAAGAGAAACGATTAAAGATGTGTATATCCACAAATATGGCGGTGAATTAAGCTTTAAATGGGCATCCGTAGGGAAATAAAAAAAGCAGGCTAACCACCTGCTTTTTTTTAATACGTGCGTTTCTTATAAATGCCTTTTCCGCCAACTTGATTCCAGCCGGATTGTACATCCAAACTTTTGTTAACAAACTTCATTTTTTCTTTTCCGCCAAAGAGCTTTTCCCCGATGCTATTTGTAATGACACCAATCAATGCTGTTATTCCGATGATGAGGGCAGCAACCGTAATAAAATCAATAAAAAAAGCAATCATTTGCAAACTCCCCCTTTGCCTGTCTGTATGTTTATTGTATGAGATAAAAAATAAAAAAGAAAGAAATGTCAGAAAAAAATTAATTTACTTTAGAAATCGTGTGGACAGGAGGGAGAATGTTTGTTAAAATAAGAACAAACGTTCCTTTCCATTCTCATTTGTATAGTCTTACATTTCTTAATTGATTTATCAGGAAAAAGTAAGAAAACGTTCTCTTTTTCATAGGGAAGATTATAGATAAATAACTATATATTATATGAAAAATCTAGAGGAAGTGAGTATTGAAAGGGTTGAAAGTTATTGTTCAAGTACAGCTAAATTGAGTGTAATCATGTTACATAGCAGTGGAATACACGGAAGAGTTTTCTCAACTAGCAGGAAATTTACTGTATATTTCTTGCAAAATCTATTGTATAATGATTATAGAAGTTACTTATTAAAAGTAATTGTTGTTTATTATAAGTTGTTGCTTACATGAAATGCGATTTTTGTACTTTTCAATAAGACAAGTTATCGCGAAAAATTGCTGAAGTTAGAAATTAAAACTGTATTTAGTACAGAATTTGTACTCTTTAAGGAGAGTGAGCTTTGTATGGTAACATTATATAGTTCTCCAAGCTGTACGTCTTGTAGAAAGGCGAAATTATGGCTAGAGGAAAATCATATTCCCTATACAGAACGTAATATTTTCTCAGATCCATTAACAATTGAGGAAATTAAAGAGATTTTACGTATGACAGAAAGCGGAACGGATGAGATTATTTCTACTCGTTCGAAAGTTTTCCAAGAATTGAATGTAAACTTAGAATCTTTACCACTTCAAGATTTATATAAGATGATTCGTGACTATCCAGGGATTTTACGTCGTCCAATTATGATTGACGAGAAACGCCTTCAAGTTGGTTACAACGAAGACGAAATTCGCCGTTTCTTACCACGTACAGTAAGAACGTTCCAATTACGTGAAGCACAACGTCTTGTAAATTAATTATAATAATATGAAAACCTTCTACCTATTATATAGTAGAAGGTTTTTTTTAATGTTTCACATTGCGTAATCGAACTTGTTGTACAATAAAGCCAATGCATAAAATAGTGAAAATGAACAAATAAGGAATGCTTGCAGTGAAACTTGGGTTGTTATGAAAAAAGGTTGCAAGTCTGTCTTCATGTGTAACCATTTTTCCTGCAGTATAAGCAAGAATCGCTGCACCGCAATAAATGAGGAATGGAAATCGTTCCATAAGTATTAAAATAAGTTTGCTACCCCAAATAATAATAGGGATAGAAATGAGTAAGCCAATTATGACGAGTAAAAATCTCCCGTGAGCTGCACCTGCAATGGCAATAACATTATCAAACCCCATAACGAGATCCGCGAAAACAATTGTCCGCACAGCTTGGAATAAAGTTGTTTTTCCTTGAATAGCAGAAAGATCGTTGTTATTATCAGTTAATAAATTGACTGCAATTAATGTAAGTAAAACCCCGCCAATCAGTTGTAGAAATGGAATGTCGAGTAAATAGACAGCTAATATAGTAAGGGCAATTCTTAGTACGATTGCTAAAAGAGTACCAATCAAAATAGCTTTATTTCGTTTCGATTCAGGTAAATTTCGGCTAGCTAGTGCGATGACGATTGCATTGTCACCACCTAATACAACATCGATACCGACAATCATTAGTACGGATGTTAAAAACTCTAAGTCCATTCGTCTGCCTCCATTTATAATGTTTTAATAAGCGAACTGTATGTATGTGATGAAGAAAGTTGTTGTTAAATAATCTCTTCCAATAGAAGTTTCACTTTATTAAAGTGTACGGGGGAATGTGGAAATGTATGTCCAAATTTTTTGTAAGTAAGAAATCGCTATAATAATATATTTATGTAGTTGATCGAGTAAAGATAGGCATATAACTATTTTTGTAAAATAAATCGATTTTATTTCCATTCTGGAGAATCTTATCATAAAATGAGAGTACAAGAATCTATTGATTTGTCATATGAGTGGGGAATCCCTTCATAACAATTCTAAGCAGGAAGGGAGAGTTGTATTTTGGATATTGAAAGAATTAATGATCATACGATGAAATTTTTTATTACGTACATTGATATAGAGGATAGAGGATTTAATCGTGAAGAAATTTGGTATGATCGCGAACGAAGTGAAGAGCTCTTTTGGGAGATGATGGACGAAGCTCGTGATCATGACGACTTCTTTATTGATGGGCCGTTATGGATTCAAGTGCAAGCAGTCGATAAAGGGATTGAAGTACTTGTCACGAAAGCAGAGCTTTCAAAGGACGGACAAAAGCTAGAACTACCGATAGGAGTAGACAAAATTATAGATATTCCTCTAGATGAAGGCATCGAATCATTATTCCAACAAGAGTTAGTCGAAGAGGTAGAAGAACAAACAGGAACAAACTTTAATGAAGATGGTACGTTTGGCTTTTTAATTAAATTTAATGATTTTGAAGATGTCATTTCATTAAGTCATCGTCTTATCTTTGAAGATATAAAAGATGAGCTGTATTCATTTGAGAACCGCTATTATGTATATGTGGAATTCGATGAAGTGCTACATGATGAAGAAGAAATCGATCGTATTTTAAGTATTATTTTAGAATATGGGGAAGAATCAACTTTAACAATTCATCGTGTAAGTGAGTATGGAAAACAAATTGTGAAAGAGCATGCGCTTGAAACGATTCGCAATAATTTTCCTGCTAAAACGTAGGCCGATTTCTGTAGTATGAAATCGGCTTTTTATATGAAGAATAGGAAAGCTTTCTTAGTTAGGAGGTAAGAGATGAAAAATACGTTAAAGCTGATTTTCTTTATCCTGCTATTGTTCGCATTATTTGTTTCGTTACGTATGTTTATTGATGTAGCATTTTATTCAGATGTGATTGGGATAAAAGATGTTTCGATTTTAGGTATTATTAGTATTTTATTTACAGTATCTGCGTTTTTAATTGGTTGCGTTATTTTCTTAGAAAATCGCCATCCATCTAAAACACTTACATGGTTAATTGTGTTAGGAATTTTTCCGGTATTTGGCTTCTTTGCTTATTTATTATTTGGACAAAATTTTCGGAGAAAAAGAATGTTTCAAAAGAAGGCGTTACTTGATGAACAGGCGTTTTTACAATATAAAGGGCATGATGATTACGAAGAAAGAATTTTACGCAATCATAAGCATCAAGAGCTGTTATTTCGTTTAGCGGATCGCTTAGGCGCTTTAAATATTTCATTTCAAACTGAAACGAGGACATTAACAAATGGAGATGAAACGTTTCAGGCCATTTTAGATGGATTAAAACGAGCGAAACATCATATTCATATGGAATATTACATTGTGCGTGATGATAAATTAGGAACAGAAATTAAAGATATTTTAATACAAAAATCAAAAGAAGGCGTTGTTGTTCGTTTTTTATATGATGCGGTTGGAAGTTTTAAGTTATCAAAATCGTATATTGAAGAATTAAACGATGCAGGTGTCGAAATGATTCCGTTCTTTCCTGTGCGCTTTCCGATTTTAAACGATAAGATTAATTATCGAAATCATAGGAAAATTGTTGTGATTGATGGGAACGAAGGGTTTGTAGGCGGATTAAATATCGGTGATGAGTATTTAGGGAAAAGTAAATATTTTGGCTTTTGGCGAGACACGCATTTGTATTTACGTGGTGAAGCGGTTCAAAGTTTACAGCTTATTTTCCTTCAAGATTGGTTTTATATGACTGGAGAGGCTGTGCTAGCTCCTGAATATTTACAAGCAAAAGCAGTTGAGGGTGATCATTGGGGAGGCGTGCAGCTCGTTGCAGGCGGCCCCGATAATAAGTGGGAAACGATTAAGCATTTATATTTCGCAATGATCGCTTCTGCTCGGAAATCTATTTGGATTGCAACGCCGTATTTCATTCCGGATGATGATATTTTATCCGCATTAAAGGTAGCTGCGCTTGCTGGTATTGATGTTCGTTTGTTAATGCCGAGTAAGCCTGATAAGCGTACTGTCTTTTACGCATCGAGATCGTACTTCCCAGAGCTTTTAGATGCAGGGGTAAAGATATATGAGTATGAAAAAGGTTTTCTCCATAGTAAAGTTGTCATTGTCGATTCTGATTTAGCTTCAATTGGGACAGCTAATATGGATATGAGAAGTTTCCATTTGAATTTTGAAGTAAATGCCTTTTTATATGATACAGATAGCATTCGAAAGCTTGTTCAAGATTTTAAAGACGATTTAGAAGAATCCAGTGAAATTCACGTCGATCATTTTCATAAAAGGCGTCTTCATAGACGAATTGTTGAATCGACATACCGGTTATTATCGCCTTTATTATAAAAAGAGATGTCCGAAATTGGGACATCTCTTTTTTAAAAGGAATTTGTTGAAAATTGTAGAATATAAAGAGCTGAAAGGGTGTGATTACGATATTTATAGCTAAAAGAGAAAACGGAGAAAAAATTCATTTACTCTACAATTGTAATGAAGAGCTTTTGCGCCGTATGCGTCAACAGGAACGATTCTTTTGTGTAGCTTGTGGAAAGGAAGTACAAATGAAATTAGGGAAACAAAAAAGTTGGCATTTTGCTCATAAAAAAGTGGATTCATGTCTTGCCTTTTATGAAGCGGAATCTATGTATCATAGGCACGGTAAAGAATTGTTATATAGATGGTTCAAACGTCAAAACTTTCATGTAGATATAGAGCATTATCTGCCCCAGATTCAGCAACGACCAGATATTTTTATAGAGAGAGCAGGGAGAAAAATTGCGATTGAATACCAATGCGCAAACCTTTCTATAGAGCAGCTGTACAAACGAACCTATTTGTATTGGCGAGCGGGTATACAGGTCATTTGGATCATTGGTGGAAATCAATTGAAAAAGCAATCTGCATATTGGATGAAATTCTCCTCACTTATGGCTTTCTCCTTACAATCTTATCCTCAACCATTTCTTATTTTCTTCTGTTCCAAACAAAAATCATTTATGAAATGCGCGTTTCTCACTTCATTTTCTACAAGCGTCTCTTTCTCACATACTATATATTTACCAACTGAAACTACTACTTTTGAACTACTCTTTTCCCCTGTTCCTTTCCAAAAAGAAATATTAGACCGAGAATGGAAGCAACGAAAGGACTATTTTCGAAAAAATGCTTTGCCTATTTGGAATTATAATTATAAGTCACTATTACGCCTCTTATATCAATTTAAATGTACCCCAGCGAGTTTTCCTTCTGAGGTTGGTGTTCCACTCCCTTCTGGATTTGCTTTTCAAACAAACCCATTTATATGGCAAGCTTTTCTATATATGAAGTGTATAGGGGAGCTTGCAGTAGGAGAGTGTATTTCTCTTCAATATGTGTGTAGTTATGTAAAAAAGTATACGAAAAGGCGTATGCTCCCGTACTTTTCAAAGCATATATGGAAAGTAGCAGTTACTGAATATATGACATTCTTATGTTATACAGGTGTATTACGTAAAGTGGAGACTTATAAGTACCGGAAAATAAGGGGGATCGTTATGTTAAAAACAGAGGAGGAAGTTATGAAATATGATGAAACTTGTTTAGCGTATGCCTTATCTTTATTTGAGGCAAAGTACAACATGAGAGAAGGAAAAGGGGATATAATAAAGACTGATTGTGAAGGAATTACATAAGAAAAAAACGAATTGTACTTAAGTAGAGATAATTAAAGGAGGGCTTAAAGAATGTCTGAACAAAACAAAGCGAAAACATTACCAGATCGCAATGAGATTGAAGAAGCAAGTACGTGGCGATTAGAAGATATTTTCCAAACAGATGCAGAATGGGAAAAAGAATTCCAAGCTATTAAAGAGCTATTACCGAAGTTAATTGAATTTAAAGGGAAACTTGGTGACTCTGCGGACAATTTACTTGAGGCATTGCAATATGAAGATGAAATTTCAATGCGATTAGGTAAGCTATATACATATGCTCATATGCGTTACGATCAAGATACAACAAACTCTGTATATCAAGCATTAAATGATCGCGCAACAAATTTATATTCACAAGTATCTAGTAGCACAGCGTATATTGTACCTGAAATTTTGTCGGTTTCAGAAGATACACTGCAAACATTCTTGAAGGAAAATAGAGACTTAAGTGTATATGAACATGCATTAGAAGAAATTACACGTCAACGCCCGCACGTATTATCAGAAGCTGAGGAGGCTTTATTAGCGGAAGCATCTGAAGTAATGAGTTCATCAAGCAATACATTTGGTATGTTGAATAACGCGGATTTAAAATTCCCATCTATTAAAGGTGAAGACGGAGAAGAAATAGAAATTACACATGGTCGTTACATTCAGTTTTTAGAAAGTGATGATGGCCGTGTTCGCGAAGATGCATTTAAAGCTGTATATGAAACGTACGGGAAATTTAAAAATACATTCGCAAGTACGTTAAGCGGAGCAGTAAAACGTAATAATTTCAATGCGCGTGTTCGTAAATATGATTCTGCTCGCCAAGCTGCACTAAGCAATAATAATATTCCGGAAGCAGTATACGATCAACTTGTTGAAACGGTAAATGACAACTTACATTTATTACACCGTTACATCGATATTCGTAAGCGGGCATTAGGACTTGATGAGCTTCATATGTATGATTTATATACACCACTTGTACCAGAAGTGAAAATGAATGTGAAATACGAAGAAGCGCAAGACCTTTTATTAAAATCTTTAAACGTACTTGGTGATGAATATGTTGATATTTTGAAAGAAGCATATGAAAATCGCTGGGTAGATGTGTATGAGAATAAAGGAAAACGAAGCGGGGCATATTCATCTGGTGCATATGGAACAAATCCGTATATTTTAATGAACTGGCATGATAATGTAAATAATTTATTTACACTTGCTCATGAGTTTGGTCATTCGGTGCATAGTTACTATACAAGAAAAACACAACCGCACGTATATGGTGATTATTCCATCTTCGTAGCAGAAGTGGCATCAACTTGTAATGAAGCGCTTCTAAATGATTATTTATTAAAAACGACAGAAGATAAGAAAGAGCGTCTATATTTATTAAATCATTATTTAGAAGGATTCCGTGGTACTGTATTCCGTCAAACGATGTTTGCAGAGTTTGAACATATTATTCATAAGAAAGTACAAGAAGGACATGCTGTTACGCCAGACATGCTAACGGAAATCTACTACGATTTAAATAAGAAATATTTCGGTGACGCTTTAGTAATCGACGAAGAGATTGGTTTAGAATGGTCTCGTATTCCGCACTTCTACTACAACTATTACGTATATCAATACGCAACAGGATTTAGTGCAGCGACAGCTCTATCTAAACAGATTTTAGAAGAAGGACAACCAGCAGTAGAACGTTATATTAACGAGTTCTTAAAAGCAGGAAGCTCTGATTATCCAATTGAAGTGCTGAAAAAAGCAGGAGTAGATATGGCATCTCCTGAACCAGTAAAAGAGGCACTACAAGTATTTGAAGAGAAATTAAATGAATTAGAAGCATTATTATTTGAAGAAAAGTAATGAAAAAAGACGAGGGATTGTATCCTCGTCTTTTTTGTTGAATAAATTCAATGTCGATATTTGTCGAAAAAATAAGGTGAATTTCTTTGTTTTTTCTAACTGAAAGGATAGTTTTACAGCTGATTTTTGAAATTAAAACCCTTTGAATCTTTTTTTATGATTGAAATAAGAGAGAGTGATAACGATGATTCCGAATAAAAGAGGTAAGGCAATAATTTTAGGAAAAGCTTGTAGTAGAGAGAGTATGTACAAGAAAAAGGAAACGATGACAGCTAGAAAGAGAAGAGCAATATAAGATTTTTTCATAAATAACCCCCCTAAATGCCCTTTTTTATAGCTTATTCAAAAATGAAAACGTTTAGAATGTGACAAAAGTGTGAATTTCGACAAAAAGGGTTGTCATTTGGCGTCGAATCTTGTAATATAATAAGCGTGAACGAATTCACATACAAACATATACCCCTTTGTTTGAACGTGAAAATTTCTCCCATCCCCTTTAATATTTTTATAAGCCGTAAAGAAAAAGACCTGGTGTTTACACCAGGTCTTTTTCTTTTACTATCCATTTCCAATAACGTTCGCATTTTACTTCAATCATTTGTACTTTTCGTTTCAGTTGTAATTTTTTAAGTTCGCGCTCAATTTCTTGCTGCGGACAGTCATAAATAAATGCTACTTCTTTTGAAGATATAAATTGTGTTGCTTCTAGTAATGCTTCTAAAGGTGGTAATGGTTCCGGCTCAATTTCACATTTTACAAGTTCTTTCAATAATTGTACGTATACATCGTAGGAATAATTTCCAGAGATTTTAATACCTTCTTCATCTGAGTTCGCATGAAAAAAGACGAGGGAGGGTATTTCTGTAATATGCATCTCATTCGTGAATTTCAAGTCACATTGGAAAGCTTTTTTTGCACTAGCAGAATGTAGATCTTTTTTAAATTCTTCTACATCAATATTGCTGTCTTTCGCACATGCAAGTAATAGTTCGCAGTCAGGGTTTGATACATTTTCAAGGAAAATGTATTCTTGGAGTTTTCGCAAAAACTTCGAACCTGCTTTTCGGCCTTGCAACTCCGCCGCCTTAATTGCCATCGAAACTAAATATGGTGTTGACGATGCTTCTTGCATATGTACCTTTCCATCACATGAAAAACCTTGTAAACTTGTTGTCTTTTCCCACACAAATCGAATATTAGCAGGTTTATTCCATTTGTGTGAGGAAGCGTTCGTTCCATCCACTTTTCCTGTTACGATATGACGAATAGAGAAGTATTTCCCGTATTCAAGCCATAGTTTAATAATAAAAGGCTCAATTTCCCAGCAATCTTTACAAAGTGGATCAATAAATAAATATGCTTCTACAGACTTATGCTCGCATGCGGAAGGAGATGGCATATTTATATGCTTTGCTTCCTGCTTATCCATTACACTTCACCTGTTTCGTTTGGAGTATTAACCATATGCTGAGCGGTTAATGCTAAACGTTCAAAAACAAACTCTCTTATATGACCATGCACTCCAGTATCATCCATTGCTTGCTCCATACATGATAGCCAAGCCTCTGCTCGTTTTGGAGTAATCTCAAACGGAAGATGGCGTGCTCTTAACATAGGATGACCATGTTCTTCAGTGTACAAATTAGGACCACCTAAATATTGTGTTAAAAATTGCTTCTGCTTCCTAGCAGTTTCTGTTAAATCTTCCGGGAAGATGGGAGATAAGTCAGGGTGTTTACTGACATAGGAATAAAATGTATCTACTAATATTGCAATGCATTGTTCACCGCCAATTGCTTCAAATGGTGTCATCGGTTGCTTGCTCATCCTTTATAAACTCCTTTTTCCATGAAATGTATATCTATTGTAGCAATGGAATGTTCGAGAGGGCAAATAAACAGCCTTCTCAAACATTCTTTGCTTATTCTACGGGTGTAAACTTTTTTAGTAAGATGTATCCACTAGTGAAACATATTCACTAGTGGAATTTTCACTTTAGCGTGCTTTGTTTTGTTTGGCAAGGAAAAAGCGTTTTACTTTGTTATTTGTATGACGAACAGGTATGTTATGTTGCGTTAATAAATGAATAAATGCAGCTTTTCCTGTTTCTTCATCTTGCACTTCAAATTCAATTTCATAATCATCGTGATTGTAATAGAAACTATGATCAAAGACAAGCGTTCCGCCTTTAAATAATGCTTCGGCTCTTTCTGTTGTTAAACTACCCATATATGTTAAAGCGGAAACAGGAATTTGTAATTTGTGTAGTTGATTTACTACTGCTCCTTGAATGATTGTGTTTGTTTCCATCATCATTTTTGCTTCGTCTTCTGTTACGACTTGATGCGTTTCTAATAAGCCGATTTCTGCAGGTTGTTTCAGCGTTAACGTATAAGTTTCTCCTTTATGACGAATACGAAGTGCAGAGCCAGTTTCTTTTAACGAGAAGTCAGGTGTTTCAAAGTAGTGATTCACTTGTTTCGTAAATGCTTCAATGGAAAACGATTTACATAATATATCGAATTCTTCTTTTGTAACGATATTTTTGAATTCAATTTCAATTTCTTGTGTCATTGTATAATCTCCTTTTGAAAAATAATTCTTTACACATTATCGCTTTTTCATAAATTTGGTTCAATGTTTTATTTGTTTGCGTCCATGTTATGATACAATAATACTGTTAAGTAAGACAGGAAGTTGAGATGGAGGAGTTCGAGCATGCAAAATAAAATTCAAGTTAAGAGCGTAGAAACGAGAGAGAATGCGCTTATTTTTTGTGCGGAAAATAGTGAAATAGAGGTAAAGGAGCTAAGTGCGCGTAATCACGTACTTGTAGACTCAGACAATTTATCATTTTTATATATTTTAGAAAACGAATCATCTTTCATTTATGTAAGTATTCCGCACACATGCTGGGAAGCAATGCATGAAGCGATGAATAAAGATATGGTAATGTTCATTCGCGTGAATGACATTGAAATGGAATTAGAAGGATTAAAAGAAGAAGTAGAATATTTAGTTGAAAATATTGAAGGTAATGCAAATTACGGAGAAGAACTAGTAACTGCTGTAGAAAAAGTATTTCTATAAGCAAATGGATTGATTTTGGTGGTGGTTGAAATGAATCGAAATTGGGAAGAATTTTTAGCACCTTACCACCAAGCGGTGGCAGAGCTGAAAGTGAAATTAAAAGGAATGCGTACGCAGTTTGCAATGTTGACGGAGCATTCCCCAATTGAGTTTGTAACTGGACGAGTGAAATCAGTTGCGAGTATTATTGATAAAGCGGAGAAGAGAAATGTACCGCTAGACCGGCTTAGAGAAGATATGCAAGACATTGCGGGCCTTCGAATGATGTGTCAATTTGTTGATGAGATTAAGCCTGTTGTAGAGTATCTTCGAAAACGAAATGACTTTGAAATCGTGGAAGAACGTGATTATGTCACGCAAAAGAAAGATAGCGGCTACCGCTCTTATCACGTTGTCATTAGTTACCCTGTTCAAACGATTCAGGGGGAAAAAAAAGTATTGGTAGAAATCCAAATACGCACGCTAGCAATGAACTTTTGGGCAACAATTGAGCATTCTTTAAATTATAAATATAGTGGACGTTTTCCTGAAGATATTAAAATACGCTTGCAACGTGCAGCGGAAGCGGCGTTTTTATTAGATGAAGAGATGTCTTCTATTCGTCTTGAGATTCAAGAAGCGCAGAAGGCTTTTTCAAGAAAGCAAGAAACGAAAGATTCCGAATCATAAACTAAAGGGTGTTGGGCGATGAAATTTACGATTATGTCAAAGGGAGATCAATCATCAGATACACTGGCAAGCACGATGAAAGAGTACTTGTTAGATTTTGGATTTACAATGGATGAAAAGGAACCCGATATTGTAATTTCTGTTGGGGGAGATGGAACGCTTTTATATGCGTTTCATCGTTATTATAATCGATTGGATGAAACAGCATTTGTTGGTGTACATACAGGACATTTAGGTTTCTATGCAGATTGGTTACCGACAGAAGTAGAGAAATTAGTAATTGCGATTGCGAAAACACCATTCCAAGTGGTGGAATATCCGCTTTTAGAAGTGATTATTCGCTATGTGAATGGAAGTAAAGAGTCACAGTATTTGGCGATGAATGAGGCGACTGTAAAAAGTGCAGAAGGTACATTAGTAACAGAAGTAGAAATACGCGGAGAATATTTTGAAACATTCCGAGGGGACGGTCTTTGTATTTCTACTCCTTCAGGAAGTACTGCGTATAATAAAGCGCTTGGCGGAGCAATTATTCACCCTTCTATTGAAGCGATTCAAATTGCAGAAATGGCGTCCATTAACAATCGTGTGTTTCGTACTGTGGGATCGCCACTCGTATTGCCGAAGCACCATACATGTGTGTTAAAGCCAGCTGCAGGAATGAACTTACAAATTACAGTGGATCATTTAACGATGGTCCATCAAGATGTGAAATCAATCCAGTATCGTGTCGCAAACGAGAAAGTACGATTTGTTCGTTTCCGCCCGTTCCCGTTCTGGAAACGAGTTCGTGACTCGTTTGTTGCAGATAAATAGAAAGGGTTATATATTTGAACAGATTTACATTGAAATGGGATATAGGGCTGGCTGAAGAGGGGATTTTAGTTAGGGAATTCTTGAAAACGAAAGGTATTTCTAAAGCCGCTTTAACGGATATAAAGTTTCACGGCGGGGCAATTGAAGTAAATGGTCAACATGCGAGTGTTCGTCATCGGTTGCGCGCTAGTGAAGAATTACGTATTTTTTTTCCAGTGGAGGAAAGAAGTGAAGGGATGATTGCAGAAGATATCCCTTTATGTATTGTATATGAAGATGATGCGGTTCTTATCATTGATAAAGAGGCGAACATGTCAACGATTCCGTCTAGAGAACATCCGACAGGGAGTGTTGCCAATGCGCTTTTATCTCATTATGATAAGCAGTATCTTGCAAGTACAGTGCACATTGTAACACGGTTAGATCGTGATACTTCAGGGCTTATGCTTATTGCAAAAAATCGTTTCGTGCATCATCTTTTATCGAAGCAGCATCAACAAAAAGCTGTGAAACGAACGTATGAAGCAATTGTTCACGGTGAGATGGTAGAACGAGAAGGAATGATTGATGCACCAATTGGTCGGAAATCTGATAGCATTATTGAGCGAACAGTTTGTGAGGATGGACAAAGGGCAGTTACTCATTTTAAAGTAATTGGTAGTACATATCATAAGACACATGTAGCGCTGGAGCTTGAGACAGGAAGAACGCATCAAATTCGTGTGCATATGGCTCATATAGGACATCCATTACTTGGTGATAACTTATATGGAGGAAGAAGGGATGAAATGAAACGGCAAGCACTTCATAGTAAATCTTTGACGTTTTATCATCCTATTTTAGAGAAAGAAATGTCTTTCACTATAAAGATTCCAAGCGATATGCAAGCGTTACTTAGGAATGCTTAAAAAGGGAACAAAATTCTTATATTATAAAGAATTTTGTTCCCTTTTTTCTTAGCGGAATAATATTAAAATTTGGTTTTCACCCGTACGCTTTATAACGAAAAATCCATTTTCGGCTTTTGTAGCAATGCCATTGTCATTTGGACGACAATATCCATGCGTTTCGCAAGTGCCGTCATCACGTACTAACATTTGCCCAATTAATCCGACAGGAAGCCACTCGGCGCGATCTTTTCTTGCTACATATTTGCAAGCTGGATCCCATTCTGTATTTAAAAGAGGTTGTATTTCTTCTGATTCCGTCCATACATATTGGCGTTTTCCAAAGTTGTCTGTTTTATAGCGTTTTTGCCAACTTAAAGCCCCGCTATTTCCTATAAGTGCAGGGGTTGCACTAGATATTCCTAAAATGAACGAATCGTGTGAAGTAGCTATCCGAATTTTTTCTTCGCTACTAAATGTAACGAAATAACCGACATCAATAGGTTTATGACCTTCTGTTTCAAACATTTGTGCAAAATCCGTTCCGCTTGCATTGTAAGACGCGCCCTCAATATACATTTCTCCATTATGGGCAAGCCATTTAGCACCGATATTATGGTCGGTGTCGTTTGCACCATTTGCAATAAACCAGGAATAAGCTTCTTCTGCAGTGCCGAAGCGCCCCATAATATGGCTACCTGCAAAATGA
Source organism: Bacillus sp. ok061 (assembly GCF_900108285.1). Classification (NCBI taxonomy): domain Bacteria; kingdom Bacillati; phylum Bacillota; class Bacilli; order Caryophanales; family Bacillaceae; genus Bacillus; species Bacillus sp. ok061. The sequence goes on along the minus strand of NZ_FNUW01000003.1, from coordinate 195,222 downwards.
GCTGTTGATGTATGATGACCTTCCGCATGAGAAGAGGAGCCGTTAGCGATAGTTGCGGTTCCTTCTGCGTGTGCTGCTTCGCCTAAAGCAGTCGTCTGTTTACCCTCCGCATGAGAATAAGCACCGCCTGCTGTCGTTTCACTTCCCTCACTATGCGAACTATGTCCAGTTGCTTTTGAGTTGGATCCTTCTGCATGAGAGAAAGAACCTTTTGCGTGTGTTAATAAGCCTTCCGCATGTGCTGCCATGCCCTCCGCATGAGAGTGAAGCCCCTCCGCATATGCATATCGGCCGCCCCTTTTAACTTTTGTATTTTCAGGTGTAGGTGTCTCAATTATGAGTGGTTTTTCAGTTTGTATATCATTCGATGAAGCTAATGCTTCTTTTATTTTTTTTACTTTGTTTATAATAGCAGCTGGAATTTCTGGTTCCACTTTTTTATTTATTGCTACAGAATTATTTTCTTCCGCCTTTTCTTCTGTTTGGTTAGAACGTAGTACCTGTTCATCTTGATTTGAGAGCTGTTTATTTTTTTGTTGCATCTTTATTTTTCTGCGATCGATTATGTGGTTCATCACAGCATTTTCTAAAGAGACATATGTTGGTTTTACTTTGCTTTTTTTTGATGACTCTTGTTCTTCTAGTTCTTCTATGGCTGCAGCCCGAATACTACACCAGTTGTTAATTCCGTACATGGGCAGATATAAAGGGGGAAATTTTCTTTTTTGTTTAGAAGATTTTTTCTTCATTCTGTCACCTCCTGCGACATTATATGTAAAGTAATTAAAAAAAGATGCACTTTATTGCATCTTTTTTTAATTACTTTACCTAGTTTTATATGAGATCTGCCTAAATAATACGGTAATCTCTCGCTAAGTAAGGTAGTTATGAAATTGGACGGAACTTCTCAGCGACAAAAGGTAAAGAAGACGGGACAGAGATAGTCTCCATTTCAGGATAACGTAATCCGGTTAATTTGCCACCAAATACAGCACCAGTATCAATATTGACTGTCTGATTGACGAATCGAGGTTCTTTTACTGGTGTATGTCCATATACAATCCAAGCTTGCCCCTTGTATTCTTGCGCCCAATCGCGACGGACAGGTGAGCCATCGGCATGCTTTTCTCCTGTAATATCGCCATATAATACAAAGGTTTGTACTTTTTTATCTCGTCTTCCTATGTAATCTTGCCGAATCCCAGCGTGACATACGATTACTTTTTTTTCATCTAGTATGTGGTAGAGTGGTGATTGTTCATAAAGAGTGATAAACTTTTCTTTTATAATGTTTTGCTTATGAGAGGGAAGTGCCTCATATTCAGCGACAGTTGTTTCAAGTCCGTGAGCGATTGTTACATTACGTCCAAGGAAAAATCGATATAGTTTATTACAGTGATTTCCAGGAGCGTAATAAGCTTCTTTTTTATGTATGACAAGTTCCCATACAATTTCGATCATACGTAATGAATGAGGACCACGGTCTGTAATATCACCAACGAATGCAAGTTTACGTTGTTCAGGGTGGATCGGTAGACCGCTACTCCAGTTATATCCTAGCTTCTCTGTTAAATTTTGAAACTCTTGGAAGCATCCATGAATATCTCCTATAATGTCATATTTCATATTTAAACCTCCATCGTATTTTTCATTAGTATATCTAAAAAAGGATAGAGATAAAAATATAGCGTTTTTGTGTTGTTCATTTAAACATAAAGCTTTTCGTTCTTGAGCGAATATTTAAAATGAATCCAATCGCAATCATGTATGTAAGCAGTGAACTTCCTCCGTAGCTCATAAGAGGTAATGTTATCCCTGTAATGGGAAGTAATCCGATTGTCATCCCGATATTTTGGAATACTTGGAAAGTAAACATTCCGATTGTACCAGCGCAAATGTAACTACCGAAAGGGTCATTACTTTCTAAAGCGATATGAATCATTCGAAAAATGAGTAAGAAAAAAAGTGAAATAATGACACTTGCGCCTAGAAATCCAAATTGTTCAGCGACATTAGTGAAAATAAAATCTGTATGTGGTTCTGGAAAATATACTTGTCCATTTTCCCACCCCTTTCCTTGCATTTCTCCGGATCCAGTCGCTAAGAATGCTTGTCTTAATTGATAGCCTTGCGCATCATATTTGTAAGGTGCCAACCATCCGTAGAAGCGATTTAATTGATATTCTTTTAAAATGTGTGCTTTAAAGAAATCTGTGTGAGTAAAAAAAATATATATTAATGTAGATCCAGCCACGAAAGTACCTGAAACTAATCCGAAAATAAAACGCCATCGTATGCCAGAAACTAGTATCATTGCTGCAAGCATCGCTGAAATGACCATTGTGTTTCCTAAATCTGGTTCTTTTGCAATAAGTAGTAGTGGTGGCAAGCTTGTCGCAAATATTTTTCCAAGTAATAAAAAATCGTCACGCATTGTTCGGGAAAAATATTTCTCATTATGATTTGCTATAATTCGTCCAATGACGATAATTAAAAACAATTTCATAATTTCAGAAGGCTGAAAATTTCCGATGCCTGGGAGCCTGTACCAAGCGGTAGCGCCTTTAATTGTAACGGCACCTGGTACTTGAAGTTCTAGTCCAATAAGTAGTACCATTGCAAAGCTATACAAATACCAAGCAATTTTTTGATAACGATCGAAATCGATAATCATAATAACACCAATGGCTATAAATCCAATGAAGTACCATTGGATTTGCTTGAGTACAAAATTGACGTTTTGTAAAAATGGCGGTAAGGAGGCTTGCGCACTTGCAATAGCACAACAACTAACAATCCCAATGGCAAATAAAATAAATAGTAATACGTAGTCTATTTGATATTGAGAATTTGAATCTTTCAATGTAGGTATTCCTTTCTACTGCTCTTTATAGTAATGGATTTTATCCCGCATTAATGGGCAGTAAGACCCCCACCTCAAAATTCAGCGAAAGCGAAGAAGTTAGGAGGGGGATCAACTGCCCGTAAAAGCCCGATTGGTTCAACTAATAATCAGTGGGGGATGAAGAAAACCCCCACTGATTAAAGTTTCACTTTATAGTATGAGAAAGAATGTATGAACTATACGAATGATTCACATATAGTCCATACACTTTTGATTTTGCAGAGTAGTTTAATTGTTTAACTCTTTAATAATTATATCCAAACAATGGGCAAGACGTACATGTGCGTCAGGAAAAATATCTAGTTGATGAAGGTAGTATTTTAAGGAACTTTTACACCATTTGTAAGCACTAAGTAGAGCTGTTCTATAGTCTGTAGTATTTTGTAAAAATCCATATTCTTTTGCTGTTATAACGAGGTGTGTGAAATCTTCGCAACCTTGAAGTAGTTTATTGTGTATTTGTTGTCCAGCATGGTAGCGAAATTGACTTAAAGGCTCAGAAATGTATATTGCATTTCCTTTAGAAAGTAAAGAAATCCATGAGGCCATATCAACACTACAAGAATATTGTCGCTCTTTAAGGGTGCCAAAAGGTTCAGTGAGCAAGTTCTTTCGAAACAAAGTAGTTGTAGGTTCGCCGATAATGTTGTGGCCGGCCTTTAGCATCCAGTCGCCTAAAAATATTCCGTTTAATGGGGTATCTTCGCTATATAACTTTTGTGTTGGATGGGCATCGCCGATTAGATTTCCATAATCATCAATACGTACTCGATAAGAAGTAACAAGAGCAAGATCTTTATTGGAATCTTGCTCAAAATAGGCCATCATTTTTTGTATTTTATGCTTATAAAACACGTCATCGTCCATTAAAAAATTTATATACTCACCATTTGATTTTTCTATGAGCATAAGGTCATTCTGAAATTGTCCTAGAGTAGAGATATTTCGAATGTATGTTATATTTTTATAATTTGGTAAGTATTGTTCATGTATTAGAGTTGCTGTTTCATCATTTGTACTATCATCTCCAATGATGATTTCAATATTTGAATAAGTTTGTGCCAATGCACTTTCTAGAGCGATTTTGAAATAATGGGGTCGATTATAAGTGGGAATAAGGATAGAAACGAGAGGTAGATTCTTTTCACTCGCCATACATAACTTCCTTTCAGAAGCTTTTTTTTGTAAGAACAATATCTTGGTAACTTGTATATTCATGTCTGCCGCACCATAAACCGTAATGCGGCTTATTGATTATTTCTAGGCCGTACTTATTCAATAGATTGCAAATATCTGTCTCAGGATAAGCAACTGCGAAATTCGGAATATCTTTATTTACAACGTAGCAATTTTCGATTCGATGATAAAAACCTAATGTACTTTGTCCTGCATTTAAATAATAGGACGATTCAGGATTTATAAGAAAGAATGTAATGAAACATCTCCCGTCTTTTTTTAATACACGTACAATTTCAGATACGTAATGTTCTAATTCTTTTGGGAGAAGATGCGTAAATACAGAAGTTAAAAAGATAAAATCGAATGTCCCGTCTTCATAGGGGAAACGATATTGAGAGGCATCTTCTTTTCCTTCTGGATTATAGAATTGATTGTATATGTCAACATGTTCAAAGTGAAAATTATTACGCATAGTTGAAATGTTATTTTGACACCAAGTAATTCCATCTTTAAACAAATCAAATCCATAATACGCTCCATCATCATTTAAGTAATTCAATAATGGTACAGCCATTCGACCGACGCCGCAGCCTACATCTAATACTTTTTCATTTGGTTTTAAAGCGCCAATTTGAATAAAATGCTTTAGGAACTCTTTTCCAACTTTTTTGAAGTCGCCACCTACATATTGGACGAGTTCAGGAGGGGGGAGTAAAGTCATTTCTTTGTTAAGTTCACTCATGAGTATACCCCTTTCTTGTATGAGAAGATGCAGTAAATCTATTAATAAAATTTTCAATTTGTAGTGAGAGAACAAAGGAAAACAATTGTTATATGTAAGGAGATTCCGAAAAAGAATACTTAATTGGATTAGAAGTGAGAGAAGGATGAGTGAAAATGAAATCTCCTATAGATTAAATCTTTTTTATTCTTTTCTCCAATAAACGCCAAATACATCAATTTTAGTAATAGGGGCTTTTAAATTTCGTTGGTTTCTAAAGTCTGTCACAGCCTCAGCGCATGGCGGTAGCCCGTAGTCATCGATAATTATATAGCCACCTTTAGAAACTTTATCATATAAGTTCACGAGACCATCCATTGTGGATTCGTACATATCACCATCAAGCCGTGCAATTGCTATTTTTTCAATTGGTGCTGTTGGTAAAGTATCTTTAAACCAGCCTTTTAAAAATTTCACTTGATCATTTAGTAAATCATATTTTTTGAAATTCTCTTGTACTTGTTCTAAAGAGACGCGTAAGTAATCGAATGTGTGCAAATAATCACCGTAATCTTTTGGATATTGTTCTAGATTCGGTGCTGGCAAACCTTCAAATGAATCAGCGACCCACACATTACGATTCGTAATGTTGTTTGCTTGTAAAAAACCATTCATAAAAATGCACGATCCTCCGCGCCATACACCTGTTTCAATAAAATCTCCCTCTATATTTTCACGAACAACGGTTTCCATTGCCTCTTGTAATTGGTTCATACGTTCTCGACCGATCATGCTATGTGCTGCTCTTGGCCAATCCATTCCATCATGGCGTTCACTTTTTGAAACATTTGGTTTTACAATTTTTAAGTTATGGTTTTCAGCATATTGCTTAATGAATAAAGGGAGGGGGACTGTAACTGGCTCGAATTCTAGTTCTTTTGAAATATGTAGAGATGCGGGTAAGTATGCCTCATATTCTAACCATATTTCAAATAAAATGGTCTTCTTTAGCAATTCGAGATAAAGCTGAACAGCAGATTTACTTTCCATATTTGTGCCTCCTGCAAAATGTCATACAACAATATGATTATGTAGATAGCGAATGTTTCATGATTGAATTTGAAATTGAAAAAGCAGTAAAACTGATATCAGTTTTACTGCTAAGTAAAAAATTAAGCAACTTTTTCAATAATAATGGATGCACTCGTACCAAGAGCTAATGATAGCCCAAGCCCTGTAACAATTACTTCAACCAATGATGGAGTTGTCGTAATTTGCGTAATTGCTTGAATAACGATAGGTGCTCCAATTGAAATTAAACTCGTTCCAGTACCTGGTACAGGTACTCCGTTCACTTGAATTGTAAGGCCACCTAATAGACTTACTGCTGCAGTGTATACGATAACAGTAATTTTATAGAATCCAGTTTCACTAATTACGAAAGTATCAGCATCTAATTGAGAAATTGCTGTACCAAACTGAGATCCAACAGTATTAAATGGTACTGGATCATTAATTCCTAGATCTAAAGAAATCCCGCCAGAGTTAAATGCATATAATCCTGCTGGAAGTCCTAATCCGGATGGTCCAGTCGGTCCAGTAGCCCCCGTAGGTCCAGTAGCTCCAGTCGGTCCGGTAGCCCCCGTGTCACCAGTCGGCCCAGTCGGTCCAGTAGCCCCCGTGTCACCAGTCGGCCCAGTCGGTCCAGTAGCTCCAGTGTCACCAGTCGGCCCAGTCGGTCCAGTAGCCCCAGTAGCCCCAGTGTCACCAGTAGGCCCCGTAAGTCCAGTAGCCCCCGTGTTACCAGTCGGCCCAGTCGGTCCAGTAGCCCCCGTGTCACCAGTCGGCCCAGTCGGTCCAGTAGCTCCAGTGTCACCAGTCGGCCCAGTCGGTCCAGTAGCCCCCGTGTCACCAGTAGGCCCAGTAGGCCCAGTTATTCCAGTTCCTCCGCCAGTAGGTCCAGTAGGTCCAGTAGGCCCCGTAGGTACAGTCGGCCCAGTAGGTCCGGTCGGCCCCGTAGGCCCGGTAGGTCCAGTCGGAAGGGTAAACGGTGGTATCGGTGGTAATGTTGGTCCTACAAGATTAGGGTCAAATGCACTAGCTGATAAAGATTCATCGGGATTTAATCCATTTGAATAATTATTATTTGACATAAATTCACCTCCATAAAGCGTTCATTATATAGTAGATGCAAAACCGAAAGAAAATGACACGGACATTTGAATTATTGAAAAGAAATCTTAAACTACTTGAACAATTTAAAAAAATGGAAAGTTTAGTATATGTATAACATATGATTGATTTGGAAGAGGGTGATTATGTTGAACAAGCAAGGAATTACAATTAGTTTATGTATGATTGTTCGAGATGAGGAGGAGACAATAGCCCGTTGTTTAGAGACAGTTGAGAAAATTGTGGATGAAATTATAGTAGTTGATACAGGTTCCGTCGATCGAACGAAAGAAATCGTAGAGAAATACACTTCTAACATATATGATTTCCAGTGGATTGATGATTTTGCGGCAGCAAGAAATTTTTCTTTTTCAAAAGCGACGCAAGAGTATATATTGTGGCTAGATGCAGATGACGTATTATTAGAAGATGCTCAAGAAGCATTGAAACTCTTAAAAATAGAATTAGATCCTAAATTTGATGCTGTTTCGATGCCTTATCATCTTGCGATGGATTCTAATGGGAAACCTTTATATTGTACAAAAAGAAATCGACTTGTAAAGCGTGAAAAACAATTTCAATGGTTTGGAAAGGTTCATGAGTATTTAGCTATTGCCGGTGAGACTTTTAGTAGTAAAGTTGCTATTACACATAAAAAAGAAAAAAAAGTAACAAATCGTAATTTGAAAATTTTTCAAAATACTGTAGCTGCAGGGGAAGAATTGAGTTCGAGGGATTTGTTTTATTACGCAAATGAATCTATGGATAACCAAAAATATGATGATGCAGTTCTTCTTTATGAAACATTTCTTAATCAAGACGAAGGATGGTATGAAGAGAAAATTTATGCATGTGGTAAGTTAGGAGATTGCTATGCGAAGCTCGGAATGTGGGAGAAGGCAATCGAATCTTGTGTGAAGTCGTTTCGGTATGACGTCCCTAGAGGAGAGAATTGTACAAGAATAGGATATATATATATGGAACAAGAAAAATATAATGAAGCGATATTTTGGTTTAAACTTGCAACGGAAGTACCAATGGCAACGGAAAGTCCTTTTCATAGTCCAGCTAGCTACACATGGCTACCCTATTTACAAATGTGTATTTGTTATAGCAGGTTAGGGGAGCAGGATAAAGCGTATTATTACAATGAATTAGCAGCTTCTTATGTTCCGAATAATGCTGCAATTGAATATAACCGTAAATATTTTCGGGGAGTTTTTGATAAACCATATAAAGCGTAATAGGTTTCGTTTTTTAGAAATGATTTATCGTTATTCTAACTCTAATAGATTGGTTATATATTAGAGTATCAGTAACGTAACCAATATAGATAAAAAATTTTATAAAGCTATTTGCGGGCTAATAATCAGTGGGGGATGAACAAAATCTGCACTTTATAGAATTCATATGAGATTTATATTTCTAATTCAATTTGCATAAGGAGTGTGTGAAATGAATCGCGAAAAAAGTTCTTTATATGAAGAAAAATCCGAGCATTATTATAATGCAGCGAATCCGAATTTATTAAAGCATATAAAAAAGGAATGGAAAGAAGTTCTTGATATTGGTTGCTCGAGCGGTGCATTGGGAGCAGCTATTAAAGAAAATGGTACACGTGTATCAGGAATCGAGGCATTTCCAGAGGCTGCAGAAAAAGCGAAAGAAAGACTAGATCATGTTATTTTAGGGGATATAGAAAAAATAGATCTTCCTTATGAGGAGGGGCAATTTGATTGCATCCTATTTGGAGATGTATTAGAGCATTTATTTGATCCGTGGGCTGTGATTGAAAAGGTTAAGCCATATATAAAGCAAAATGGTGTGATTTTAGCAAGTATACCAAACGTTGCTCATATTTCAGTATTAGCTCCCTTACTTGCCGGAAATTGGACGTATACAGAATATGGTTTATTAGATAAAACACATATTCGTTTCTTTACATTTAATGAAATGCTAAGAATGTTTTTAAAAGCAGGATATGTTATTAGTAAAGTAGATCGTGTATATGTTGATCATAAAATGTATGAGCCACTTATTGAGGAGTTATATGGAATTTGTAAAAAATATCGTCTTGGAAGTGGCTTCATGGCTGAGACAGTTGTATTTCAGTATATTATTGAAGCTGAAAAATCACAATTATGAGTGCTGCAGACAAAACAATATTATTTGTTACATGTATAAATGATCGGAAATTGTATGCAAACTGCGTGCGACATATATTGCAATTGTTAGTACCGCCAGGGTATATTGTCCAATTTATGCCGATTCGAAATGCGAAAAGTATGACGAGTGGATACAATCAAGCCATTTCGCATCCAGCGAAGTATAAAGTTTATTTACATCAAGATGTTTTTATTATAAATAGGGCTTTTTTATACGGATTACTTCAATTATTTGAGGAACATGAACACCTTGGGATGATTGGGATGGTTGGAGCGCAATATGTTCCTCCGACTGGTGTATGGAACGAAGGGCGTGGAATTGTAGGAAAGGTCATTGGTTATATGAATGATTTGTTTTATATGGCAAGTTTAGAACAACCGTATCATGAATCAAAAACATTTATTCCTGTAGAATGTATTGACGGTTTATTAATGGCGACACAATATGATGTTCCGTGGCGAGAAGACTTATTTGACGGATTTGACTTTTATGATGTATCTCAATCATTTGAATTTAAAAAAGCAGGATATACAGTCGGTGTACCTGTACAGCGCGATGCTTGGTGTATCCATTATCATTTTGATGTGAATATGACGAACTATGAAAAGTATCGGGAAATATTTGTGGAACACTATATGTCAGAGGTAAATAAGGAAGAATAAAAGGGGGGACAAAAATGAAAGATCATACAATATTAGTTGTTGTTTGTGTAAATAATGAAGAGCTTTTCAAACAATGTGAGAGTCAAATAAGAAACATTTTTGTTCCCCCTGGCTATGTCGTACAAATTTTTCCGATACGAGATGCACAAAGTATGGCAAGTGCATACAACCGAGCCCTTTCATATCCAGCGAAATACAAAGTGTATATACATCAAGATACATATCTTATTAATCGAGACATGTTTTCTACACTTATATCTCTTTTTAAAGAAAATGAAAAGCTTGGTTTAATAGGAGTCGCTGGGGCTCAGTTTTTACCGAATAACGGGATATGGTGGGAAGGAAAAAATTTAGTAGGGAAAGTGATTGAATACAGAAGACAGAATTATCAATTATTAAATTTAGATCAGGTTTTTTATGGTAATCAACCATTTTTATCAGTTCAGGCAATTGATGGTTTATTCATGGCAACGCAGTATGATATTCCGTGGCGAGAAGATTTGTTTCAAGGGTTTCACTTTTATGATGTGTCACAGTCTTTAGAGTTTCAAAGGGCTGGTTATTTAATCGGTATCCCAAATCAAGCAAATTTATGGTGTATTCATTACAACGGGGATGAGTTTGATGCGGATACATATGAGAAGTACCGGAAAGTGTTTATAGAACATTACAAAGATATATTATCTCCATCATAAAGGAGAGATGCAGGGTGAAAGGAATTATTTTAGCAGGTGGTACTGGATCGAGATTATATCCAATAACGAAAGTAACGAATAAACATTTACTTCCTGTTGGTCGGTATCCGATGATTTATCATGCGGTATATAAGCTAAAACAATGCGATATTACAGATATTATGATTATTACAGGTAAAGAGCATATGGGGAATGTTGTTAGCTTTTTAGGGAGTGGTCATGAATTTGGCGTGTCCTTTACGTATCGAGTACAAGATAAAGCGGGCGGGATCGCACAGGCGTTAGGGCTTTGTGAAGATTTCGTCGGGAATGATCGTATGGTAGTTATATTAGGGGATAATATTTTTTCAGATGATATTCTTCCGTATGTTGAAGAGTTTACAAATCAAAAAGAAGGTGCGAAAGTACTATTGCAATCTGTAGAAGATCCCGAAAGATTTGGCGTAGCACATATTCAAAACCGAAAAATAGTTGAAATTGAAGAAAAGCCGAAAGAGCCGAAAAGCTCTTATGCTGTTACGGGAATTTATTTGTATGATTCGAAAGTCTTTTCTTATATTAAAGAATTAAAACCTTCTGCACGGGGAGAACTTGAAATTACAGATATAAATAATTGGTATTTAAAACGAGGGGTACTTACTTATAATGAAATGAGCGGCTGGTGGACTGATGCGGGAACTCACGCTTCGCTTCAAAAGGCGAATACGTTAGCACGGGATATTAATTTTGGGAAACAGTTTAACGGAGAATAGGTGAGAATATGAAAGTTGTAGAAACAAATTTTACCGATGCAAAATTGTTAGAACCGAGGTTGTTTGGAGACGAGCGTGGCTTTTTTTCAGAGAGCTATAATAAGCAGGTGCTAGAAACATTAGGGATAACGTATACATTTGTACAGGATAACGTATCTTATTCGGCTAAGGCAGGAACGATTCGGGGACTACACTTTCAAAAAAAACCGAAAGCACAAACGAAACTCATTCAAGTTATGCAAGGGGCAATTTATGATGTTATCGTTGATTTACGAAAAAAATCACCAACATTTAAACAATGGAAAGGATATATTTTAAGTGCAGATAACCATCGGCAATTACTAGTGCCAAAAGGGTTTGCGCATGGATTTTGCACGCTTGTTCCGCATACTATCGTTATGTATAAAGTAGATGAATATTATAGCGCAGAGCATGACTCAGGATTACTTTGGGAAGATAAAGATTTAGCAATTCCTTGGCCAGTAACCGATCCTATATTGTCCGATAAGGATCAGATATTACCATTACTAGAGGAATATGAAGATAGTTTTTAAGTAGGAGCGTTGTTTATGAATATATTAGTAACAGGTGGGGCTGGATTTATTGGAAGTAATTTCGTTCATTACATGCTACAAAGTTATGAAACATATAAAATTATTAATTACGATGCATTAACATATAGCGGGAATTTAAATAACGTAAAATCTCTTCAGAATCACCCGAATTACTCTTTTGTAAAAGGGGAAATTCAAAATGGAGAGCTATTAGAACACGTTATAAAAGAGCGAGACGTACAAGTGATTGTAAATTTTGCAGCTGAATCACATGTGGACCGTAGTATTGAAAATCCGATTCCTTTTTATGATACAAATGTAATTGGGACGGTCACTTTATTAGAACTAGTTAAAAAATATTCGCATATAAAACTTGTGCAAGTATCAACGGATGAAGTGTATGGCTCTTTAGGGAAAACAGGGAAATTCACAGAGAAAACGCCGTTAGCTCCAAATAGTCCATATTCTTCAAGTAAGGCGAGCGCGGACCTGATAGCTCTATCTTACTATAAAACATATCAATTACCGGTTATAGTAACGCGTTGTTCTAACAATTATGGGCCTTACCAGTATCCCGAGAAATTAATTCCGTTAATGGTTACGAATGCACTGGAAGGAAAAAAACTACCGTTATATGGTGATGGTTTAAATGTAAGAGATTGGTTACATGTAACGGATCATTGTAGTGCGATTGACGTTGTTCTGCATAAGGGACGTGTGGGAGAAGTATATAATATAGGTGGAAATAATGAAAAAACAAATGTAGAAGTTGTGGAACAAATTATTACTCTTTTAGGAAAAACAAAAAAAGACATCGAATATGTTACAGATCGTTTAGGGCACGATCGTCGTTATGCGATTGATGCGGAGAAAATGAAGAATGAATTTGATTGGGAACCGAAATATACGTTTGAACAAGGATTACAAGAGACGGTGAAATGGTATGAAAAGAATAAGGAATGGTGGAAACTACTAAAAGACCAGTAAGGGGCATGTTAAATGAAAGAGAGGGTTATCATAACAGGAGCAAACGGCCAATTAGGAAAGCAACTATTTGAAGAGTTAAACTCTGAAGAATATGATATATATCCATTTGATAAAAAGCTATTAGATGTGACAAATATATCCCGAATACAACAAGTGGTACAAGAAATAAAACCACATATAATTATTCATTGTGCTGCCTATACGAAAGTAGATCATGCGGAGAAAGAACAGGATCTTGCATATAGAATAAATGCAATCGGAGCTCGAAATGTAGCGGTCGCTTCACAATTAGTAGGAGCGAAACTAGTTTATATTAGTACTGATTATGTATTTCAAGGCGCCAGACCAGAGGGATACGATGAATTTCATAGTCCAGCGCCGATAAATATATATGGAGCCTCTAAGTATGCGGGGGAGCAGTTCGTCAAAGAGTTACATAATAAATATTTTATCGTTCGCACATCGTGGCTATATGGTAAATATGGAAATAATTTTGTGAAAACGATGATGCGATTAGGAAAAGAAAGAGATGAAATATCTGTTGTAGCGGATCAAGTTGGCTCTCCTACGTATGTGGCGGATTTAAATATAGTTATTAATAAGCTCATTCATACTTCTTTATACGGTACATACCACGTATCAAACAGAGGCTCATGCTCTTGGTTTGAATTTGCACAAAAGATATTTTCGTATACAAATATGAAAGTGAATGTATTACCTGTTTCAACGGAAGAATTCGGGGCTGCGGCTGCGAGGCCCAAATATTCTATCTTTCAACATAACATGCTACGATTAAATGGTTTTTTACAAATGCCGTCTTGGGAAGAAGGGTTAGAGCGCTTTTTTATAGAAACCAAAAGTCATTAACAAATTTCTGTTAATGACTTTTTTGTTTGCCTTTAAGCGGTTTTATGGTACTATAATTATAGTATCAGGTACTAATAACAAGTATAAGTATTTCTGGGAGGATATATCATGGAACTATTACAAGGGAAAACATTTGTTGTTATGGGCGTTGCGAACCAAAGAAGTATTGCGTGGGGAATTGCTCGCTCTTTGCATAATGCAGGTGCAAAATTAATCTTCACATATGCAGGAGAACGTTTAGAAAGAAACGTTCGTGAATTAGCGGATACATTAGAAGGACAAGAATCACTTGTATTACCTTGTGATGTAACAAATGATGAGGAACTTACAGCTTGCTTTGAAACAATTAAACAAGAAGTAGGTACTATTCACGGTGTAGCACATTGTATTGCTTTTGCAAATCGCGATGACTTAAAAGGTGAATTTGTAGATACTTCTCGCGATGGATTTTTACTTGCACAAAATATTAGTGCATTCTCTTTAACAGCTGTAGCAAGAGAAGCGAAGAAAGTAATGACAGAAGGCGGAAATATTTTAACGTTAACATACCTTGGCGGCGAGCGCGTTGTGAAAAATTATAACGTTATGGGTGTTGCGAAAGCTTCATTAGAAGCGAGCGTGAAATATTTAGCGAACGATTTAGGTCAACATGGTATTCGCGTCAACGCTATTTCTGCAGGACCAATTCGTACGTTATCTGCAAAAGGTGTAGGCGATTTCAACTCAATCTTAAGAGAAATTGAGGAGCGCGCACCACTTCGTCGTACAACAACTCCAGAAGAAGTTGGCGATACAGCAGTATTCCTATTCAGTGATTTAGCACGTGGTGTAACAGGAGAAAACATTCACGTTGATTCAGGGTATCATATCCTAGGATAAATATAATATTAATTTTTAAAGGACAATCTCTAAATGCTGAGATTGTCCTTTTTATTTGTTCTTAGAAAGCACGATTTTTAACGAAAGTTCTTACCACATGATGAATATAACTATAATAGTACACAATTTATTCAGCTACGTATGGAAGTGGGAGGGACGAGTGTGAAGAATAAAAATAAAAGTTCAACAGTTGGAAAACCGTTGTTATATATTGCTCAAGTAAGTTTAGAACTTGCTGCACCGAAAATAAAAAGGATTATCCTGACAAACTTTGAAAATGAAGATCAAAAAGAGCAAAGTAATAGACAAGAAAATATTGTAAGCAGTGCTGTGGAAGAGGTAATAGAACAAGAACAACAAGAAGAGCAGCAAGTGGAAGAAAAAATAGAAGAAGAGGAAAAAGAAGAACACGCAGAACAAGAAGAGAAAGAACAGCAAGAGCCAGTAAGAACTGTCCCGTATAATAAATCATTTAAGGATATGAATAATGAAGAAAAAATTCATTTTTTATTAAACCGCCCTCATTACATTCCAAAAGTAAGGTGCAGAATAAAAACAGCTACAGTTTCTTATGTGGGATCGATCATATCGTATCGTAATGGCATTGTATCTATTATGCCGCAAAATAGTATGAGAGATATTAGGTTGTCTATAGATGATATCCAATCGATTAGTATGGCCGGCTTTTAAATATGTAAAGGTGGTAGAAAGCTTCTACCACCCCAATAGTTTTTTAGTTTACTTAACGATAGAAACGTCGCGTAAGCATTGAATCGCACAGAAACAACTTAAATCAACAGTAATGCAAGTAGTTGTCGATATTAATCTTGCATTTGGTACAGCTAAAAACGTACAAATTGGATCGTCACCAGGTGGTACCGGAGAACCGTCACCTAAAACTACAGTTAATACACGTAGTACAGCACAGCTATCATCATCTACACTTTCCACACGGAAAATTGGAGATCGGCAGCTAGTAAGGCTTGAAGATGGTGCGAATGCTTCAAAAGGTTCTCCAGTTTTTGTGTATAAAATAAAAGGGCGTGTATTTGCTACTGATGCAGTATTGTGTGCACCTAAGAATGGGATTTCACAACCAGATCCACACGTTGTTGTAGAACAATCTTGTAATTCATTGATGAATTTTACAACGTCAACTACACAATGAGAAGAGCCATGGTGTTTATTTTCGTTACAACTCATTAATGTCACTCCTTATCTTCTTGTTTGTATTTACATTAATAAGATATTGGAGTCGAGGAGATTTGGTCACAATCTCAAGACCTTTTTTTTTAAATAGGCGAAAGAGGATAAGGGAAGGTGGAATTATGCTGTTTACAAGCTGGCTTTTATTTTTTATTTTTGCGTTAGCTGCTTTTAGGCTCACTCGTTTAATTGTTTATGATAAAATTACAGCCTTTTTGCGAAGACCATTTATTGATGAATTAGAGATTACCGAGCCGGATGGAAGTGTATCAACGTTTACAAAAGTAAAAGGTAAAGGATTAAGAAAGTGGATTGGCGAATTATTAAGCTGTTATTGGTGTACAGGTGTATGGGTTAGTGCTTTTTTATTAGTTTTATATAATTGTATTCCTATCGTTGCGGAGCCGTTACTTGCATTATTAGCTATTGCAGGTGCAGCAGCAATCATTGAAACGATTACAGGATATTTTATGGGAGAATAATATATTTTCATAATAAGAGGAAAAGCGGAGTTTAAAAGAATGAGGGAACGGAAATAAAGAGTTGGTCATATAGTAAATAGACAGAATTGACAGTAGAGGAGATGTTTGCTGTGAGCAGTAATCTAAGGCAAAATTCATATGACCTGCAGCAGTGGTATCAAATACAGCAACAGCACCATGCACAACAACAGGCATATCAAGAACAATTACAACAACAAGGATTTGTGAAGAAAAAGGGATGTAATTGTGGGAAAAAGAAGAACAAAATAAAACACTATGAAGAATGAAACACTCATGCTACTGTGAGTGTTTTTTATTATACATATAAAAAGCGGTATTTCTGTATTAGAAATACCGCTTTTTACTAGCTAATTTGAGCAACTGTTAATGCTGCTGCACGGATATCTACAGTTCCAATCAACTCAACTGGTACAATTTGAATTAAGTCACCAGGATTTAAGTTAATAAGAATAACACCGCTAGATACGTCTACTTCACCAGTACCAATAACGTTAGAACGAACTGCTGTACCTGATCCAGGAATAATGTTAGCTGGCGTGTTTAATGATAAGAAGAAACGACCAGCTTCTGGTGCAGTAGGTACGTTATCAAGACTAATTGTTAATGTATAACTAATTTGATAAATACCAGCTCGTAAAATTCGAATACCATCTCCGACACTTACTGTATCGTTGATTACAGGAACAGTAATATTTGGATTTGGACTTACGCTAGGTAATAGTAGTGGTGTAAATAGTGAAGCGAACTGAGGTGCAGAAGCATTGAAAGCAAAACCAAAGGCAGGTAGTGTACTAGCTGGCTTTGCCTCGCAATCGATTTTAGTAAATTCGCAATCAGAAGAGAACATGTTTTTCACTCCTTTATCTGTTTCTACTTTCAGTTAATGAAAAGGACAGGTTCTATGTTCTAGACAAGTTCCCAATTTTAAGAAATTTACATAATAATACTCTTTAAGCATGGATTGGGTGGCAGATAATTCTGCCACCCAATCCATGCTTAAATCAGTATTTAGTTTTATATAGAAACATCGCGTAAGCATTGAATAGCGCAGAAGCAACTTAAATCAACAGTAATACAAGTCGAGGTTGATATTAGTCTTGCATTTGGTACAGCTAAAAACGTACAGATTGGGTCGTCACCAGGTGGTACAGCGGTACCATCACCTAAAACTACAGTTAATACACGTAATACAGCACAGTCATCATCATCTATACTTTCTACGCGGAAAATTGGAGATCGGCAGCTAGTAAGGCTTGAAGATGGTGCGAATGCTTCAAAAGGTTCTCCAGTTTTTGTGTATAAAATAAAAGGACGTGTATTAGCTACTGATGCATTGTTATGTGCACCTAAAAATGGAACTTCGCAACCAGATCCACATGTTGTCGTTGCACATTCTTGTAGTTCATGTATAAAACGAACAACATTCGATACACAGTTGAAATCACACTCATGTTGATGATCTTCATTACAATTGCAGCTCATTATGTTCACTCCTTCTCGTGAGTTCTGACATACACTATTACAATATGAGTGGGATATGGTTGATATTACGTTAATTCTTATGATAAGAACAAGGAATTTATATAGGAGGGATGTACATAATGCATTATAAAAAAAGACATCCTTATTTAGTGGATGTCTTTTCAGGTAAATCTTTTCGGACAGTATATAGAAAGCGAGATATATCTAATTTCTTTCCTCTGAAAAATTGCGGAGAAGAAATGTAAAGTTCTTCTTTCGCACGTGTAATGGCGACATAAAGTAATCGGCGTTCTTCTTCTAATGCTTCAGAAGTTTCCGTAACGCGATCATTTGCATCTTTTAAAGAGGAAGTATGGGGCAGGATCCCATCGCTCGCTCCAAGTAAAAAGACACATGGAAATTCAAGGCCTTTTGCGTTATGAATTGACATAAGTGAAACGGCATCTTTTTGCGGCATTGTTTTTAATGCTTCCATTTCTTTTTGACCTTGAATCGCCGCGTCAATAAATTGTAAATAAGCCGGAATATCGGTGAAACGAGTTGCAGACTCCATTAATTCTTCTAACATTTCTTCTTGTATGTCTTTATGCATCGTAAAGGAAGAACGATCGTTACTTTGTAAGTACTCTAAATATTTTCCTTTACCATGAATGATTTCTTTTAATGCTTTTTTGGGTTCTAATTCTTTTATAAATTTAATAAAATCAATACGCTCATTTACCTTTTTTACTTGAAAAGGTTTTAAGCTTGGATTTAATAGTAAGAAATGAAGAAGAGAAGGGAAGCGCCCCTCACCATATTTCCATTGTTCACGTTCAATAAATGAAATACAATCATCACGTCCGATATACATCGTCGGCAATATGTTTGAAAGTGATTCTAGTCGAAACGGCTCAATCACGAGTCTTAAATGATCTAATACAGGCTTAATTAAAGAATGCTCATAAAATGATTGGCTTGCCCCGTGTTTAATAAACGGGATTTTATGAATGGTAAGCTGATCAAGTAACGAACGACTTACAGAATGTGTGCGATACAGTAAACAAAAATCTTTATAGTTTTGTTCACCGCTATCTACTTTTTCTTGAATGAGCTGTAAAATTTGATTTGCTTCATCAAGAGTCGTAGCAGGTCTTGCATAAAAAGGTTGTACACCTTCCTCACGAACGGAGTATAGCTCTTTATCAAAACGTTCTTGATTTAATTTTATAACTTCATTTCCAAGCCCGACGATAAATGGATTGGATCGATAATTCGTATTTAGTGCGATGATTGTTGTGTTATCAAATTCTTTTGGAAAAGATAAAATAATTTGGTGACTTGCTCCTCGCCAGCCATAAATTGCTTGATCATCATCACCTGCGATGAACAAATTATTTCTTGGCGTGGCTAACAATTTTACAATTTCATATTGTGCATAGGATGTATCTTGAAACTCATCTACTTCAATGTAGTGAAAACGTTGTTGTAATTGAGTTAGTAAAGGAGCATTATTTTCTAACATATAATATGTTTCCAATAAGATGTCATCGAAATCAATATAATTGTATCGTTGTTTTACCTCTTCAAAACGTTCATATACTTCTTTAAATTCTTGTTCGACTGGCGTTTTCGCCTTTACATCTTTCGGACGATTTAATTTGTTTTTCTCAAGTGAAATCATCGCGAGGATCGTTTCCGCATCATAATCGTCTTTTAAACGCAATTCTTTTAAGATTTTCTTTATCATAATTTGTTTATGTTTTTCATTTGCTAAAATTTGCTGATTATACCCTTGACTACGAAGCAATTTTAAGAAAACAGAGTGGAATGTACCAGCAACAACGTAGCTACTTGCTGCATGATTCATACCTGGTAACTTCGCAACACGACTTCGGATTTCTTCAGCTGCTTTTTGTGTAAATGTAAGTAATAAAATATTTCGTGGATGAACTTGTTTTACATTTACTAAATAACCAACGCGAGTTGTTAAAACAGATGTTTTCCCGCTTCCAGCACCAGCTAGTGTAAGAACCGGACCTTCTGTTGTGCGCACGGCTTCTAATTGTTTTTCGTTTAAAAAAACATTTTGTTGTTCGAGAGCGCGGAAATAAGCCGCATCTACATCTTCTTCCATAATTAAATGGGTAGATGTTTTCGGAATATGATATGTCGCACGCGGAATATCAGCGTGTGTTAACGATTTTTGTGAAAATTTTTCTTGTGTCATATGTTCACCTTCAAAACTATAGCATCAACATTTAACTTTAGCGGAAGAAAAAGAAAATAGCAATGTAAAAAACAGGAGGGGGCACCTCCTGCTTTCAAATTACAATTCTTTTATCATTACGACGTGCGGGATATTTGCTTCCATAAATACATCAGAACTCGTTACATATCCAAGTTTTTTATAGAAATCTTCAGCATGTGTTTGAGCATGAAGTTTCAATTTTGGTAGCGAATTTTCTTTTGCATACGCTTCAAGCGCATCCATAACAATTTTTCCGATGCCTTTTTTACGATGGGAACCTAGCACGCAAATGCGTTCCATTTTTCCTATACCATCAAGGATGCGAAAACGTCCAGCACCAACTGGAACATCATTGTCATATATAACAACGTGTGTTGAAGTTTCTTCAAACTCATCGTACTCTTCTTCAGCAGAGACACGTTGTTCATTTACAAACACTTGTTTACGTACAGAGAATGCATCTCTTAGTTGTTCGTCCGTTTGTACAATCTGTGCGTGCAAATTAGTTGTTCCCCTTTCCAAGGTGAAATGTTTCGTGTACAGTCCATGTTCCATTTTCTAATTGATATAGAAGATGGAAACGATCGATTGGTTGTTCATAATAGAAATCTTTCATACGTAATCGACCCAATACATCAGCATGCTCTGCATCTGATAAGCCTTGTCCGATTGTTAAGTGAGGTACGAAAGCATATTCGCGTTCTTGCGTGAATAACCCGCCATGCATTTCTTCATTTAAAAAAGTAAGTTCAGGTGTTTTTTCTACTTTAAAATAAAGGACGTTATTAACAGGTGCGAATGAACCGACTTTCCCAACATGAAGGGTGAAAGGGTTCGTTTTACCTGCGATTGTATGTAGCTCGTTTACAATCGATTCTAATTGTTCATCTTGCGTCTCAAAGGGTGTTTTCAATGTAATATGTGGCGGAACTAATGCGTAGTGCGGGTCATAACGTTTACGCAATCCGTTCGCTTTATCTTGAATCATTTTAGATGGAAAAATTACAATGCCTAATTTCATGTTCCAATTCCTCCCTTTGTAAGTCTAGTTAGATTTTGAGATAAATAAATCTCTTTATCTATTATATCAAATTATTCTGAATACTGCTCTCTATTATTTCATTGATAGAATATGAGAGAAGGCTTTTGGTAAATCAGTTTGCCAATATTTCCAAGTATGGTTACCTTCAAACTCCTCGTAATGCGTAATGAAATTTCTATCTGTAAGAAGTGTATTTAACTCACGGTTCGGTTCTACGAAATCAGATACTTGTCCATCAGTACGCTTTACAGCCGTTTCTTCTGTACCGATGACGTGATACAGTTCTAATGCTTGTGGATCTTTGAAGTCTTTTGCTAAGTTCATTACTGTCTCATCCACAAATGGTGATTGCATAACGACTTTACCGAATGTATGCGGATACATAAGTGCAGTCATAAAGGAAACTGTTCCGCCAAGAGAATCACCAATTAACACACGACCTTTTCCCATTTGGTAAGTTGGATAATTTTCATCGATATATGGTGCAAGTTCATGAGCAAGGAAACGAATATAAGCAGCGTTTTTCACTTCATTTGGGAAATATTTTTCTTTACGATCGTGTACATTTTTATATGGAATACCGACAATAATTGTACGGTCAATTTCTTCAGTTTCACGAAGGCGCTCAAGTACACGGTGCGCTTTACCAAGCTGAAAATAATCTCTACCATCTTGTGCAATTACAACTGTATGTTTGTGCAGTGGTGTGTAATTTACCGGTAAGTAAACGAGAAGTGTAACATCTTCTTGAAGTGATGCGCTATAAAATGAAATTTCTTCAATTCTCCCTATTGTTTGATTCATGTGGATCCCCCTAAATAAAAATTTACTGTAATGATTGTAAGAGCGACGCTTGTAGTGAAAAAGAAAGAAATATTCACTAATAGGTGCTTTCGTTTCTATTTTACCATAATGGTACGAAGAATCTAAAAAATTAGTATTTAAGTTGTGAAAGAAAACGGATATAATGAAGTGGGATTTTTGACAGGTGAGAGGGGAGACTGAATTTGAAACAAGAAAGATCAATCGCACTACCATTAGCAATTTCCATTATAGCCATTTCATTCGCAGCAGTTTTTGTAAAGATGTCCTCAGCACCATCTTCAATATTAAGTATGTATCGATTATGGATTATCGTGCTTATTATGCTGCCTATCGTTTGGAAAAAACGGAAAGAGTTTAGTAAGATTCAAATAAAAGATTGGGGATTTTTAATTGGATCTGGTTTTTTTTTAGCGCTTCATTTTCTTTTATGGTTTGAATCTTTAAAGCATACGACAGTTGCTAGTTCGACGATTATTTTAGCGCTTCAACCAATCGTATCTTTAGTTGGAGGTTTTTTCTTATTTAAAGAAAGAACAACATACTCAGCCATTGCTACAATGGGAATAGCGATACTAGGCGTAATGTGTATTGGGTGGGGAGATTTAGGGTTAAGTGAACAAGCAATTTATGGAGATATATTATCCTTTTTAAGTGTAATAGCGGTTGTTGGTTATTTATTTATCGGGCAAACGACAGTAAAGAAAGTATCACACTGGATTTACAGCTTTACAGTCTTTGCATTCGCAGGTATTTTTATGGGGATTTATAATATAGTATTGCAAGTGCCTTTTACAGGTTATACGAAGTGGGACTGGACCGTTTTTCTTTTACTTGCAGTTGTGCCAACAGTGTCACACGTCATTAATAATTGGTTATTAAACTACGTAAATGCAACAACAATTTCAATGAGTATTTTAGGAGAACCAGTTGGAGCATCTATATTAGCGTTCTTTTTACTAGGTGAAAGACTAAATGCCATGCAAATTATCGGTAGCATGCTCGTATTGTTTGGTGTATCTGTTTTCTTACTACAGCAACAAAAACGAACAGCAAAAAATGTAGTGAACGAACCGGCTTATACACAGGAAATATAATGTTAGAGGAGAAAAGAGAAGTTGTGATACTTCTCTTTTTGTTTTATAGAAATTTAGTTGAAGGAGGGGGAGTTTAGTGGAATTTCCATCAAAAAAAGATGTATGGTTATACCCGATTTTTTTCGTTATCATTGGAGCGTGTTTTGCCCCCATATTTGTAGGAAGAGAATATTTTCTTTTATTTTTTACACTTCCGTTAGCAATATTATTTATGTGGAGTTGGTTTTCGACAAAATACATCGTCGGAGAAGAAACAATTACAATTAGATCAGGTCTCGTTAAAAAACGCATATTTATACAAGATATAAAACAAATTTCAAATACGAAAAATCCAATAGCTGCTCATGCATTGTCATTGGATCGACTTGAAATTGTTTACCGCGCACATAAAACAGAAGTTATTTCTCCTAAAGATAAAGACCAATTCATCAATCTTGTTACAAGTAAAAATTCACACATTGAAATTAAGTAAAAGAGTGGCTAGAAAGCCACTCTTTTACTTTGGATTTGTCATATAAGGTTGTACATGAATGACACATAGGTCACGAAATTTGCCTTCAGCAGTTGTGACGATTACGACTGCTTTACCTGCACTTTTTCCAGTAATCGTCACGGTGTCACCTTTTGGATATATGGTGATGATATCAGAATTCATATTTGACCAAATAAGCTCTTTATTCGTTGCTTGTATTGGCAAAATGGAAGCTGATAACACAATGTTTTGTCCCGTTTTTATTTTTAATTTATGTTTTTCCATATGAACACCGATGACTGAAATAACAGAAGGAGCAATTGAAATTTTAGGCGGGTTAGGTTGCATGTTTAAACAAGACGCAGAAGTATTTGTGATAGGTGAAAATTTTCGTGTTTGTTGTTGCTGGAAAGCTGCTAACATGTTGGAGTCCCCTTTCTGTATAAGTGCTGATACTCATACTATAAAGGAGTAGTGTTATGTTAAATTTAACGAAACATAAAGAATTTGTTAAATTTGATAAGAAGATTGTCGAACTGTAAAAAATCTCTGCTGTTACGATAACAGCAGAGATTTCTTTTTATAGATTATGACTATGTTGTTTTTCGAAATCCTCAAATTGCTCTTCAACTTCTTTTGAAGGTTGTGTTAGTAAACTAACAATTACGATTACTAGTAAACTAATAGTGAAACCAGGAATCATTTCATATAAGAATTCTTTTAAGAATTTGAATTGAGTCCAAATAATTACTGTAGCGGCACCAGAAATCATACCAGCAAGTGCGCCCCACTTCGTCATACGTTTCCAATATAAGCTTAATAAAATAGCAGGTCCGAATGAAGAACCAAATCCAGCCCAAGCGTATCCAACAAGAGCTAAAATCGTATCATCTTGTTTAAGTGCTAATGCACATCCAATTAAAGCGATAACAAGAACAGCCATACGACCGACAAATACAAGTTCTTTATCAGAAGCAGAACGCTTAAAGAATGTACGATATAAATCTTCAGTTACAGCACTCGAAGTAACGAGTAACTGAGATGAAATTGTACTCATAACCGCTGCTAAAATAGCTGCTAATAAAAATCCAGTAATAAGTGGATGGAATAAAATAGTGCCAAGTTCAACGAAAATCGTTTCTGGATCAGAAAGTTTTAAACCTGCTTTTGAATAGTACGCAATACCGATAAGGCCAGTAAACATAGCTCCGACAACAGAAAAAATCATCCAGCTCATACCAATACGTCGTGCGCTTTTAATTTCTTTTACAGAAGAAATTGCCATAAAGCGTACGATAATATGTGGTTGTCCAACATAACCAAGGCCCCATGCGAATAATGAAATAATTCCTAATACAGAAGTACCTTTAAAAATATCTAATAATGCCGGATCGATAGATTTAATTGTTTCAAATGCTGGACCAAGTCCATTTACGTGCATAATTGTTACGACTGGAACAAGAATAAGAGCGACTACCATAATGATTCCTTGCACGAAGTCTGTCCAACTTACAGCTAAAAACCCACCAAATAATGTGTAAGCTACGACAACTCCACCAACGATAAGAAGACCAACATGGTAATTGAGTCCAAATGAATTTTCGAATAATACAGCGCCAGAGACAAATCCTGAAGCTACATAAAACGTGAAAAATATCATAATAACAAGTCCAGATACTAGGCGTAGCATATGGGATTTGTCGTGGAAACGGTGTTCCAAAAATTCTGGGATAGTAATAGAGTTGTTTGCAATTTCAGAGTAGGTACGTAAGCGAGGAGCGACATAGATCCAGTTTGCGTATGCGCCTAATGTTAGGCCGATCGCAATCCAGCTACTACTTAATCCAACGCTAAACATTGCACCGGGTAATCCCATTAAAAGCCAACCACTCATATCAGCTGCTCCAGCACTTAATGCTGTTACTGCGGGGCCTAGTGTACGCCCGCCAAGCATATAATCTGTTAAGTTGGATGTTCGTTTGTAGGCGAAATAGCCAATTACTAACATCCCGAGCATGTAAATAGAGATAGAAGTTAAAGTTAACATCTGCGTACTCATGTAGTTCCCCTTCCTTTTGTCATGTCTTTTGATGCGTTATGCATATTTATCCCGCATTAACGGGTAGTAAAACTCCCACCTTAAAATTGGCTGGGCAAGGAAGTTAGGTGGGAGATCAACTGCCCGTAAATGCCCGATTGGTTCAACTAATAATCAGTGGGGTGATGAACAAAACCCCCACTGATTAAAGTTTCACTTTATAATCTATCATGATTATTCTGAAAAATCCATATAGAAATACGAATTTTCAGAAATGTAAGCGTTTTTTGATGTTATTTTACTTTTTTAATATATAATATTCATACAAAAAACCTTATTTTTAATAGAGTATTTATTATATTTACATAAAAAGAGGTTGTTTTGTCAATATAATATTGAAAGGAAAGAAAAATAAAATTTTAAAAAAAGTATTGACTTGTGAAAAAAGTTAGGTCTATAATGAGTGCAACTTAAAAAAATGCAAGCGTTGATGAAGAAGAGTACACATGATGAACATGTCAGAGAGCTGATGGTTGGTGCGAATCAGTATGGAATTGATGTGGAATGGGCTTCGGAGCTTCCAAACCGAAACGAAAGAAGTAGGCTTTGGCGACATGATCTCATCGATACAAGAGACACGTATTGTTTTTGATGCGGTAAAGTGCGTTACATTTGTAACGAATTAAGGTGGCACCACGGGAGTACCCGTCCTTTCTATAGGATGAGTACTCCCTTTTTGTGTATAAAAAATTAAATAAATGAAATCGTTTAAGTAAGAAGAGTACGTATATTGGAGACGTTACAGAGAGCTGGGAATAGGTGGGAGCCCGGTACGGTGCCATATACGGAATGGGCTTACGAGAGGTATGCTGAACAATTATTTTCAGTAGGCAACCCGGGTTCCGCCGTTACAAGGATAAGGTATAAATTTTGTACCTGAACAAAGCGGGATGCTTTTGCATCCAACACGAGGTGGTACCGCGGTATATTTATCGTCCTCTACATATTTTCGATATGTAGGGGACTTTTTTATTTTTCAGAGTGAGGTGAAGGACATGATGACGAAAGAAGAATTTATAAAACAAAAAAGAGAGAGAAAGACATTTTTAGTAATCACTGAAGAAGAAGGAGATAGCATTACGCCAATTTCTTTATATAGACGTATGAAAGGGAAGAAGAAATTTTTATTAGAAAGTTCACAGCTTCATCAAGATAAAGGGCGTTATTCTTACTTAGGATGTAATCCTTATGGAGAGGTGAAAAGCGTTGGTACGGAAGTAGAACGAATGATATATGGGCAAACAGAAAAGTTACAAGGTAACGTACTACAAGTGTTAGAAGAAGTAATCGCATCCTCACAAGTAGATAGCCCATTTCCATTTTGCGGAGGAGCAGTTGGTTATATTGGATATGATGTCATTCGGCAGTATGAAAACATTGGAGCGGATTTACACGACCCATTAAATGTTCCGGAAGTACACCTTTTACTATATCGTGAGTTTATCGTTTACGATCATTTACGCCAAAAGTTGTCGTTTGTATATGTATGCAGGGAAGATGATTCAGCAGATTATGAGGAAGTATACGAAAGGCTACGAGTATACAAAGAGGAAGTGCTACAAGGAGAAGAAACTGAAGTAAATGCAATACAATCCACATTATCATTCACTTCTTCTATAACGGAAAAAAAGTTTTGTGAGATGGTAGAAACGGCGAAAGAATACATTCGGGCCGGGGACATATTCCAAGTCGTATTATCTCAGCGTTTGCAAAGTGAATGTATTGGTGATCCTTTCGCGTTATACCGAAAGCTTCGAATTACCAATCCATCACCATATATGTTCTATATCGATTTTCAAGATTATGTTGTACTCGGTTCTTCGCCGGAAAGCTTGTTATCAGTTAGAGAAGATAAGGTGATGACGAATCCAATTGCGGGTACGAGGCCGAGAGGGAAAACGAAGGAGCAAGATGCGGAAATTGAAAAAGAACTGTTAGAAGATGAGAAAGAACGAGCGGAGCACATGATGCTTGTAGATCTTGGTCGGAATGATATTGGCAGAGTAAGTGAAATTGGATCCGTGACGATAGATAAATATATGAAAGTAGAAAAATACTCTCACGTTATGCACATTGTATCTGAAGTTTACGGAACATTACGAAAACGAATGAGTGGATTTGATGCATTAGCGTATTGCCTACCAGCAGGAACAGTGTCAGGCGCTCCGAAAATTAGAGCGATGGAAATTATAAATGAGCTAGAGAATGAAAAAAGAAATGTATACGCAGGTGCAGTTGGATACGTTAGTTTTTCAGGGAATCTTGATATGGCGCTCGCCATTCGAACGATGGTCATAAAGGATGAAAAAGCATACGTTCAGGCAGGAGCGGGAATTGTTTATGATTCAGACCCAGTAGCTGAATATGAAGAAACGTTAAATAAAGCGAGAGCGCTCTTGGAGGTAATGAAATGATTGTACTGATTGATAATTATGATTCATTCACTTATAACTTGTATCAACTGTTAGGTGAATACGAAGAAGATATTGTAGTCGTAAGAAATGACCAAATAACGATAGAACAGCTAGAAGGGATGAATCCAACAGGAATTGTGCTTTCGCCAGGACCAGGAAAACCAGAGGATGCTGGCATTTGTATCGAAGTGATTCGTCACTTTTATAAGAACGTTCCCATATTAGGTATTTGCCTCGGACACCAGGCGATTATATCAGCATTTGGAGGAGAAATTGTTAGAGCGGAGCGCATTAAACACGGAAAAACATCACGCGTAAAACATAACGGAACATCAATCTTTTCATACGTGACACAGCCGCTAACAGCGATGCGCTACCATTCCCTTGTTGCAGCGCAAACGAGTTTGCCAGAGTGTTTTGACATATTAGCGACAGCGATGGACGACGGAGAAATTATGGCAGTTCGTCACAATTATTATCCGCTATTCGGATTACAGTTTCATCCAGAATCAATCGCGACAGAAGAAGGCGGAAAGTTAATACGTGCCTTTTTAACAGAAGTGAAGGAGGAGGAAAGAGTATGAATAACTATCTTCGTAAATTAGTGGAGGGACAACATTTAACAGAAGAGGAAATGTATAGAGCAGGGCTTCTTTTATTAAATGAAAACATATTGGAAAGTGAAATTGCAGCTTTCTTAGTCTTACTGAAAGCGAAAGGTGAAACAGCAGAAGAAATATACGGCCTTGTTCGAGCTCTTCGCGAAAAGGCATTACCGTTTTTGAACCATATACAAGGAGCAATGGACAATTGCGGAACGGGTGGTGACGGTGCCCAAACGTTTAATATTAGTACAACATCGGCATTTGTACTCGCAGGAGCTGGCGTAAAGGTTGCAAAACATGGTAACCGTGCTGTATCTAGTAAAACAGGAAGTGCAGATTTATTAGAAGAACTGGGTGTAAATATTAGCAGTACACCAAACGAAATTGATTATTTATTAGAGCATGTCGGCATCGCATTTTTATTCGCACCAGCGATGCATCCAGCATTAAGACGTATTATGAAAATAAGAAAAGAATTAAATGTGCCGACAATCTTTAATTTAATTGGTCCTTTAACAAATCCAGTGAATTTAGAAACACAATTTGTCGGTATTTATAAACGAGATATGTTATTACCAGTTGCACAAGTATTACAAAAGTTAGGCCGGAAACAAGCGCTTGTCGTAAATGGAAGTGGTTTTTTAGATGAAGCGTCATTACAAGGGGAAAATCACGTAGTCCTTTTAAAAGATAATGAAATAGTAGAAATGAATATTGATCCAGAAAAGTATGGTTTTTCAAGAGTGAAAAATGAAGAAATTAGAGGAGGGAATTCAAAAGAAAATGCAAAGATTACAGTCGGCGTATTGAGTGGAGAAAAGAGTGTTTACCGCGATACTGTGTTATTAAATGCAGGTCTAGCCCTTTTTGCAAATGGAAAAACAGAAACGATTGAAGAAGGAATTAAACTAGCAACACATAGCATTGACTCTGGAAAAGCATTAACCAAATTAAACTTATTAATTGCAGCAAGCAACGAAAAATTAGAAAGGGTGAACTAAAGTGGGGACGATTTTAGATAAAATTGTAGAACAGAAGAAAAAGGAAGTTGCGGAGTTATATGAAACGTATACACCAGTAAAAACAAAAAGAAAGGCACATTCACTTGTAGAAGCGTTACAGCAGTTTACTGTCATTGCAGAAGTAAAGCGAGCATCACCATCAAAAGGAGATATCAATTTACACGTTGACGTACGAAAACAAGTGGGAACATATGAGAAATGTGGTGCAGGAGCAGTATCTGTTTTAACAGATGGTCAATTTTTTAAAGGATCGTTTCACGATTTGCAAACGGCAAGAGAAGAAAGTAACATTCCGCTTTTATGTAAAGATTTCATAATCGATAAGATTCAAATCGATAGAGCGTATGAAGCGGGAGCAGATATTATTTTACTAATCGTAGCAGCGTTAACGAAAGAGAAATTAAAAGAGTTGTATGGCTACGTGTTAGAAAAAGGATTGGAAGCGATTGTTGAAGTTCATGATGAACAGGAATTAGAAACTGCGATCCAACTAAATCCACATGTTATTGGCATTAATAATCGTAATTTAAAAACGTTCGAAGTAGATTTAAGCCAAACTGAAAAGTTAGGAAAACGATTGAATGAGGAGAAATTACTTTGGATTAGTGAAAGTGGCATTCATTCAAAAGAAGATATTACCCGCGTTAAAAGAGCTGGGGCAAAAGGGGTATTAGTTGGAGAGGCACTTATGACATCATCTTCTATTAGTAGCTTTTTTGAAGATTGTAAGGTGAATATATGAAAGTGAAAATTTGCGGTATTACTGATGTTGAAACAGCAAAATGTGCTTGCGAATACGGAGCAGATGCAATCGGATTTGTTTTTGCAGAAAGTAAGCGGGAAATTACTCCGGGGCTAGCGAAAGAAATTATTGGGGAGCTTCCAGCACACGTGTTAAAAATTGGGGTTTTCGTAAATGAATCAGTTGAAGTGATTCAGAAGATTGCAGATGAGTGCGGGTTAACGCATGTGCAACTACATGGGGATGAAGAGAATCATCGAATTAGAAGATTGAATATTCCATCTATAAAATCACTAGGAGTAACTTCAGAGAGTGATATGAAAAGCGCTCAAGCATATGAAACGGATTATATATTGTTTGATAGCCCGAAAGAAAAGTTTCATGGAGGAAATGGAAAGACATTTTCATGGGAACTACTTGGGCATATGCCAAAAGAATTGCGAAAGAAAACGATATTAGCTGGTGGATTAAACGCTCTTAATATAGAAGAAGCAATTCGAACTGTTCGGCCATATATGGTCGATGTGAGCAGCGGAGTAGAGACAGAAGGAAAGAAAGATGTAGAGAAAATAAAACAATTTATTATAAAAGCGAAGGAGTGTTCCAAATGAACTACGCATATCCAGATGAAAAAGGACATTACGGTATATACGGAGGACGATACGTTCCAGAAACGTTAATGCAATCTGTACTAGAACTAGAAGAAGCATATAAAGAAGCGATGCAAGATGAAGCATTTCAAAAGGAATTAAATCATTATTTAAAAACGTACGTCGGAAGAGAAACACCGCTATATTATGCTGAAAATATGACGAAGTATTGCGGTGGTGCAAAGATTTATTTAAAACGTGAAGATTTGAACCATACAGGAGCTCATAAAATTAACAATACAATCGGTCAGGCACTACTTGCAGTGCGAATGGGCAAGAAAAAAGTTGTCGCTGAAACAGGAGCTGGACAACACGGAGTTGCAACAGCTACTGTATGTGCTCTTCTCGGGTTAGAATGCGTCATTTTTATGGGAGAAGAAGATGTGAGACGTCAAAAATTAAATGTGTTCCGAATGGAATTACTCGGAGCGAAAGTAGAAAGTGTAGCGGCAGGTAGCGGCACATTAAAAGATGCGGTGAACGAGGCGCTTCGCTACTGGGTTTCACACGTGCATGATACACACTACATTATGGGATCAGTTCTCGGACCACATCCGTTCCCACAAATTGTCCGTGATTTCCAAAGTGTAATTGGGAATGAAACGAAGAAACAATATGAAGAGTTAGAAGGAAAATTACCAGAAGCAGTCGTTGCTTGTATTGGTGGTGGTAGTAACGCAATGGGAATGTTTTATCCGTTTGTACACGATGAAGAAGTTGCTCTTTACGGCGTAGAAGCAGCTGGAAAAGGCGTTCATACAGAAAAGCATGCAGCAACTTTAACGAAAGGAAGCGTCGGTGTTTTACACGGATCAATGATGTATCTTCTGCAAAACGAAGAAGGGCAAATTCAAGAAGCACACTCTATTTCAGCAGGACTCGATTATCCAGGTGTTGGTCCAGAACATAGCTTGCTAAAAGATATTGGCCGCGTTTCTTATCATTCGATAACAGATGAAGAAGCGTTAGAAGCATTTCAATTATTAACGAAAAAAGAAGGCATTATCCCGGCGCTAGAAAGTTCACATGCTGTCGCATACGCATTAAAATTAGCTCCGAAAATGAAGGAAGATGAAGGACTTGTTATTTGCTTATCAGGCCGCGGTGATAAAGATGTAGAGAGTATAAAACGTTATATGGAAGAGGTGTAAAAAATGGGAGTAGAAAAAATTAAAGCAGCGTTTGAAAATGGTAAGAAAGCATTTATTCCGTACGTAATGGGCGGAGATGGTGGCCTTGAAAAATTAAAAGAAAGAATTCGTTTTCTAGATGAGGCTGGAGCAAGCATCGTTGAAATTGGTATTCCGTTTTCAGATCCAGTCGCGGACGGCCCAACGATTCAAAGAGCAGGAAAGCGAGCGCTAGATAGCGGCGTAACATTAAAAGGCATTTTTCAAGCATTAATAGAGGTAAGGAAAGAAGTACAAATTCCGTTTGTACTCATGACATATTTAAATCCAGTACTCGCATTCGGAAAAGAACGATTCATCGAAAACTGTATAGAAGCAGGTGTAGACGGTATTATCGTCCCAGACTTACCGTATGAAGAACAAAATATTATTGCGCCGTTACTTCGAGAGGCAAACATTGCGCTCATTCCACTCGTTACCGTAACGAGTCCTATTGAAAGAATTGAAAAAATTACGAGTGAATCAGAAGGGTTCGTTTATGCTGTTACAGTAGCGGGCGTAACGGGAGTACGTCAAAACTTTAAAGAAGAGATTCATAGTTACTTAGAAAAAGTAAAATCACACGTCAACTTACCAGTCGTCGCAGGATTCGGTATTTCAACAAAGGAACATGTAGAAGAAATGATTACAATATGTGACGGCGTTGTTGTTGGAAGTAAAGTTATTGAGCTGTTAGAAAATGGAGAAAGAGAAGGGATATGTGAATTAATACAGGCGACAAAACAAAAAGAAGAGGCGTAAGTCCCTTCTTTTTGTTTTGCTCAATAAATGTTAAAATATACAGAAAATACATATAATTTAGAGGGTGAGAAGGCATGCTAAGATGGAAATTACTATATCTTCTTTTAACTGTACCACTATACGCTTGGCTCATTAGCATGACGAAAATAGAGTTGATGGCTCTATTTT
Organism: Bacillus sp. ok061; assembly: GCF_900108285.1. NCBI lineage: Bacteria > Bacillati > Bacillota > Bacilli > Caryophanales > Bacillaceae > Bacillus > Bacillus sp. ok061. The sequence continues at coordinate 162,199 of NZ_FNUW01000003.1, read as the reverse complement.
TAGGATATGTATTCATCTTTTCAAACTTAAATCGCATTCAAGAACAGTCTATTTTAGAAATATGTATATTTTCGATTAGTGTAGAATTATTTAGTATTGTTTCGATTGTATTATTAAACGAATTATTCAGGTGGATTCATTCATTTGAATTAATGAAATTTGGAAATATTGTATTGCAAGTAATATGTGCTTATATTGTGTTTGTTGTGTTAGATAAAATAGTCGGACAGCAGACAATTTTTCAGGATAATAGAAAATGGGAGTGAATGAAAAGGAGCCGTTTGGCTCTTTTTTTGAATCTGTTGTAAAAACAATTGAAAATTATGTCATCTGTTATATAATAGTTAAAAATTGTATTTTAAACGAAATGAGATGATAACATGGCCATATTGTTGGCACTTATCCCAATTATGATGATTTTCATTTGTTTATTTTTATTTAAACAAACGTCATTAAGGTCCTCGTTAATTTCTTATGCAGTGTCTGTCGGAATCGTTTTACTCTCACCAACGTTTCGATTAGGGATAAGTGAAACTGTGCACGCAACGATTAAAGGATGGTTAATTTGTTTTATTGTCGGGTACGTTTTATTTTTCGGTATTTTTTTATTTCACCTCATGAACAAAATGGGGTACATCGATCAAGTAGCGCGTTTTCTAGAAGCAGTTACTCAGGATCGTTTATTACAAATGCTGCTTATGTGTTTTGGCATTTGCCCGCTTATTGAATCAGTAAGTGGATTCGGTATTGGCTTCATGGTTGCAGCACCTATTTTTCTTTCACTAGGATATAAACCATTTCAAGCTGTACTGCTCTCATTTATCGGCTTACTAGCTAGTTCATGGGGCGCAATGGCAACTGGTACGATTATCGGTTCGCAGCTAATAAATATGCCTCTTACAACACTTGGTACAAATACAGCGCTATTAAGTATTCCGATGTTTGCTTACTTTGTTATTCTTTCTTTACACGTTGTTGGCGGCTGGCAAGCGGTTATAGAAAAGTGGAAAGAAGGAGTAGGATTCTTTCTATTATTTTCTCTCGGAATCTATCTTTCTAATGCGTACGTAAGTGTTGAACTAGCCGGGATATTAAGTTCTATCGTTACGATTACATTTGGCTTTCTTATCATTAAATTAAAAGGAAAAAGTGGGCAGAATCTTATAACAGAACATGCGGCTGCAACGGAGAGAGAAGTATCCATTATAAAAATTATTAGCCCTTATATATTTCTAACAGTTTGTATTTTACTTTCTCGCCTCGTTCCAGCATTACATGATTTGTTCAGATCATATGCGGTTCTTGATTTGAAATCATACTCTTACAAACTAGAGTTACTATATTCACCAGGATTTTGGCTCGGTATGACTTGCTTATTTACTATTATTTTCTTCCGCATCCCGTCTAATATTATTAAACAATCACTCTCGCAAACGATCAAACAATGGATTCCTTTTGCTATTACTACGACAATGTTTATCGCCATTTCAGAACTAATGGGTGCATCAGGCATGCATTTATTACTCGCAAAGACAGCTGGTGAAACATTTGGAACCTTTTTCGTTTTTGTTGCTCCGTTTATTGGCGCTATTGGTGGATTTTTAACAGGTAGTAACGCAGGATCAAATGCAATGTTTATAAAACTACAAATGCAAACCGCACAAAACGTAGCACTCCCGTGGCAATACGTCACAACACTGCAAAACACCGCATCATCAGTAGCGACAATCGCTTGTCCGTCACGGATTACACTAGGTGCTTACTTATGTAATATCCCTTACCGTGAAAATGAACTATTAAAGAAGACGACGTTAATGATCTTTGTTGCGGCTTTACTTGTAGTGGTAGAGGTTATTGTTTGGTATATGTTGAGAAATTAAAAATCCCCCTAACATAGGAGGATTTTTTTTATGAGTGGATAATGATTTAAATATGAATAGCTTCTACTAAATGAATAGGAGATGAAATGTATGCCCCTAAAAAACTACGGTGTGTTAAAAGGTACAGTTATACAATCAAAGATTGGAAAAGGGAAAACACCTCATTATCAAGTTCATTTACAGGGCGAGACTGGAGTAGATTATCGTATTGCAATTAACGTAAAGTCGCAAAGTTATCCGTCAGAAGTTTTATATTTTGCGAGTAACAATATTAAATCAGAAGCGATTCATATTTTACCGACATTACCATTCGGTTTTACAGAAATAAAAAACAATGAACCGAAAGTGGCTTTAGATTATGTAAGAGGAAATCTATTTGATTCAAAACAAATGATTCCTTTGCCTCCCGAAAAAGCAGGAGCAGATAATGATTTAAACGAAAAAATAGAACGTTATATAAAGCGAGCGATAGAAGAAAAAGCGATTATTTACGCGTTTGGTGAAAGATGGGGACCAGAAGAAAATACACCAGATTCCTATTTTCATTTCAAACCAGGAAACGGTATACATGATATTCACATGAATCAAGGGAATGTAGAGAAATGGAAAGGTGATAATGGCATATGGCAAGACGGAGGGATACTCATTCACTTTGAAAAGGAAGAAGAATGGATTGGTATCTTTCTTGCATTCCAATCACAGTCATGGTGTACGGATGAAGAAGGGCATGCTCGTGTGCCTGTTGAGCATTGTGATTATAAGGGGAATAATTAATAAGAAGAGGGCGTTCAAAAAGAACGCCCTCTTCTTATTTTATAAAACGAAAAACTAACGAGTGTAGAAAGACAAGAGAAAAGCAGTGCTACACTAGAAAACGCAATGAGATACATATTATATTTCATAACCTGTCCAATTAGCTGATTACTGTCGTACTGAAAAAGTCCGGCTATTATATTGAATAAAAATAAAACGATAAACATGACGATAACTCCGTCTATTGATCCTTTAATGTCTGGTTTACTTAAAGCGATATGTGCAGAAATGCAAATGGCGATAAATAAAAATAACCAAAAGGAAGGGTTCAATAAATTGCCGATTGTAAATAAGCTTTTCAATAATACAAACGTCGACAAGAGCATGTTTTGGATCATTTCTATATTAATAGAAGTAGAAGCGATCGTTTTTTCGAGAGTTGTATTAAATAAAAAATATGATTCTGGTACGAAATAGCGCATTAAAAGGATTAGTGCAGTAATACCAGAAATAATAGGCCCGATACCGATGAAGAAATTCCCAATTCGTTGATATACACTTTTTTGATTGTATTGATGTTGTACGTAGCCTAAAGCACCTTGACTTATGTCTGTTGGGAAGAACTGCGTTGCAACAATTTTATGACGAAATAGTACGCACATAATGGCATGTCCAAGTTCATGAATAGGAACACCAATCCACGCAGTTAAAAGGAATCCTTTTCTTCCGAAAGCTCTCGACCAATACATCCGTGTGAGAGATTCTAAATAGCCTAATAGAAATCCAATTACAATGATAACGCCAATTAAAGATAATAATTGGATTACGCTTGTAAGGAGTATTTGAAAAATTGAGTTTACCAATTCCATTGTCTTTCATCCAATCTGTTAAAAATATTATTTATTCTGTTTCATAATAGCATTTTTTTTCAAGATTGCTAGCACATATATTTCTTTCGAAAGAAGGATTTCAGAATCTTTTTCTTGTAGTCATGTTTTATGTACAAAGTCATATATTGAATTTGTAACACCCTATATGGTATATGCTTAAGGAGGGATGAGAGAATGAAATGTCCGTCATGTCATACAGAAAATGCAGCAGAGGCAAAGTTTTGCGGGAATTGTGGACATTCGTTAACGGAAGAAGTAGTGGCAAGTAGTGGTCAAGAAGAAGGGCCGGAACAAGCACGCGCGGCACAAGTAAAGGAAACTCGGCCAAATGAAACGGTAGAGCAAGCGAAGCGGTTTGCGAGCGGCTATTTTCAATTTTTTAAACATGCATTACAAGCACCGACAGCGATTATGAAAAGCGGCACGATTGAAGTAAGAAATGGAATTGTAAGTCTTGTTCTTATTTGTTTTTTAGGAGCATGTATTTTTTATAGAATGATGAGTGCAGCATCAGCAGTTACGAGAACATTTGCACCAGATATATCTACTCCCACGTTTTTTGGAGAATCTATAACGGTCTTTTTCTTTTTATTAATTTTAACTTTATTTGTCGGATTTATTATTTTTGTAAGTGGCAAGATGATGAAATCATCTTTTTCGTTTCTTGAAGTATTTGGTATATGGGGAACGATAGCGACGCCGGCTATTGTCATATTAGTCCTTTCTTTTCTTTTTAGTTTCTTATTAATCTTTTTCTTACCTATATTATTATCCGTAGCTGCAACTTATATAGGGATTAGTATAACTGTAGCCGTATTAAAGCTAGACAATGGCGGATTAGATCTCGTTTACACACTTATTATTGCAAATGTTTTAATTGGAATTGCAACATTCATTGTACTTTGGTCTTACATTAGCACGATAATTCAAGCCTTAACACAGGGAATAACTGGCTTCTAATGAAAAGGTGGTTGACTGGATGAATGTATGTACAAAGTGCGGAGTTCAGTTTGAAGATGGTGTGCAATTTTGTCAAAACTGCGGGACGAAGAGGGGACGTTCTGTAGTAAAGAAGAACATGAGCGGTGGTGTAAAAGTTGGCATTACACTGTTAGCGCTATTTGTTATAGCGATTATTGGATTGTATTTGTACGGATCGTCGTATTATACGCAGGTGGCACAAGTAGACCGGATGATTACGATTTTACAAGAGAGGGACGGAGAGAGATTAGCTGAGATCGTTACGGCAGATGATCCATCGGTTATGATAACGAGAGAGAGCGTAACGCCTCTATTTTCGTATATAAAAGAAAATCCATCTTACGTGAATGAATTAAAAGAATATTTGAGACAAGGTGAAAAACAACGGGACGGAATAGAAAGAGCTGATTTTTCATTAACGAAAGACGGAAAGTATTTCTTTATATTTGATCGATATAAATTGAAAGCGAAGACGTACTATACAACTTTGCTTACAAATGAAAAAGACGTATCGTTAAAAATGAACGGAAAAGAAATTGATAAGACAGATGACAAAAAGTTTGAGAAGCAATATGGGCCATTTCTTCCGGGAAATCAAGTGTTTCAATCAGAATATAAAAATGACTACGTAAAACTATCGCGTGAGGAAAAGGTTGTACTTATGAAACAAAGCCAAAATAACGTAACGGTAGATTTAACGTTGCAAGGTCAATATATTACAGTTCAAACGAACGCGCCTGGTGCAACATTGTACGTAAATCAAAAACCAGTTACAGCGCTGGCAGGAGAAGAAATTACATGGGGGCCTGTAGCGACTGATGGAAGTGCGACGATTTATTTAGAACGAAATGGAGAAAGTGGACGGGAAACGACAAAAGTAGAGACGGTAACGGCACTTTCGTCTTATAATCTTCCATTTCAAAAGAAAAGTACAGAAAAAACAGTTGTTTATAATGTTACCCCGCCACCTACGACTGAGTATGTATATAATGGTTTCATCTTTCCTGATAGTGATATTCGAAAATTAACGAGCGCAGATTTAACATATTTATCGAAAGAGCGGTTGAAAATTGCTAGAAATGAAATATATGCAAGGCATGGACATATTTTTCAAACGAAAGATATGCAAGCGTATTTTGCAAAACAGTCTTGGTATAGAGAAAATCCTTACTTTACAGGAACGTTAACAGATATCGAAACTTATAATATTGAACTAATCAAATCAAGAGAATAGAACACATGAAAAAAGGTACAGTGCATAACTGTACCTTTTTTATGGTTTTTTATCTGAACCAGGATCCCTTGAGAAAAAGATATGAAAGAGAAATGTGACTTTACTTGCTCCTCCTGATGTACTTGCTTGCACATCAGATAAACCATTAGATGTTAAAACACTTTCAGAATGAGGGGGTACGACTATTTTGAGATTATCATCTGATTCTGATGATGCAGTAACTGTTATTGTATCATCGGATAAATTCAAAATTTTTACAGTACCGATTGGTAAGATGGACTTGCCAGCGTGTGATGCTGAAGCGAAGCGAGAGCCTTTCCAAATCGTTTGTGGGAAAGTCTCATCATTAGATAACCAAGCACGAGCACTATAGATGGTTGCGTTAATGGAGAATTCTTGATCAAGCGACAAGGCGGGTTTTGGTTCTTTCGGTTCCTCTGGAGTTTGAGCGAGAAGGCCGGCGCACATGTATGTTTCACCTACTTTCAATTGTTACTGTTATAGCATATTAAACATATTGTTTATAAGACACGACAGTTACCTATTCAAGCATAGGTTTGTGCACAAAATTTGAAGATGAAAGTCTCTTTCTTTACAATGGAAGTAGGTGTTATTTCTATAAAATATGGAAAACGTAAAGAGTATGTAAAAAAGAAGGAGTGGTAAAGTGAACTATGTCATTATTGGCGGAGATGCAGCTGGTATGAGTGCAGCGATGCAAATTGTTAGAAACGATGAAAATGCAAATGTTGTAACTTTAGAAAAAGGTGAAATTTATTCGTACGCTCAGTGTGGATTACCGTATGTCATTAGTGGTGCTATCGCTTCAACTGAAAAGTTAATCGCGCGCAACGTGAAGACGTTTCGTGAGAAATATGGAATTGATGCGAAAGTGCGTCATGAAGTAACGAAAGTAGATACGGAAAAGAAAATGGTGTACGCAGAGCATACGAAGACGAAAGATGTCTTTGAATTTCCGTACGATCGATTATTAATTGCGACTGGAGTGCGTCCTGTTATGCCAGAATGGGAAGGACGGGAATTACAAGGCGTTCATCTTTTAAAAACAATTCCTGATGCTGAGCGCATATTAAAAACGCTAGAAACGAATAAAGTTGAAGATGTAACGATTATTGGCGGTGGTGCAATCGGACTGGAAATGGCAGAAACATTCGTCGAACTTGGTAAGAAAGTAAGAATGATTGAGCGAAATGATCATATCGGTACGATTTACGATGCAGATATGGCAGAGTACATACATAAAGAAGCAGATAAGCATCATATTGAAATTTTAACGAATGAAAATGTAAAAGCGTTTAAAGGGAATGAACGAGTAGAAGCAATTGAAACGGATAAAGGTACGTATAAAGCAGATCTTGTTTTAGTGTCGGTAGGAGTGAAGCCAAATACTGATTTTCTTGAAGGGACAAATATACGTAAGAATCATAAAGGGGCAATTGAAGTAAATGCATATATGCAAACGAATGTGCAAGACGTATATGCAGCTGGTGATTGCGCAACACATTACCACGTTATAAAGGAAATTCATGATCATATCCCGCTCGGAACGACTGCCAATAAACAAGGGCGACTTGCTGGACTGAATATGCTGGATAAACGAAGAGCATTTAAAGGTACGTTAGGTACAGGCATTATTAAATTTATGGATTTGACACTCGCAAGAACAGGATTAAATGAAAAAGAAGCGAAAGGGCTAAACATCCCGTATAAAACAGTCAAAGTAGATTCTACAAATATGGCGGGCTATTATCCAAATGCAAAACTACTTTACTTGAAATTACTATATCGATCCGATACGAAACAATTACTGGGCGGGCAAGTAATTGGAGAAGAAGGCGTAGATAAACGAATTGATGTGATCGCAATGGCGCTTTTCAATAAAATGAGTGTTCACGATTTAGAAGATGTCGACTTAAGTTATGCACCACCATATAACAGCGTGTGGGACCCAATTCAACAAGCGGCAAGGAGAGCAGAATAGCACTTTTTAAGTGCTATTTTTTTTGCAAAGGTAGGTAAACTTTTTTAGCGAATAATAAAGAGGGAGAAACAGTTACATATAGGGAAGGGGATCTTTAAAAATGTTTTTAACACTTCAAATAGTTCAAGAATCAGAAAAAGAAATATTGCGTAATTTGTATGCACTATATCTTCATGACCTCTCTACATTTACTCCTAATATAACGATTGAGGCAAATGGATTTTTCGAATACGAAGATTTGCACATGTTTTGGGAAAATGACGGAATCACTCCGTATTTTATTAAAAGTGATAATGATATTGTAGGATTTTTATTACTACTGGAACGTCCTTTTTTGAAGAAGGAAAACGACTTTGGTATAAATGACATTTTCATATTGAATCAGTACAAAGGGAAAGGAATCGGTAAACAAGTTATTGCGAATGTACTAAAAGAGAAACGAGGGCAGTATTTCGTTATCGAACTTGTGAAAAATATACCAGCAGTTTCTTTTTGGAAGAAAGTATATAGGGAGCTAAACATCGAATTTGATGAGAAAACACAGTTAATTGATGATGAAGAATGTCTCGTTCAAACGTTTAAAATATAATGAAATCGATGCTCCTAGTATATTACTTTGAAATTTAACTTTATTTCGAATATACCGTTCACCCTTGAAAACATAGTATTTATCGCTTATATTTTCATATAGTATTTATTTTTAAATAAAGCAATGAACGAACCAGGGGGCGCAGTATGGCAATTAACATGAAAACAATCGAAGAATGGATTGCTGAATCAAATGCAAGACATGAAGAAGACTTTGGACACGTTGTGGAAGAAATGAAAGAAGTATGTGTCGGACTTGATAACGCGACATTAATTTATACGAAAAATGTATTTTGTTTTGGTAAAAAAGTAGAAGTCTTTTTCTTCTTCCAAGACCATGTCGTGATTGGACAAGAAAAAGACGAATATGTTGAGATTGAAAAATTAAAGTATGATGACATTACAAATAGTAACTTAAAAACAAATGACAAAAATACTACGTTAGAATTAAAGTTTGCTAACGGACAATCTATTAATTTAGATAGTTTAAATGATAACTACGGTACGAAAAATTGGTTATTTGCTAGACAAATTAAGAGTATTTTTAAGTTAATCTAGTAAAAAAGCAGACCCTTTGAGGTCTGCTTTTTATTTAATTCCTATTACACAAAGACAATCTCTTTCTTCGTAACATTGTACACTTGTAAATCCTGTTTTATAAAAGAGATTTATTAGTTCTTCGGTCGTGTTAAACTTCTTCATATGATATTGAATTTTGAAAGTTTCAGCCACTAATAAAAAGGAGCCGTCCGGTTTTAAGACGCGAAATACTTCTTTTATATCTTGTTCAACATCAGGCCAAAAATAATGAGTTTGAAAGGCGGTAATGAGATCGAAGAAGTTCGTATGATGTGGAATAGAAGAAACGCTTGCTTGTTGAACAATTACTTTTTGTTTTTGAACATCTTTTGCATTCGTCTGTATAGAATTTTTCACAGCTTGATCGGAGTAATCAATCCCATATATTTCCCTAAGTGGAGTTCGTTTTGAAAGAATGTGTATGGTTTTACCTCCACCACAGCCGATGTCTAATACGACTGCATCTGTCTTTATATGTACTTTCTGCAATGCCCAATTTATTAATCTCGTATGTGCAGCGTTCATAATACAAAGCATGGAGGAACCAATTGTTCCGCTAGGATTTTTTGCTTGCTGAATTAACCGTTGTAAAATGCTCAAGTTAAATTCTCCTTTTATGTAAGAATATATACTCATTTCGCTTTTTATAAATTAAATCCTTTAAAAAAAGCACGCCGATAGACGGCGTGCTTCTAACAATGCAAAGCCCCTTTTAACCAATTCCGCGCCCGATATGCCCCAACTGGAACTTGAATAAGAGATGTTTCATTTCCAGCATCTATTCCGTACAATTGATCACATGAATTTGTATCAAAACTAAGTAAAGGATGCCCGCCCATCCCCATCGCGGTCGCTGCAAAAACGAGTTTATGAACGAGTATACCTGCTTCCATTTGATGAATACGGTACCCTCTATAGCCTAATGCATTTGTATAATAATCTTTCTTTCCGACTACATGTAGGCAAAGTGGTACTTGAAAAAGGTTTACGTTATCCATCGTCATACTAGACTGAAGTGGGTAGCGAAGGTCTCCATATCGAATTGGTTGTATGGAATGTGTTTTACTGTTATAAGCGTAAGCTCCGTTTTCAATATTTTTCACGTTATAAAAACATCCATATAAGGAGACGCGTGTATTTTTATTTGTATACTTACCGTCAAGGTCGTTGTAATAGGGGAAGGAGAGGCTCGCTTCTTGTAGTAAAGTAGCGAGCTCGGCTGCATCCCATTTCGTTAAAGTAAAGTCAGCATCAGGGGAATACCGTTTTCTGCAAAGTTGCAAGAAATCATAAGATAAACGCTCTACTTTCGGCAGTTGTACAGCGTACGTATTATGTTGATAGTGCTCTTCATCATGTAGCGTTTTGAAGTGTGCTGTTGATTCAATCATAGAAGCTTCATTTATTTTTGTTATCATCGGATATTCATTTACATGTTTTGAGCGAACGAAATGTTCATGTGCAAGTGGCGGAATTTGTTGCAACAACTCATGAGAAGTAACTGTTTTATTTTCACGGTAATCATTGTGAAACCAATTAGTTTCTAGCTCTGTACTTAAAGGAATAACGGCATACACACTTTCTTCGCCTTCTGATAATCCGAGTAAATGGTTCAGTGCACGGTCTAGAAATTGAAAGTATACGCCGTTCGTATAACCGAACTGTTTTGCACATTCTAGTAATTGTCCAATGAGAACCCCGCTATCTAATCCTTGAAGTCGATATGAAAAGTTATTGTATTTAAAGAAGTTTTTCCAAAACATAGTGGATACGAATGCAGCACCGAAACAATCATGTATATTACAGCGATTACCGAGTACGTCTGCCAAATAAGAATCGAAATTTCCTTCGCGAAGTAAAATAAGTCGGTGATGCGCGGCGTCATAATGGTAAATGCCGTCTGGATAATCGTCAATCTTTAAATAGATATACAATTCATTCGGGTATAAGGCACCGCCTGAAGGAATGGATCTACGTAATACATTTCTCTCGCTATTTAGCTGACATAATTGTGTTACACCAAATGAATACCAAAGGTAGTGACCAATTTCATTTAGAGTAGGTGTAGTAGAAGAGTTCGATAAAGATAACGGGATTTCTAAGGAGAGCGGGATGGTAGGTACATTTCGATATAATTTATAAGGAAGCGGTGCGTCTTTCCAGTCCACCTCATGATTCGGCATAATTTCATCGATAGAGAAATGGAGATGATGTAAAAAAGTATCTAGCTGCATGAAATCCCTCCTTTACTATGGAAACGGATGTGGATGTGGATTTAATCTTTCATTCGTTAAAGGTTCGTCTGTATATCCAAGTGTCATCGGTACGGTATATACCCGGTCCAGTCCTGTAACTCGAGTAAGATGGTGACCAAACGTCATCGGTAGCATGCCTGGAATAATAACTTTTACACAATGTAATCCATTCTTTTCTATGAGGGGAACGGTTTGATCTACAACGATTATTTCAAGATTAGATTGATGCAAACGATTTAAAAGTTGGTGGAGATCGGATGTTAAATCCATATCAAATGATTGTGATACATTCATTTCTTGGAACGTTTGCACCGGTGCATCTTCCCGTAAAAGGAAGTGAAGACGTTCTTCCGTTTCTTTCAATCCATACAGCATACTATGGTCTTCCATTTTATTAACGAAATAAGGATCTTGTAAGCATTTTTCGTAGTATTCTCTTTTGTGCTCGAGCTCATCGTCTGTTATAAGTAACATGCCTGCTATTTCTTGAATGGCGCTTTTTAAAGCTCGAATAGGATCTAAATGAGCGCCTCCCGCACAAACAACGTTCATTCCATTTTCACGCGTATTTTTTGCAATTACCCATAAGCTCGGAATGCCGTGTTCCATCGTCGCGTTAAAAGCGTGTAATTCATATCCGGTAATCGTACGTAACCGCTGAATCATTAATTGTAATTCCGTATCATTTGCTGAATTAAGATCCAGGCGGGGAAGAGGTAATTCGGCATACCAAGTGAGTAAGAAGGCATCACGCTCTACAATTTCTAAAATGCCGTGAAAAATCGCTTCTTCTAAACTACCGCCAATTGCACATCCATTTGATGTTTCATACACGAAAGCATCTCGATGACCGAGGCTATAATAAGCAATTGATTCAGGAACTAAAAGCGGTCTGTTTTGTGATAAAGAATATCCCCATACCCAGTTTTGCTCATAATCAGGATCAAACGGTTTAAATGGAAAATTATCACGATTGTAATGTTCATTTGTATGTACACCGAGTGTGAGGGGATTTAGTGCATGTTCCTCTAAATCATGAAAACTACCATGCACATTTGTCTTTTTCCCACGAGGCGACATACCGCAATATCGTTCTAAACCTTCTAAAATGGCAGTTGCTTCACTCACTGCAAATGAATGAGTTCGGCCTGCAACACCTTCATTTCCAAACATTAATGGCATGTTTATAATGACGTCAGCGAATGGTAATAAAGAATGCTGCATTTTGCCGTTCAACATACCGACCCGATAATCTAAATAGTCTCTCGTTAAAAATGTGTTTAATTCATGAATGGAACGGCAGCGATACGTTTCGGTGCTTACTTTTAAACTTGGTTGTAAAGAAACTTCCGCCGCATCCGCAGTATCATCAGGTAAATTACTACATACAGGACAGAGAGGATCTGGAAGAAAAGAATGCCGCGTACATTGTAATGTTTGTAAGTTTAGTAAAATAAGTTCATTTTCTAAAGAAGAATGGTTATGAGTTAATATTTTTTCTGTTTCTGCGCAAATAAGATGGCACATTTGCAACATTCCATTTTGGGTGGCACGTACATCACGTCTCGTTACATTATCTGCTTTAAAGGCATATTTCCGCTGTAGTTCCCACATTTCTTTTTGATCAAAGCCAGCGATAAAACGGCGTCCATCAGAACAATGGGAACATCCGGGCGTAAGAGGATGAATGTAAGGACCGATAATACCTTCGCCAAATGAAGTAAAACCACGTAGCCACGGAATATGATTTGACCGAAAAATTAGCTCAGCGTCATGATGAATAGTAGAAGGAGATCCATCATGTAATACGAGAGCGAGATAAATATTTTCAGGAAGTTCTTCTGTAAGGGTATGCTGACGAATGATGGAATATTGTTTGCATAAATGATCATGTACATAGTCTGCAAGAAGACCATCCCCTATAAGCAATATATTTTGAGTCATAGACCGTCCTCCTTTGCAATTAATACCCCATACACACCGTCTAAGTTTTCTTTCAAAAATGGTTCGATTGCTAAATCAAACACGAAGGGATAAAAATTATGTTCTTCTAAATGCTGTAAGGCAAGCTGTAAAGATTGCACACTTGGAATTTCTTCTTCCGCTTGTATTTCCACCCTAAAAGAATCCGTGTCATATAAAATAATAGATGATTCAGGCAAGATATTAGCTCTGTAAGGAGTCTCTTCACTTTGAATGTGGAGCAGTGATAGTTGTAGTGCGCTCCGTAACGCTAACGTCATATTAATATTAGATGCACCGTACCATTTATCATTTATACCAACCCAAACGACTGGAAAACTGAGAATCTCTTCACTCATTGCGATTTTAGGTGTTTCATGAATTGTAGCAAGGGCATCGTAATAAAATCTACAATGTTTATCGTGAATATCAGTTAAATCAATCGTTGTAAGTTCTTCTAGCATATGTGACTGCCGTTCATACAATTTATTATTTAAATGTTGTTGTAGTGCCCGGTAAAATCCTTCTGTCATCGTTTCTCCAGCGCCAATACCGATATCGTTATGTTCAGGAATAAGGCGGTGAATGATTTCTGCTACATATGTTTCAATTCCTGTTAAACCAGCTTCTCGGCGCGCTTCATTATGAGTCAATCCACTGCGAGTCATAAGAGGCAGAAGGGGAGCTGGGCCATCTGATAATGGATTGGCTACTTGAATATAGCATTGTGATAACGGTAATTGATATGAATCTTGTTCATCCCATACATGGAATATACCGGCTTCTTTAGAAGTTAATGAGTCGAAAAAGCGGAATACATCAGTTGAAGTATGTTGGTTGGACCGATGCTCAAGTTTTTCAGAAAGATTTTCTATCGTATCAATTGTAAAACTTTCATCAGTTGCAAGAGGGTGTTTTATAAAAGGATGCCACGTTCCTTCAAGTGTTTCATAGTTTAATAAAAAGAATTGTAATTCTTTTTCACGATATAAATCATCCGCGACATGTTTAAACAATTCAAAAACGATTACATTTGCTAACATTGCAGATGTAATTGGTGAGAAGGAATCTGATGAATTTTCATTTTGCAAAGTCGTTTCATGTAGCCGATGCCATGCGGATTCCCAGCATTCATCACGATTTTCCGTTACGACAGGTCCAGCTATACCGAGTGTTGATAAACAAATAGCTGGTATGAAATTCTTTTTCGTTTCTCTACAAATAGTGTGAACTGTTTTTAAACCGTCAATGTCTCCATTTTGAGAAACATATAAAATCCAATCAAAAGGTTCGAATACTTCATGCAAGGGACGGTCAATTGTAGTATCGATTTCTTGAATGAGTACACCGTTATCAACTTCATATGCACGTTCTATTAGCTCATGTATTCTGTCATAGTTTGTTTCATCTCGATCTGTAACGAGGTAATGAAATGTAGGTAAACCAGATTCTAATAAAGAAGAAACTAAAGAAGTAAGCATATCTCCGGAGCCAAGTACAAGGACATTTGCTCCGCGGTACGTTTCAAATTTTAAAGCACCTGAATGAGAATCAGCTTCTAAAAATTCAATTTGTGAAGCATATCTGTCGAGTAATGTACTGTTTAATTCATGAGGTGCATCTTGATTTGCATCGCGAACGAAACCATTTTCATATAAAACCTCTCCAATTTCAAATACACGATTTTGATAGGGGAGAGGGAGACCATCAGTTATTTCTGCTAAAGAATAATTACCGTTAAACATTGGCATTAATTTTTCAATCCAGTCATAAATTCCATCACCGTCCATGCGAAATGAACTGGCGTTATTTCGAAAATAGACACCCCCGTTTGAATCGGGCAGGAAGAAAGTATCCTTATTTACTTTAAGTTTTGCATGAATTGGAAGGTTATTCATTTTAATCCTCCTTACGTTTAGGCATACATTATTATCTTATGTCATGAAATTTGTCCCGTATGAACGCAAAAAAAGGCTGTAGAATGATGTATTCTACAGCCTTTATATATTAGATTATTAATCTATCAACCTTCTAATAATAATGATTTTGGATCTTCAAGCATATCTTTAACAGCAACAAGGAAGCTAACTGCTTCTTTACCATCAACAATACGGTGATCGTAAGATAAAGCAATGTACATCATTGGGCGGTTTTCCATACGCTCGTTATCAATTGCAACTGGGCGTACTTGGATTTTATGCATTCCTAAAATACCAACTTGAGGGCTATTTAGGATTGGTGTTGACATTAGAGAACCGAATACACCACCGTTTGTAATTGTAAATGTACCACCTTGTAGTTCTTTTAATGAAAGTTTGTTATCGCGTGCTTTCATACCTAAATTACGAATTTCACTTTCGATTTCAGCGAAGTTTAATTGGTT
This sequence comes from Bacillus sp. ok061, assembly GCF_900108285.1. NCBI lineage: Bacteria > Bacillati > Bacillota > Bacilli > Caryophanales > Bacillaceae > Bacillus > Bacillus sp. ok061. The sequence continues at coordinate 146,692 of NZ_FNUW01000003.1, read as the reverse complement.
AGCATCGCGTACAACTGGAACAACTAATCCATCTGGAGCTGCTACTGCAATACCGATATCATAGAATTTTTTGATGATAAGCTCGTCACCTTGAATTTCAGCATTTAATAATGGGAACTGTTTTAATGCTGCAACAACTGCTTTTGTGAAGAATGACATGAAGCCGAGACGTACATCATGTTTTTTCTCGAAAGCGTCTTTACGCTCTTTACGTAATTCCATGATCGCACTCATATCAACTTCGTTAAATGTTGTTAACATTGCAGATGTTTGTTGAACTTCTACAAGGCGTTTTGCAATTGTTTGACGGCGGCGGGACATTTTCACGCGCTCAACTGGTTTTTCGAATTCTGTTTTTGCAACTGGAGCAGGAGCTGGACTTTTTGGAGCAGCTGGTGCTTCTTTTGGTGCGGCAGCATGAGCTTGTACATCATGTGGTCTCACGCGTCCAAGTGGATCTGTACTACGTACGTCGTTTAAGTCGATTCCTAATTCACGAGCCATTTTTCTAGCAGCTGGTGATGCGATAGGACGGTTCGTATTTGGTAAGCCTTGTAGACCCGTAGCTTGTTCAGCATTTGGAGCCGCAGCTTTCGGTGCTTCAGCTGTTTCTTGTTTTGCTTGCTCAGCAGGTGGTGCAGGTGTACTTACTGCAACCGGTGCTCCATTAGCATCTAAAATTGCGATAGTTGCGCCAACTTCAACTGTATCCCCAGGTTCGCCTAGTAACTTCGATACAATACCTGAATCTTCTGCAATGATTTCTACATTGACTTTATCAGTTTCAAGCTCAACAACGCTGCCGCCTTTCTCAACTTTGTCGCCTACGTTGATAAGCCATTGTGAAATAGTTCCTTCGGTAATAGATTCTGCAAGCTCAGGTACTTTAATTTCGATCATTTTAAATGTCCTCCCCTTATTTGCCTAACGGTGTGTTTTTTCTTCTTTTGTCTTCGGTAATCTCCATTTGTTAGCCTGGCCTTGGGCAGAATATCTGCCCAGGGAACAAGCTAGAAACCTTCATTATTACTTTTTAGTTGCTGAAAACTTCAATTTCTTGTTTATCTTGACGGAAGTTATACTTCACATCTAAAGCGTGTGCAACAATTAGTTCTTGCTCAGCTTTGTGAGCGAATGGATCGCCGCCAGATGGACTAGAGCGATCAGGACGTCCAATGTAACCTGTTTTTACTTTATCTCCAGCAAGTTCGAACAGAATTGGAGCCATGTAATGCCATGCGCCCATATTACGAGGTTCTTCTTGAACCCAAATGATTTCTTCTAAGTTTTTAAAGCGTTTAATAATAGATTGAACTTTCTCAGCAGGGAATGGGTACAATTGCTCGATACGAACGACATGAACTTCGTCTAAGTTGTACTCATGTTTACCAGACTCGATTTCTGCTGCTAAGTCAATCGCCATTTTACCTGTGCTTAAAACAAGACGTTTTACTTTATTTGGTTTCATGCCAAGGTGTTCTTGTTCTAAAGCAGGTTGGAAACGTCCTTCGCTTAACTGACTAGCAGTTGAAAGCGTAAGTGGGTGACGTAATAAACTCTTCGGCGTCATAAGTACTAATGGTCGAACAGCTTCTGTTCCTAAGATAGATGCTTGACGACGCAGGATATGGAAGTACTGTGCCGCGCTCGTTAAGTTTGCAACTGTCCAGTTATTTTCAGCAGCTAACTGTAAGAAACGCTCTGGACGTGCACTAGAGTGCTCTGGTCCTTGACCTTCATAACCGTGTGGTAATAGAAGAACTAAACCAGATTTTTGACCCCATTTTGCTCTTCCAGCTGAAACATATTGATCAAATAATGCTTGCGCAGTATTTGAGAAGTCACCATATTGCGCTTCCCACATAACAAGAGTTTCTGGAGCGAATACGTTATAACCATATTCGTAACCAACAACAGCAGCCTCTGATAACGGACTGTTATGAACAGAGAATGATGCATTAATGTTTGGTAAGCGATGTAATGGTGAATATGTTTCATTTGTATCAGTATCGTGTAATACGATATGACGGTGCGCAAATGTACCACGCTGTGAATCTTGACCAGTTAAACGAATTGGCGTACCTTCTTGTAAAATAGAAGCGAATGCTAATGACTCAGCAAGTGCCCATTCAATTTTACCGTTCTCTTCTAAAGCATCTTTACGGCGCTCAAGAATTTTCTTCACTTTCGGATATACGTTAAAGCCTTCTGGCCAAGATAGTAGACCTTCATTAATTGCACGAAGTGAATCAATCTCAACACCAGTATCAATTGGTTGAATGCCTTTTGCAACAACATCTGGCACTTTAACGTGAATTGTTGCATCGCTCGTATCAGCTGGCGGTACTTGTGCATAATCGGATTTTAATTGTTCTTGCGTAAACTGAGTAATTGTTTCAATCTCATCTGCATTTAGAACACCAGCAGCTTGTAATTGATCTGCATAAATTGCTCTTACAGTTGGGTGATTTTTAATTTTTTTGTACACTTGTGGTTGCGTAACCGCTGGGTCATCCATTTCGTTATGACCGTAGCGGCGGTAACCGATTAAATCGATTAAGAAGTCTTTTTTGAACAGCATGCGATATTGAATCGCAAGGTTAGCAGCTGCAAGACAAGCTTCTGGATCATCAGCGTTCACGTGAACAATCGGAATATCGAAACCTTTTGCAAGGTCACTTGAATATTTCGTAGAACGAGAATCATAGCTATCAGTTGTAAAACCAACTGCATTGTTTGCGATAACATGAATCGTTCCGCCTGTTTGATACGCGTTCAATCTGCTTAAGTTGAGCGTTTCAGATACAATACCTTGACCAGGGAATGCAGCATCACCATGAACTAAAATTACGAATGATTTTGAAATATCTTGATCTGGAAGACCAGATTTTTTACGATTCTCTTGAGCAGCACGTGCGAAACCTTCTACTACAGGATTCACGAACTCAAGATGACTCGGGTTATTTGCTAATGTCACGCGAGTGCTAACTTCTTCGTTACTAACGACTTGTTCTCTACCTAGGTGGTATTTTACGTCGCCAGTCCAGCCAGAATTGGCTACTGCGCCTTCTATTTTTGCATGTTTGAACTCAGCAAACATGTGACTATATGGTTTTTCTAATACGTGAGCAAGTACGCTTAGACGACCGCGGTGAGCCATACCAATCATGACATCCTCTACGCCGTTCTTAGCACCTTCTAGAACAATTTCATCTAAAACAGGCACAAGCATATCAACGCCCTCGATAGAGAAACGTTTTTGCCCAACGAATGTTTTATGCAAGAATTGCTCGAAACCTTCAACAGCTGTTAAACGTTTTAAAAGAGCAGTTCGTTTTTTATTTGATAGTGGTTGACGCAATGAATTTGATTCCACCATTTGATGCAACCACGTGCGTTCTTCACTATCTTGTATATGAGAAAATTCATAAGCTAAAGATTTTGTATAAACGTCTTTTAATCTATGAATTACATCAAGTGCAGTGTGAATACCTTCTGGTGCATCTTGCCATACTGTTTTCGCTGGAATCGCTTTCAAGTCAGCATCGCTCAGTTCGTTCATTGCTTTCTCAAGAAGAGATTGTCCATTTGCAGCATCTTCCATCGGGTTGATGTGAGCCAACGTGTGCCCGAAAGAACGAATCTGCTCAACAAGTTGAACGACTTTAAGAATTTTTTCAATGTTACCTGTGTTTTGAGGAGAAAAATGTGTTGCTGTGTTGTCCCCTGTTACGACATCATCTTGAAACGAAGGAGCTCCAAAAATTTCAAAAAGCTCTTGTAATTCCGGATCAACAGAACCTGCTCCAGTTACGTAAAGATCATACTGTTCAATCACATAACCAAGGTTCGGACCGTGGAACTTGGCCCAAGGGTTTGTCGTTGTATTCTTCCTCGTCATTTGTTTAAACCTCCCAATGCATATAATCCTTTTCCATACAAAGGTGCATTTTGCTCTTTTTCAATAAGTAATGAATCAATAATCAATGTAAATGTTTTCTTTACTCTTATGTTATTACAATAATTTACATAATACCAAACACTATTACTTATCTGTTTTGTAAAAAAACATTCACAATAACTTATCACCCAAGTTAATCTTTCACTTTATAAAGTAATTTTACAGAAAAATGGGGTGGATATATTTGGTATACCTACATTGAAAACTAGAATTGTTACATGTAAATATAAGTATAATCATTGGAATGTTTTGATAAAAGTTGATTCGAATTATGTATATTGAAATAATAAGCGCTTTCATAGATATTATACAACAATATAACGGAATATAGTATAAAAAATAAAAAATTATGAATTTACCATAAACTTTATTTCGATAGTGTTAAATATCGAAAGGAAAATGAAGGATTTCTACAAAAAAAGTTGCTAAACATAAAAAATGCTCCATAAACAGTTAGTTTCTATAAATATGACGAAAAACACCGTAAAACAAATAACGCATTTTGTGAAATAAAGAAATAAATGAAATATTTTAAAAGGATAAAACAAATATGGAGATATTAAATTTTAAAAAAGGTGAGGAGGAAATATAGTAACGATTACATACAGTGTTCCATGTTTTATTAAAAAATAGACGTGCTGAAATCGAACAAGTTTCTTCTATATAAATAGAACGAAAACTGATTGAAATAAATGTAAAGGAACCTTGACGTAAAGTTTACTTTACATATATACTCGATATATGGGAGGAGGGAGAAATTTCCTTGGAAAATAAAATGGTCGAATACCGAAAGAAATTTGGACTATCTCAAGAAAAACTGGCCGAGAAACTCGGGGTTTCCAGACAAACCATTATCTCAATTGAAAAAGGGAAATACGATCCATCACTTCCGCTAGCATTTGAAATAGCAAAAACATTTCAGACAACGATAGAACATGTATTTATTTATGAAGGAAAAGAAGGGGAGGAGTAAGAATGAACTATTCACAAAAGTACTTTGTAATCATGGGAATTATCTTTCTATTTATGAGTGGATTTATGATATTAACAGGTATAATGACGCATTCTGCACCGCCGGCTATAACGTATCCATTGCTTGGGATGATGATTATGAGTTTCTGCCTAAGCTACTTACACCCACAATTTAAAGAAAAAGATGAGCGAATGAAACTCATTCGTTATAAAGGAATGTTTGTAACCTTTTTTGCATTAACAGCATATTATCTTCTTTTCTCTATCGGCTTAAACTTAAAAATACTTACACTATCTGCTACTGAATTATTGAATATACTTATGGCACTTACGATGAGTACCGTCTTTATCTCATTTGTTGTTTTGGCAAAAAGATATTAAGATGGAAGAGAGAAAGGAAGATTAACATATGCAAATGATGTATGCTTTTGGCATTGGGCTTGTATTATTTTTAGCCGTATTCTTATTTATTCGTAAAGATGTTCAAGGTGGGACATTAACGAAGCGAGGATTTTATAAATTAATCGGCTGTTTAGTTGTTATGCTTATAGCGATTATTGTAATGATTGTTTTAATAAGTCAGTCACTATAGAAGGTAAAACGGAACCTTACTTTGGTAAGGTTTTTTCTTATGTTTTAACCTGAAAATTACGGCTAAATCCATTTACTGTAAATGATTTGTATTATATAATCCAATGAAATGATAGATAAGGAGTGTAGTATATGAATAAAAAAACTATCTTCTATTTATTAACTTGTCTACTACTTGTAGCTAGTACTACTTATATAATATGTAACAAACGAGAACAAGTGCCACCTATATTAGTATGGGACGAACAAGAATACTATGTTACGAATGAACCTGCCAAAGCTGAAGAAGTTGGGCAAAAACTTGGCGAAGTAACGAAGAAAATTAAAACAAGTAAAAAACCTACTAAAAATAGAGAATCTAATACATTACAAGAGAAAACAGAAGTATTCACAATGATTGAGGAAGAAAAAAGTGAATACCCGCCTTTAATCATAAAGGACACTTATAGTGATGAATATAGGGTAGTGAGGCCGATGTTGAAGCAAGTATTATGATGAAAAGGAGATTCATATGCAGAAAGCAACTGCGTACCCATGGTTGTTAAGAAAAACTTTTTCCTTTGCTTTATTTTGCCTCCTATCGGTGCAATTTACATTGTAATGAATAGAGGGGCACTACAAAAGAGAGACTTCATTTTATATGTATTATTTGCTGCTATTAATATATTACTTTGGTTGTCGCTTATGATTTTTGATCGGAGTATGTGGATGGTAGCAGGGCATTATATAATTGGAGCAATTGTTATTGTTTTTTCAAATATAAATAAGAGATAATCCAGCAATCTTAAAGTTGCTGGGTTTTATTTTGATATTTATAATGAAGAAACAAATTTTGAATAGAGAGTAGTGGGCGTTATGAGATGGAAAGCAGGAACGTTTGAAAAAATAGAAACGAATGACTCATCTATTGAGAAACTCATACATACATTTAAGGAACAAAACGTAAATGGCGGAGCGGTTATAAGCTGTTTTAAAGTACATAACGAAAATTTTTTCAAAGAAATACCATATTGGAAAGATGGACACGAGCACTTCTTTAGAAGAATCTTTAACTCTTTAGATATAATCAATAGCTTAGAAGAGTTAAAAATACATACGTCAGAAAAATATAAGTTGCATTTTAAAGAGCAATGGGCAGTCATGCTTGATGGTAGCATTGCCGCTCAAATTTTGTCGGGCGGAGCATATGAAGGATTTAAGGAACGACCAGTTATCGCAAAACAATTAGCAGTGAATGTATGTCAATATATGTTCCAAGATCGCTATGAAGATATTAAAGTGTTCGAAAGCTATTGCCCTTGGACAGATTGGTTTTACGATGTTGCATGGGATGTTACTTGGGTGGTGTTAGATAGTAGGGAGCGTAAAATGTGGTTCATTTGTGCTACGGATACGGATTGATAGATAAAGAGCCTTGTAGGAATGCTGCAAGGCCCTTTATTTTTTGGGAATTAATAGAAAACGAATCATATAAATGCTATACTAAAAAATGTTTGTAATGTCAGTTTCATAATATTGTATGATGCTGACTTACTAGAAAAGATAAGAGGAGAATGAGCGTGCAAAAGATAAAGAGATTATTGCTATTAATGATGGTAGTAGGATTAACAGCAGGTGTTTTAGCAGGGTGTACAAATCCGAAAGATACTACAGAAGAATTTTTAACAGCGATACAAAAAGGTGATGTAGAAAAGGCTCGTACATTTGTTGAGAGTGACAAGGAATTTAATAAACTAAATGAAAAAACAGATGATGCTGAGGCAAAAGCAATGCTAAGTGCAATTACAAAAAACTTTAAATTTGAAAAGCTAGAAGAAGTATCAAAAAAGGATGACAAAGCAGAAGTGAAAGTGAAAATTACATCTGCTGATCTATCCGTTGCTGTAACAAAAGCAGTGGGAGAAGTTATGCCAATGGCCTTCGCTAGCGCATTTAGCGAAGACAAAGAACAATCTGAAAAAGCGATCGAAAAAACAATGACCTCAACTATCATCAAAAACTTAACGGATAAAGATGCAACAATGGCAACTCGCGAAGTTACATTGAACTTAAAAAAAGACAAAGATGGCGACTATAAAATCGTTGCTGACGATAACTTGAAAGAAGTATTGTTTGCAAATGCGAAGTCTTTGGAGAAGATGTTTGGTGGGAAGTAATTGAATTAGATAAAAAAGAGACGCCATATCACGTAGAAGGTTGATATGGTGTCTCTTTTTTTATGACCCCGGAGAGGCTCGAACTCACGACCTCCACCCTGTCAAGGTGGCGCTCTCCCTGCTGAGCTACGGGATCCCAACTATAAATATTACGATCAGCAATGTGTTTTCATTTCATTCGTGTAATCGAAGGATTTGTATAATTTATTGAATATTGTAACATTTGATGTATTCCTATAATAGCAATAAACTTTAATGGTGTAAAGATTTAATTTTGTGGATATTATCATTCCAATTTTTATATAAAAAATAAGCCCCGAAGAGCTTATTTTTTATAATAATATCACCGCGATTATCAATGATATTTTCAAAAATACAATCATAAATAATGGAGCTCGTTCATGAGCTATCGTCCTGTAACTGTCATTCCTGCTGTGTAAATTGTATCTACAGAACCGTCAGCACTTACAACTTCAACTTTATAGCGATATGTTCCATTGTCTGAAATGTTTTCGCCATATCCTGTGAAAGTAGAAATTTCATCATTACTTCCAGCTGGAACCCATTGATTTTGCCAATGGAAGAAAGTATCATATTCTCCCCAGTTATCGCCATATTTTTTCTCGATGCTGACATTGTAATGAATATCTTCAGCTCGTTCATTTGTAATTCTTGCAATTACGTTTTGACCAAAGCTATATTCTGTAGCGTGTACTTGAACTGTAACACCATTCAACGTTTCGCTAGGACCACAAATATAACGACAGAACTCGCTTGCTCCGTCAGCATGTGCCTTCGGTGTATCAATGTTCATAGCTGTTAAACCACCTAAAGCTAAAGCTCCTGTTAATAATACTTTACCAAATGTTTTCACTTGAAATTCCCCCTAAGTATATTCTCAATTCGTTCCATAGATATCACATTAAGTAGTTTTATAACATTAATCTAATCGAACGCTTTTTTCCTCGAGTGTATTCGCTATGAATCTTTCATCTTGTAGTAATCTAACCTCTACATATAATTTCATAGTTTTGATCCGTATATGTATCATAATTTACATAGAATAAATCTGTTAATACGTTTTGGTTATTTACTTATCACACCTCTTTTTATTACCTTTTATTGGTAAAATGTTGACTTTATTATATACCATTATTATCTATTTACAAGAGAAAATCATACTGTATGCAAAAATGCATAATAAAAAACCACTGCTTGTATTCTGAATTACAGAATACAAGCAGTGTTGGGTTTCAATTAATATTTGAGTGGAATCTAATGCTAATTTTTTATGTTTAACAGTATACATATATCATCGTTTATTAAAGTCATAATTGATAAACCTTGTCCAGGGGACACCCTTTCTGCTGAGATACAGGATCTTCAAAAGGGAAAGTATAAGCGATTATGCTAGTAATGTATGAAGGAATAATGATGAGAAGCGAATTCAGTAGAAAGTAGTCTTTGGATGTAGAGGTTATATTATTTACGATACCAATCCAAAGGACCTTCAGCACTCAAATCAACAAGAAAAGGGAGTAAGAAATGTAAAGGTAAGCTTATAAGTTCTGGCATAGCGTTCACTGTTTTCTTTGATAGATATTGTCTCACAAAACAATACGGACAATCTTTTTCAAATGTCACGAGTATTGACCATACATCTTTTATTGTCCACTTCGTTTTACAATACGTACAACGCGCCATGAGGTTCCTCCTCATTTTAAGTTTTCTTCTAGTATACTCCATTGCATTTTACGAAAGTCAGTTGTATTTGGTGTGGTGAAATGTAAGTTGTTTTATTTTTATGTGAATCTATTTAGTCATTTATGATCAATTACATATCATTTAATATTTTTGCAGAATGATAGATTTTCAGTTTCAATATGCCAATTGGCCAATATATCCTTTTTACAATTTACTGAAAATCATGTATAACAGAGATACAAGATTATTTTATTCCGCTATTTGCGGGCAGTAAGATCCCTTACCTCAAAATTCAGCAAAAGCAAAGAAGTTAGGTTGGGGGGCGGGCTGCTCGTAAAAGCCTGATTGGTGAGGGCTGATTAAAGTTTCACTTTATAAATATTCAGAAGTAGAGGGAGAAAAGTTGTAATGGTAAGAAAAACGTTCAAGATGCGCGTGTCTAGAAATAGAACGATTTCGATTAATGGATCGATTCTTGATGTGGATGTTACACATGATGAATTTTTACAAGAGTTTGTTGAGTGGGTCGATTCTAAAGGTTGGTCGTTTATGGGGATAACAGATGAGATTACGCCCGAGGAAGCTAGTCAAAAGTTAATAGATTCGTTGATTGATGAGAAGGATAAGAAAGAGTAATTCCTTCTTATTTTTATTGTATATTTATGTTCTTTATCGTAAAAATATGATATAGTAAAAAATAGTGAAAATTCTTCCAGTTTAATACAAATTACATGTGATTGGTAGATTTATTATTTTGTTAAGGAGTAAATGGAAAAGGGAGAGTCATATGGTAAATTTTAAGAAAATTTTGGTTTTTATTACAGTTATTTGTTTGTTTTTTTTGACGCCTATAACATTGCGTGCTGAGACGAATATTGGAGTAAATCCAGAACAAGTTGCACCACCACCTGCGGAAGGGCCGAATGTTTTTAGTCAGTTTGCAACGACGATTGATGCGAAAACAGGAGATGTTTTATATGACAAAAACGCACATCACCGCGCATTTCCTGCTAGTATGACGAAAGTATTAACAGCGATTTTACTCATGGAGCATACGAAGCCAGAGGATCAATTTGCATTTTCACAATTAGCATTAGATCAAGAGAAGAGTAATTATCAAATTGAGTTCCAACCTGGGGAGACAATTAATAGAAATACTGCGCTTATGATTTTAATGGTGCTGAGTGCGAATGATGTATCGTATGCGATTGCGGAGCGGATTGGCGGGAGTGTTGAAAATTTCGCCAATATGATGAATGAGAAAGCCAAGCAATTAGGGGCGAGAGATAGTCACTTTGTAACACCGAATGGATTGCATGATCCGAATCATTATACGACGCCATATGATATGGCTATGATTACGAAAGGTGTGCAAAAGTATCCTGAAATTTTACAAGCGATGAATACGAAAAGAACGACAGTTACGACGTCTAGGCAGACGGTGTCTATTTTTAATAAATCTAATTTTTTTGAAAATCCATATAGCATTGGCGGTAAGACAGGGTTTACGAATGAAGCGCGTAATACACTTGTTTTATTAAATGAGAAAGATGGAAATCGTATTATAAATGTAGTAATGGCTTCTCAAAGACCTGAAATTTATGAAGATTTGAAGCAGATGGCGGACTATTCTTTTGGTCAATTTGTGAAGCAAACTGTACTAGATAAACATAGTTGGCATCAAAAAACAACATATTTAAATAAAGATATTAATAGTGAACTTGAAAAAAGTGCAGAACTTATGCTTAAGAAAGATGAAGGGAAAAATGTGAAAACTATTTTCCGGGCAGCTTCATTAGATAAAGAATCTTTGTATCATAAAGGAATCCATCGTGGTGAGGTAGTTGGTGCAGTTGATATTACGAAAAATAATCAAACAATTGCGACGGTAAATGTTCTTTCAACAGAAGATGTCACTTTTGTGATGCCTAAAAAATATACAACTGCGCCTGAAGTAAAAGGTTCAAATGTGAAAGTGATAAGTGTTGGGATAGGTGCGATTGTATTATTTGGAGCCATTTTATATGTAGTGCTACGCCGAAATACAAAAGGAATGAAAACAGAAGAAAAATAACGTATTAGTAAAAAGGGCTGTGGAGATTTTATCACAGTCTTTTTCTATGCTAAAAATACATTTAACTAATAATTGTAAATTTTCTTATTGCAATAACCTGAAGTTCGTTATATCATTTACTTGTGTTCTTGTTAAAGAACAAAATGGATATTGCATACTTCAAATAATATAAAACAACGGAGAGGGAGAGAGACGATGAAATTAATTTGGAAGGTAATTAGCAACGCAATCTCATTTGTTTTATTTGCATTGATGGTTTTTTTAGCTTTTGTAGTTATTTCTTCAAAAGCGAGTGGTGGTGATCCGACAGTTATGGGATATCAATTTAAGAGCGTTCTTTCAGGATCAATGGAGCCGACGTTTTTAACAGGATCAATCATTGCAATAGAACCAAACAAAGATGGTTCTAAATATCAAAAAGGTGATGTTATTACCTTTAAAGAGAAAGATCAAAAAATTATCACTCACCGTATTATCGGTGTGAAAGATACAAATGGAAAAGTAATGTATGAAACAAAAGGGGATAACAACAACGGACCAGATTTAGAGCCAGTACTTGCAGAAAATGTAGTTGGAAAGTATGCAGATATTACAGTTCCGTATGTTGGTTATTTACTGAATTATGCGAATTCAAAAGCGGGAGCAGCATTACTTCTTATTATTCCAGGAGTCTTTTTACTTGGTTATTCCGCGATTTCTATTTTTGGTGCTATTCGTAGCATTGACGGAGAAAAGAAAGATAAAAAAGTAGAACAATCCGTCTAGTTTGTTTGGTTATACTTTCCATTTAGGAAGTTAACAAATATATATTAAGGGGATATGGACATGACTTTAAAGAAAAAATTAGGAATGGGTATTACATCAGCAGTACTAGGAGCAGCGTTAGTTGGTGGAGGAACATTTGCATTTTTCAGTGATAAAGAAGTGTCAAACAATACATTTGCGGCTGGAACACTGGATTTAGCATTAAATCCATCAACAGTTGTTAACGTATCGAATTTAAAACCTGGGGATACAATTGAAAAAGAATTTAAACTAGAAAATAAAGGCTCTTTAGATATTAAAAAGGTTCTACTGAAAACAGATTATAATGTAGAAGATGTAAAGAAAGATAATAAAGATGATTTTGGTAAACATATTAAAGTAACATTCTTAAAAAATGTAGATAAGCATGAGACAATTGTGAAACAAACTACTTTAGATAAATTAAAAGGTGACACACTTACAGCTGTAGATAATGATTTATCGGCTTGGTTCTGGGATGAAAAAGGTATTTCAGCAGGTAAATCTGATAAATTCAAAGTGAAATTTGAGTTCGTTGATAATGGAAAAGATCAAAATCAATTCCAAGGCGATAAGTTACAATTAAATTGGACGTTTGATGCACAACAAACAGCAGGTGAAGAAAGATAATAAGAAAAAGGGCTATCACATGGATAGCCCTTTTTCTATTTTTCTAGTATTTGTCTATCAATTTTAATAGTTCTTTACTATAATATAGATAATGTTCTGTATAAAGAACGTAATGTTCGATGGGAGAGATTAAGATGCTGAAAAGACCGCGTAATTTTAAAAAGATGCTTATATTGCCGTGTATGTGTTCTATTACGTTTTATTTAGGATCTCAAATTATGACACATACAGAAGCGGCGTTCATTCATGAAACGAAAGTAGAAGCGACGCTTTCTACAGCAATTATATTTCCGAAAACAGTTAATACGTTAAAAGAGCAATCTGAGAAACATAAACAGTTTATTGAGCGTGAGTATGGAACGATGAAGGGGAAATCGAAAGCAACTTCTATTGAAGAAATAAAACAGGCGATTTCTGTATGGCAACATGGGCGTGAGAAAATTGTTGCTGAGAAGGAAGCCCTGCAAAATGTATATACTGAAATAGAAGCTCCTTACAATCAAATACAAGAAGAATTAAAGGTAAATAAAGATGAGTCGATGCAGCAAGTGTCCATATATGTAAATGAAGGCTTCCGCAGTATCAAAGAGAAGCGTGACTATATTGAGAAAGAAATTAGCTTGAAAGCTATTGATGAGCAAATTCAGGCTCTTCAGCAACAATTAAACGTTGCAATTGAAGCGGAAGGACAAAAGAAAGCGGAAGAACAAAAGAAAGCGGAAGAACAAAAGAAAGCGGAAGAACAAAAGAAAGTAGAAGAACAAAAGAAAGTAGAAGAACAAAAGAAAGTAGAAGAACAAAAGAAAGTAGAAGAACAAAAGAAAGTAGAAGAACAGAAGAAAGTAGAAGAACAGAAGAAAATAGAAGAACAGAAGAAAGCAGAGGAACAGAAGAAAATAGAAGAACAGAAGAAAGCAGAGGAACAGAAGAAAATAGAAGAACAGAAGAAAGCGGAGTAACAGCTTTAGTGAAACAGCTGGAAAACAAGAATGTGGTGCAAGAGATTATGAACGAATAAGCAAAGCTAGTAATATTTATACGAGTGTGAGGGAACGTTAGCCCTCACCTCTTTGTTTTTCTTTTTTCTTATAGTATTAAATGATTTGAGTGTGAAAAAAGTTATAAATTATCATTATTTTTTCTGAAAAGTCTAAATAATATTGAGAAATAAAAATAACTGAAAATATTAATAAATATGTGTTGTGTTTATATAGGGTTGTTCGTTATAATGAACATAAGGTTTTTAAAAAAGAACGCATATTAGCTAAGCTAATATAGTTTTCTTTACATCTCTTATTGAAAAATAAGTGATAAAAATATAAAAAAAGCTAGGGGGAATTGATTGTGAGTCTGAAAAAGAAATTAGGTATGGGAGTTGCATCAGCAGCATTGGGGTTAGCTTTAATTGGTGGAGGAACATTTGCATTCTTTAGCGATAAAGAAGTATCAAATAATACATTTGCAGCTGGGACGTTAGACCTTACATTAAACCCTAAGACGCTTGTAGATATTAAAGATTTAAAACCAGGGGATTCTGTTAAGAAAGAGTTCTTATTACAAAACAGCGGTTCGTTAACTATTAAAGACGTTAAATTAGCAACAAAGTATACTGTTAAAGATGCAAAAGGTGATAATGCTGGTGAAGACTTTGGTAAGCACGTTAAAGTAAAATTCCTTTGGAACTGGGATAAACAAAGTGAGCCTGTATACGAAACAACTTTAGCAGACTTACAAAAAGTTGATCCAGATCTTTTAGCTAAAGATATCTTTGCTCCTGAGTGGGGAGAAAAGGGTGGATTAGCAGCTGGTACAGAGGATTATCTATGGGTACAATTTGAATTTGTAGATGATGGAAAAGACCAAAATATCTTCCAAGGTGATACATTGAATTTAGAATGGACATTCAATGCTAACCAAGAAGCTGGGGAAGAAAAATAATAAAAAAAGCGGGTATTCCCGCTTTTTTTTATAAAGAAAAAGAAGTGCTGGTTGTAAGCACTTCTTTCTATTATTATTTTTGATTTTGCTTCCACTTTGTAAATTCAAGAAATTCACGAAATTGTTCTTTGGAGACACCAGAGTTCATTGCATCTTTAACGAGTTGTGTCCATTCGGAGTCTAGGTTAGTTTCCTTTGTTGTTTCATCATGAAGTAAAGTATCAACTGGAATTTGTAGAACTGCTGCGATCTTTTCAAGAAACTGAATGGAAGGGTTTTTTTGTAAATTTCGTTCTATAGAACTAATGTAAGATTTAGCAACGCCAGCTTTTTCGGCAAGTTCAGTTAATGAAATCCCTTTTTGTAAACGAAGGCGTTTTATACGTTCTCCAATCATATTTGCGCACCTTTCTATCAATATGTAGTTGTCTTATGATGTCATTATTATAACATAAACTTCGTTAAAAAGAACAAACCTATTGAGCCTGACTGGATGGCTTCATACGTTGGAAAAATTGCTCGATGTCTTGCATGGCGATACCAGCATCTAGAGCTTCAAGTATTAAATCAATCCATTCTTGATCCAGTGCGTCTGTCTTATCTTTGTACAAATGTAATTCCTCCCTAATTATCGGTCATAATTGCTGCTACAGAATACATGATAATGAAATCCGATTTTGTGTTTTATATAGTGAATTATCAAATATTGTGTAGATGAAACAAAGATAAAATCCCCATTAAACTCCCTCTATGGAAATTATAAATTGTTCGATAAAAACTTTCAATATTTTCAGAAAACATTGTTGAATTGTGATATATTCGTATGCTAACTATGAAATTTTTACAAATATATTAAAAACATTACATAATATGACTAAATATTGAAAAAATATTGAATTTTTAATAAAATTCAATTTGTAATACATATTATTTATTAGGGGAGGAAATAAGGGATGAACAAGAAACCGTTCAAAGTTTTGTCATCAATCGCATTGACAGCTGTATTAGGCCTTTCATTCGGAGCTGGCACTCAATCTGCATATGCTGAAACGCCTGTGAATAAAACAGCTACGAGCCCAGTTGATGATCATTTAATTCCGGAAGAACGTTTAGCAGATGCATTAAAAAAACGTGGGGTAATTGATTCGAAGGCTTCAGAGACAGAAACAAAGAAAGCAGTCGAAAAGTATGTAGAGAACAAAAAGGGTGAAAATCCTGGGAAAGAAGCAGCGAATGGGGACCAACTTACGAAAGATGCATCCGACTTTTTAAAGAAAGTGAAAGATGCGAAAGCAGAAACGAAAGAAAAATTAAATCAACCAGCAACAGGGACACCTGCAGCGACAGGCCCAGTTAAAGGTGGTCTAAACGGTAAAGTGCCAACTTCTCCGGCAAAGCAAAAAGAGTATAACGGCGAAGTTCGTAAAGATAAAGTACTCGTTTTACTTGTAGAGTACGCTGATTTCAAACATAACAATATTGATAAAGAACCTGGTTATATGTATTCGGAAGACTTTAATAAAGAACACTATGAAAAAATGTTATTCGGTGACGAGCCATTCACGTTAGATGATGGAAGTAAAATTGAAACGTTTAAACAATATTACGAAGAGCAATCTGGTGGTAGTTACACTGTAGATGGAACAGTTACAAAATGGTTGACAGTTCCTGGTAAGGCTGCTGATTACGGTGCAGATGCTGCTAGCGGCGGTCATGATAATAAAGGACCAAAAGGGCCACGTGATCTAGTAAAAGACGCATTAAAAGCAGCTGTAGATAGCGGTCTTGATTTATCACAGTTTGATCAATTCGATCAATATGATGTAAACGGTGATGGAAATAAAAATCAACCAGACGGTTTAATTGACCACTTAATGATTATTCATGCGGGTGTTGGACAAGAAGCTGGCGGTGGTAAATTAGGTGATGATGCAATTTGGTCACACCGCTGGACAGTTGGACCAAAACCATTCGCAATTGAAGGTACACAAGCGAAAGTTCCATATTGGGGCGGAAAGATGGCAGCATTCGACTACACAATTGAACCAGAAGATGGCGCAGTTGGTGTATTCGCACATGAATATGGTCATGATTTAGGTTTACCAGATGAGTATGATACACAATATAGCGGTCAAGGTGAGCCGATTGAAGCTTGGTCTATTATGAGTGGCGGAAGCTGGGCTGGTAAAATTGCTGGAACAACACCAACGAGTTTATCACCACAAAATAAAGAGTATTTCCAAAAAACAATCGGTGGTAATTGGGCAAATATCGTAGAAGTAGATTACGAGAAATTAAATAAAGGTATCGGTCTAGCAACATATTTAGACCAAAGTGTTACGAAATCTAACCGTCCAGGTATGATTCGTGTTAACTTACCAGACAAAGATATAAAAACAATTGAGCCGGCATTTGGAAAACAGTATTACTACAGTACAAAAGGTGATGATCTTCATACGAAGATGGAAACACCGCTGTTCGATTTAACGAATGCAACGACTGCGAAATTTGATTTCAAATCATTATATGAAATTGAAGCAGAGTACGATTTCCTTGAGGTACATGCTGTAACAGAAGACGGTCAACAAACGTTAATTGAAAGACTTGGTGAGAAAGCGAATAGCGGAAATGCAGCTTCGACAAATGGAAAATGGATTGACAAATCATATGATTTAAGCCAATTCAAAGGTAAGAAAGTAAAATTAACATTTGATTACATTACTGATGGCGGTTTAGCATTAAATGGATTCGCTCTTGATAATGCTTCATTAACAGTAGATGGGAAAGTAGTATTCTCTGATGACGCAGAAGGTACACCACAATTAAAATTAGACGGTTTCGTTGTATCTAACGGAACAGAGAAGAAAAAACATAACTATTATGTTGAGTGGAGAAACTATGCTGGTTCAGATAACGCGTTGAAATTTGCTCGCGGTCCTGAATATAACACTGGTATGGTTGTATGGTATGCAGATTCAGCTTACACAGATAACTGGGTTGGTGTACATCCAGGACACGGTTTCCTTGGTGTAGTTGATTCTCACCCAGAAGCAATTGTTGGTACTTTAAATGGTAAACCAACAGTTAAGAGTAGTACACGATTCCAAATCGCTGATGCAGCGTTCTCATTCGACAAAACGCCAGCTTGGAAAGTTGTATCTCCAACGCGTGGAACATTTACGTATGATGGCTTAGCAGGTGTACCAAAGTTTGATGATTCTAAAACGTATATTAATCAACAGATTCCAGATGCAGGACGTATTTTACCGAAGCTTGGTCTGAAGTTTGAAGTAGTAGGACAAGCTGATGATAATTCTGCAGGTGCTGTTCGTTTATATCGTTAATACAGTAAAACTACCGAGAGATTTTCTTTCGGTAGTTTTTTTTGAGCAATGAATTTTATATAGCTAAAAAAGTCATATATAATGTAACTTTAAGAATAGAAATTTATTATATATGAAGTCTATATAAATAATGAAAGAATTGGATAAAAATAGTGGGAGAAGGTGAGTGAATGAGTATTTCCTCTATTGTAAGTAGGCAAAAGGAATATTTTTTAAAAGGGCATACGAGAAGCATGAAAATGAGAAAGAATAATTTGAAGAAACTTTATGAAGGCATTCAGCGTTTTGAAGAAGAAATATTTCAGGCATTGAAATTAGATTTAAATAAGTCAGTTCACGAGTCGTTTACAACTGAAGTTGGGTATGTATTAAAAGAAATTTCTTTTCAATTGAAACATATGTCATCTTGGAGTAAACCGAAGCGAGTTCGAACAGCACTGACTCATTTTGGATCAAAAGGAAAAGTAGTGCCAGAACCGTATGGTGTTACGCTTATTATTGCACCGTGGAACTATCCGTTCCAATTAGCAATTGCACCACTTGTAGGAGCACTGGCAGCTGGAAATACAATCGTTTTAAAGCCGTCAGAGTTAACGCCAAGCGTTTCAAAAGTGCTTAAGAGAATGTTAGGTGAGTTATTCCCAGAAGAGCTTGTAGCGGTAGTAGAAGGTGGCGTTGAAGAGAGTACATCTTTGTTGAGGGAACCAATTGATTATATTTTCTTTACTGGTAGTGTTGGCGTTGGAAAAGTTGTAATGGAAGCAGCAGCGAAACAGTTGACGCCGCTTACGTTAGAACTTGGCGGGAAAAGTCCTTGTATTGTACATAAAGATGCAAAGATAGAGATGACAGCCAGACGAATTGTTTGGGGTAAGTTTTTAAATGCAGGGCAGACGTGTGTAGCGCCTGATTATATGTACGTGCATTCTTCTGTGAAAGAAAAGCTAATTGAGGCAATGCGACATGAAATTACAGAGCAGTATAGTAAAGAACCTTTGCAAAATGAAAATTACGTGCGTATTGTAAGTGAACGTCATTTTGAACGATTATGTCGATTTTTACAAGATGGTCAAGTCGTAATTGGTGGAAACTATAAGAAAGATACATTACATATTGAACCGACAGTACTAGCGGATATTACATGGCAAGATGCTGTTATGGAAGATGAAATTTTCGGTCCGATTTTACCAATCATAGAGTACGACAACATAGAAGATGTAATTGGCACAATTCAGCAACATCCGAAGCCGTTAGCGTTATATGTATTTTCTGAAGATAAAGAAGTACAAAAGAAAGTGACGAGTAATATTTCATATGGTGGAGGCTGTATTAATGATGTTGTCTATCATCTTGCCACGCCATATTTACCTTTTGGGGGTGTTGGAAGTAGTGGATTAGGGGGTTATCATGGGAAAGAAAGTTTTCGGACTTTTTCACATTATAAAAGCATTTTAGCCCAATCTACAGCATTCGACATGAAAATTCGTTACTCTTCTACAAAAAGTGCTTTAAAATTCATACGAAAGTTGTTAAAATGATGATGGTGTTTATCAGTAGGCGCAGCCGTATGATAATAGCCCCTTCGCAATGGAAGGGGTTTTTCTGTTCGACGTTATGTATCATGCGAAAATGAATCAAACATACTACATAAAGAATAGAAACGAACGCTTGCTAAATAACCATTTTTGTTTGGATCGAAACAAAAAATAGTCTATAGAACATAAATATTTATTCATGAATATAAAAATTAAAAATTTAAGGTAGATAGGACGGGAAAATGAAAAAGATTATTAAAGTTGAAGCAGTTGAAAAACATTTTGGAAATCAAGTGATTATCCCACCTCTTTCTTTAGATATTAAAGAGGGAGAGTTTTTAACAATTTTAGGGCCGAGTGGCTGCGGGAAAACGACTTTACTTCGTATGATCGCAGGATTTGAAACTCCAACTAAAGGGAATCTTTTATTAGATGATGAAAGAATTAACGATTTGCCGCCATATAAGCGTCATATGAACCTAGTGTTCCAACATTACGCACTATTCCCACATATGACAGTGGAGAAGAATATTTGTTTTGGTATGAAAATGCAGAAAGTATCAGCAGCAGAGCAGAAAGAGCGTGCTGAAGAGGCAATGCGTTTAACGCAGTTACTTGAGTTCCGTAATCGTAAACCTGCGAAGCTTTCTGGTGGACAACAGCAGCGTGTTGCAATTGCAAGAGCAATTGTAAATAATCCGCGTGTATTACTATTAGATGAGCCACTTGGAGCGCTTGACTTTAAGTTACGAAAAGACTTGCAACGTGAATTGAAAAACTTACAACGTAATTTAGGAATTACGTTCATATACGTAACGCATGATCAAGAAGAAGCAATGAGCATGAGCGATCGTATCGTGGTTATGAATAAAGGACATATCGAACAAATCGGAACGCCGAAAGAAATTTATAATAAGCCGAAAACATTGTTCGTTGCGACATTCATCGGTGAAAATAATATTGTGAAAAACGGGGAAGGCTATGTAGCAATTCGCCCTGAAAATGTAAAAGTACGTTCGGTTGAAGAACCAATTTTAAAAGAATACCATCTTGGACATATTGAAGATATAGAGTTTGTCGGAAATATGGAGAAGCTTTATGTACGTGATGAGAAAACATCAGAATTACTAATGGCATATCAAACTGCTGAAGAGGCAGCGCAGTGGAGCATTGGAGATAATGTATATGTAGGCTGGGAGCAAGAGGACGAGGTGACCTTAAATTGAAAAAAGGGAAATTACTCGCACTACCTACAGTCGCGTGGCTATTAATTTTCTTCCTAATCCCGCTCGTATTCGTATTAGGATTCGCCTTCATGCAGCGCGGAGCTTACGGGACAGTAGAAATGCAATTTACGTTAGAGAATATATCCCGTGTGTTTGATCCATTGTACTTAGGGACGTTATGGGAAACTGTTAAAATCGCAGTTATTACTACAGTAATATGTTTATTAATTGGTTATCCATTTGCGTATACAATTACAATTGTTGACCGCAAATATCGTTCTATTCTTTTATTATTGGCAACGATCCCGTTTTGGATTAACTTTCTTGTTCGTTCATACGCATGGATTGTTATTTTACGTTCACAAGGCCTTGTGAATACGTTGTTATTAAAGCTTGGTATTATTAGTGAACCGTTAAATTTATTATATAATACTCCTTCTGTAATACTCGGAATGGTCTATTCTTTATTACCTTTTATGATCTTACCAGTGTATGCAGCAATCGAGCAGCTAGATAAGCGTAAGCTAGAAGCGGCTTATGATTTAGGAGCAACACCAATAAAGGCATTTTGGAATATAACAGTGCCGATGACAATGTCAGGAATTGCGACTGGTTCTATTTTAGTATTCGTTTCTTCTATCGGAATGTTTGTTGTATCAGACGTGATGGGCGGATCGAAAGTAGCATTAATCGGAAACGTTATTCAAAACCAATTCTTAGGTGCACGTGACTGGCCGTTTGGATCTGCGTTATCGATTATCGTTGTTCTATTCTCTGTTCTGTTAATTTACTTATATTATCGTGCAACGAAAGTATATAAATATAATGAGAACGGAGGGGAATAGGCAAAGATGAAGAAGTTTTTAGTTTCTTATTCTTGGTTAATTTTGTTATTCTTGTATTTTCCAATGATGGTTTTAATGGTCTATTCTTTCAACGACTCTCGCATTAATGCGGAGTGGGAAGGTTTTACATTCCATTGGTATACAGATTTATTTCAAAAACAAGATGTTATTGATGCATTTGTAAATAGTATTACGATTGCAGTTATAACAACGATTGTGACAACGATACTTGGTGTATTCTTTGCGATTGCTTTACATCGTTATAAATATCGTTTCGAAGGGGCTATTAATGGCCTTGTATATTTACCAATTTTAATTCCTGATATTTTAATGGGATTATCTTTACTAATTCTTTTCAGTCAGTTAGGAATGGAACTTGGACAAACAACGATTATTATTGCACATATTACATTTAGTATTTCGTTTGTTGTTGTTATTTTAGCTGCGCGTCTTTCAAGTATGGGACGTGACTTAGAAGAAGCTGCAAATGATTTAGGAGCAACGCCTTGGCAAACGTTTCGTTATGTAACGTTCCCAGCAATTGCACCGGGAGTTATTTCGGCAGCATTATTAACATTCACATTATCAATTGATGATTTTGTAATTAGTTTCTTCGTATCAGGACCAGGATCAACAACATTGCCATTATACATTTACAGTATGGTTAAGCGCGGAGTATCACCAGAAATTAATGCTCTTTCTACAATTTTAATTGTTGCTATCGTAGGATTAATGGTTCTATCTGAAATCTTCCGTAACAAAGGTGCAGATGGTGAAGAAAACTCTGGAGGACACCTTCCTTTATAATACGAACGATATAGAAAGTACGAGGGGGTAATAAACCGATGAAATTAATGAAAAGAATAGCTGGCGCAGCAATTAGCTTTAGCCTTGTTGTTGGTGTACTTGCTGGTTGTGGTGAAAAGAAAGAAGAATTAAATATTTATAGCTGGGCTGACAATTTTGATGAGCAAGTGCTAAGAGATTTTGAAAAGAAATATAATGTGAAAATTAACTATGATAAGTACGCAAGTAACGAAGAAATGCTTGCGAAATTACAAGCTGGTGGCGCAAAGTATGATTTAATTCAGCCATCTGATTACATGGTTAAAACAATGGCAAAAATGGATTTATTAGCGCCGTTAGATAAAAAGAATATCCCAAATATCGAAAACATGGTTTCCAATTTCAAAACACCGGCGTTTGATCCAGAGAATAAATATTCTTTAGTTTACACTTGGGGTGTAACAGGGATTGCATACAATAAAAAGTATGTGAAAGAAGCACCTACAAGCTGGGCTGACTTATGGAATGAGAAATATAAAGGACATGTAACGTTACTAAACGATTCTCGTGAAGTATTAGGAATGGGTCTTAAGAAGCACGGTTTCTCAAACAGTACGAAAGAAGATGCAGAGTTAAAGACAGCAGCAGATGATTTAAAGAAGCTGCTTCCAAACTTATTAGCATTTGATACAGACAACATTAAACAAAAATTCATTACAGAAGATGCTTGGATCGGAACAGTTTGGTCTGGAGATGCAGCATTTATCGCAAAAGATAATAAAGATGTAGAATACGTTGTACCAAAAGAAGGCGGCACGATTTGGGCTGATACGTTAGCAATTCCAAAAGGTGCAAAACATAAAGAGCTTGCTGAGAAATTTATGAACTACTTACTAGATGAAAAAGTAAGTGTGAAAAACTACGAGTCCATTGGTTACAGTAATCCAAATGAAAAAGCTCATCCTCTTCATAGTAAAGAATACCGTGATAATCACATGATTTTCTTAACGAAAGAAGAGTTAGATCGTACAGAATGGCTTGTTGATGTAGATGATAAGTTAAAAGACTATGATCGTTACTGGACAGAGCTAAAAACAAAAGGTAAATAAGTAAGGAAATGCGGTTTCTAAAGTAGAAATCGCATTTTTTCATAGTAGGAGGAAATCGTTTGAAGAAGTTACATCAATATGAGGTAATGTGTATTGCTTTATTATTTGCTGTATTTGGTATTGTTGCTTGGCGCGTACATGCAGGTGGCGTTACCGTGATGGATACATATGTCCGTGGATTAGTAAAAGGGCTACAAACGGAGAGTTCCCTTACATTTTTCTCGTACTTTACAAAATTGGGATCAGCAATTGGGATAGTCGCTACGCTCGTTATAAGTTTGCTTGTTTTTTGGAAGAAGCGTTATTATGCTACGATGATTGTATATCCAATGGGAATTTTAATAACACATCTTGTGAATAAAGGGATAAAAGAGATTGTAAAGAGAGAACGTCCGTCATTAAATGAAGCGCTAGATGCACTTGGATATAGTTTTCCTAGTGGACATGCGATGCTATCAATTATGACATTTGGATTTCTTGCTTATATCATTGCTGCTAATTTGAAAAGCGTAGCTGGGAAATGTGTCACAACGATTTTGATGGGTATAGTAATTCTATCGATTGGATTAAGTAGAGTCATTTTAAATGTACATTACCCAACTGATATTTTAGCTGGTTACTGCGTAGGTGGTATTTTGTTAATTATCGCGATTTACTATCATCGTTTACTTACTGAGAGATTGGGGCTTAATAAAGAGAGATAGAAAAAACGCCTGGAAAAACTATCATTATAGTGTTCCTAGGCGTTTTTTGTTTGTATAAAGATATGATACAGTATAAGTGACAATTGAATTATTTAAAGTAGGTGAAAATGTGTGAAGACAAATGTTCATAAAGTTGATAAGTGGGGGAAGTTAGGAGCTTTTTTGTATCAATTTCGTTATACAGTAATTGTAGCGTTACTGTTGCTGGCAATCGCACTTGGGATTTTTGCTCCAAAGCTACCGGGAGTATTAGGTGGTGACGGTTTCCAAACGGAAGGCGACTATCAAAAAACAAAAGAAATTTTAGATAAAGATTTTAAGAGGTCTCAAGATACGCTTCTGCTCGTTTTTGAGAAAAATAAAGATGCTTCGCATGAGGAATTTAAAAAACGAATAGATGAAATTGTAAGGAATGTTCAAGAGAAAGAGAACTATGAATCTTTCCATCACCCAATCCAAAATAAAGAAATGCTACAAGGTGATATCGGTTATGCGACAATTTTATTTTCTGGGAAAACAAATAAAGAAAGAATGGAAAAGACATTACAATTTGCTGATGAGATTGAGAAAGAAAGTAATGTAGCATTAAAAGTAACACCTACAGGATTTCCGAAAATTAATCAAGAGATTAATGAAAGAACGCAAAATGATTTAAAAGTAGCAGAAATGATTGGATTACCAATTGCGTTTCTTGTATTATTATTTTCGTTTGGTAGCCTTTTGGCATCAATTTTACCGATTTTGAATGGGGCGCTTAGTGTTATTAGCACGATGGGTATATTGTATTTTATCGGTGTGGATAAAGAACTTTCTATTTTCGTGTTAAACGTTGCACCGATGATTGGACTTGCACTATCTATTGATTTTGCGCTATTATTTGTGAACCGTTTTCGAGAGGAAGTTGCTAAACGAACGGTAAAAGAAGCGATAGCAATTACATACCAGACGGCAGGACGTGCAATTGTATTTTCAGGATTATGCGTATTTGTTGGGTTGTCAGGTTTGTTTTTCTTTAAGATAGATTATATTCAATCTGTCGCGATTAGCGGAATGATTGTTGTGATTATGAGTATTTTATTCTCACTCACACTTCTTCCAGCGCTATTATCGTTAATAGGTAAAAGAATATTAAAAAAGAATCAAGTAGCACATACGCCGGCAAAAGCATGGCGTAAATTTGCACAATTTGTAATGAAACATCCAATCGCAATGATTATTGTTGTTACAACATTTATTGTTATTTGCTTATTGCCGTTACGTACAGCTAATTTGCAGTTCCCTGGTGTTGAAGCTTTACCTGAAAAGAGTGATACAAGGATTGCATATGAAAAGTATGAAGAAGCATTTAATGAAACTGTCAAAACACACGCTGATGTTACGTTAGTTGTAGAGACGAAAGAAGATATGAAAGAAAAAGAAAGTCTACAAAAGATAGAAGAAGTCGTTCAAAAGTTAAAAGATGATAAGAAAGTACATGAAGTAAGAAGTTTATACGACGGGTTAACTGGAATGAAAGCAAATCAAGTTGTTGGAATATTGCAGTCGCCAGAGTCAGCGAAACTAACTCCTGTATTTGAAGCATACACGAAAGGGAATAAGACGACGATAGAAGTCTTTTTGAAAACAAAACCACGTACAGAGACTGCAAAACAGTGGGTGCGTGACTTTAAAAAGAACTATAAAGAAACGGATGTTACGTATTATCTAGGCGGAATGACGACGTTTCAACAAGAATTAGAAGATGAAATTAAAGATAAAGTTGTAATTGGTATGTCTGTTATATTTGGATCGACCTTTGTTATATTATTATTTGCATTCCGATCTATACTCATTCCAATTAAGGCAATTATTATGAATATACTTAGTTTAAGTGCAACCATTGGAATTGTTGTTTGGTTATTTGAAGGTGGTCATTTCGGTTTAGAAGCGAGTCCGGTTCTGTTTGTCTTACCAATCTTCATTTTTGGCCTCGTATTTGGGCTTAGTATGGATTATGAAGTATTTCTTATTTCACGCATTCATGAGCTCTATGAAGAAACAGGAGATAACGATCAAGCAACGTTAGAAGGGCTCGTTTCAACAAGTAGAATCATTACATCAGCTGCTTTAATAATGATTGTTGTAACTGGTGCATTCGCATTTACTGATATTTTACCAGTAAAGCAGATGGGGCTTGGCGTTGCATTAGCAATATTTCTTGATGCAACAATTATTCGTCTTATGCTCGTACCAAGCTTAATGAAGTTATTTGGAGACTGGAACTGGTGGTTGCCATTTCGAAAAAAACGAGAAAAATCATCATAAAAAAATGCTCATCATATTGATGAGCATTTTTTTATGAATAGCAAGACCTACATTTTGCAAATAGTATGTGATAAGAACATTACATACAAGTAGGTGAAGGCAATGTTTCGTTATTTTAAGTTTAAGTTAAATGATACAGTACAGTTTGCAGAAAACGATGGGCATATGTATCGCATTGTCGGTTATCGGTTAGAAAAGGGATTTTATCCAAAAGATGAATGGACTCATATCATTTATGAACTACTTAGAGAATTTGACGGGTATACGATGGATGCAGAGGAGGAAGAACTTGTAAAGGTCGTTCAAGTAGAGGATGAGTATTACAAAATACAAGAAGTATCAGGTTATCGTTATCCAGTAAAAATGAAACAAAAACAACAAGTGATGAAAATAGAAAGGATGGACGATTTATTAGATGCTTACAATGATTATAAAAGGTTGGCAGATTTCTTTAAAGATTTATCGTATGAACAAAAAGCTGAAGAAGTATTGTTAGAAATGAAAAGGCTTAGAGCTTGAGGGGCAGTCTATTATAAGACTGTCCTCTATTTTTGACGGTGCATCAAAGTGTGTTTTCCGTTACAATGAGAGAATCAATAGAAATAAGGTGATAAACAGTATGGAAACAAAGAAAAAGGGCGAATGGTGTGAAATTACCGTTCCAGCTAAATGGAATGGTATAAGTATTGAATCAGTATTAAAAGTAGAATGGGAAATACCGAAAAAGCTATTACATCAGCTTCGTATGGAAAAAGGTGTTACGGTTAACGGGGAACAAAGAAGATGGAATGAGCTTTTAAAAGAGAACGATAAGTTACAAGTTCATATGTTTGCGGAGGAAGAGTACGGTGTAAATCCAGAATATGGTGAATTACATGTAGTATACGAAGATGATCACGTACTCATCGTAAATAAACCAGAGCAAATGGACACACATCCTGCTGAAAAAGGTGGAAACGGGACACTTGCAAATCTTGTTGCTTTTCATTTTCAAATGCAAGGTTTAGAGACGAAGGTTCGTCATATTCATCGTTTAGATAAAGATACGACAGGTGGTGTCGTGTTTGCTAAGCATAGAATTGCTGGTGCAATTATGGATCGTTTATTAATGGAACGAAAAATTAAAAGAACGTACGCAGCGCTCGTTGAAGGGAAAGTAAATAAGAAACAAGGAACGATTGATGCTGCTATCGGAAGGGATCGCCATCATGCTACAAGGCGTCGTATTTCTCCAAAAGGTGACCAAGCTATCACATATTATAAAGTAGAAAAGTATTTTAAGAAGCAAAACACGACTTTCGTAACGTTACAATTAGAAACGGGTAGAACGCATCAAATTCGTGTTCATATGAGCCATAATGGTAATCCACTAGTTGGGGATGTATTATATGGTGGACAAACAAAATATATGTCCAGTCAAGCATTACATGCGATGAAGATAAATTTCTTGCATCCAATTACGAAAGAAGCAATTGAAGTTGATGTGCCGTTTCCTACAAAATTAAATAATAAAATAAAAGAATTTCAAAAAGAAAATGCGTAAAGTATAAGTTTTAATTTGAAAAAAGTAGATTTTTGCAGGGATTTCTCTAAAAGAAGCGAAGCCGTTAAGAGAAAAGAGAGGTGAGAATTACTTGATCAAATATAAGTATGTACTTGGAATATTTTTCGCTTGTCTTTTAGTTACTCTATGTCTTTACCCCTATTTACCAAATCGTATGGCAGTACATTGGAATGTAAATGGTGAGCCAAACGAGTTTATGAGTAAACAAGTTGTTGTAGCATTTATTCCTTGTTTTATTATTTTTTCATATGGATTTTTGTATATTATTTCACATAATATATTTAAGTTTAATGAAAGAGAGCATTGTATTATAGGCGGATTTATAAAGAAAATTACATTATTTATGTTGTTTATTCATATGCTTATTCTCTTGATTAATTTTGGAGATTTTATATTCTTTCAAACAGGATTAACGATTGGGATTAGCATGTTTCTTTTTATGCTGAGTAAAGAATTTAAGAAAATAAAAGGCAAAGAAAAAGATCCAATTAAATTACAAAAAATTCGTTTAGTAAGTAGACGGATTTTTCAAGTGATGGCATGTGGCATATTGTTTTCATTGTTTTTGAACTTAGAGTGGGGATTTTATATATTGCTTAGTGTAATAAGCTGTGGATCTATGTTGTTTATGTTCTATATTTTCTATTCATACATAATAGAAAGCTATGAAACTTGAAAAAGAGTCTTCTCATTATGAGAAGACTCTTTTAATCTATTTACTTTGTAATAAATTGTTGTGTCCAGTAGTTGCCGCTTTCTACATAACCAACACCGATGTGAGTGAAGCCGTTATTTAAGATGTTTGCACGGTGTCCAGCGCTGTTCATCCAAGCTTGTACTACTTCTTCAGGTGTACGTTGGCCTTGAGCGATGTTTTCACCTGCAGATGTATAAGAAATACCAAATTTCTTCATCATGTCAAACGGAGACCCGTATGTAGGGCTGTTATGATCAAAGTAGTTGTTTTTTTGCATGTCTTCAGACTTAATACGTGCTACTTTGCTTAATTCAGTATCGATTTTTAGTGCTGGTAAGCCTTGTTTTGCACGCTCAGCGTTTGTTAATTCAACAACACGTTGTTCGAACTCGCTTAAAGATTTTGCTTCTTCAGCAGGCTTTTGCTCAGCAGGTTTTTGTTCAGCAGGTTTTTGAGTATTGTTGTTTTCAGCAGGCTTTTGAGCTTCTGGTTTTTGAACTTCTTCAGCAGGCTTTTGCTCAACTGGTTTTTGCTCAGCAGGCTTTTGAGTTTCTGGCTTAGCTGTTGGTTGCTCAGTTACAACATTTTCAGTAGGTTGTTGACCAGGAATAATGCAATTTGGTTGGAAGTTTCCTTGTTGCCATTGCGCTAATGACTCAACGCCCATAGATTGTAAGAATGCTTGTAATTCTTGTTGGTTCATTTGTTTCATCATTACTTTTGAATGCTGAATATTTTGAACCTTAATGTTAGATGGTTGTACTGTTGCAGCTTGTGCATCTAGAGAAGATACTCCTAAAGTAAGAGCTGTTGCAGCAGCTACAGATAATAAAACACGCTTTTTCATGATGTGTGTCCCCCTATATAAAGTTTTAATTTGTTTTCACACGATTTGTTTTTGACAGCCTGTCTGACTGACAAATTTATCGTAGCATACAATTTGCGAGAAAAAAGATGGAAAAAAATTCATAGACTTTAAAATTACCTAATTTATCCTAAGAGAAGAAGTGAGCAAAAATAAGAGAAATATAGAGTATAAAAGGAATTTATAGTGTTTTTATACTTGATTTTAAGAGGGGGTTTTTGGATGAATTTACCTAAATGGAAAATGAAGAATCCTATTGTATCAATGGTTTGAGCGATTTTTTGAGGAATATAATGGATTGATTTTTACAAAACTGTAATGTTTCTGTTGTTCTTTTTTATAATAAAGTAACATATTTTTAATGTTGTAGCAGACAAAAAAGCGGCTATCTCTTTACATAGACGAAGGAGATAGCCGTTTTCCTATTATTACGTATGTTACGAGTTATTACGAGTTAGTTTCAATTGCTTCTAATAATAAATCTACAATGTGAATTCCTCTCATTTTATGAGAAAGCCCTTCTCGCTCAATTCCTAATTTCATTTGTAATAAACAACCTGGATTTGCAGTAACAATGGTTGCTGCTTCTGTTTCATGCACACGGTCCATTTTGTAATCTAGAAATTCCATTGATAACTCTGAATGAACAATATTGTAAATACCAGCAGAGCCACAGCAGCGGTCCGCATCTTTCATTTCACGATATGTTGCACCTTGGATAGCCTCTAGTAACATACGAGGTTCAGAAGCTGTGCGCATAACATTGCGTAAATGACAAGAGTCTTGATATGTAATAATTTGCTGCGTGAGTCGTAAATCAGTTCGCTTATGGAAGTCTAGTTCTACTAGTATAGCAGTAATATCTTTAATCTTAGAAACAAACTGCTTAGCACGTTCAGCCCACTCCGAATCATCCTTTAAAAGATAATCATAGTCTACGAGGTAAGCTCCGCAACCACCTGCATTCGTAATAATATAGTCGATGTTTAAATCTTCGAATGCCTTTATATTTCGCTTTGCTAATTCTTTTGCTCCACTCTTTTCACCAGCATGTCCATGCAATGCACCGCAGCAACTTTGTGTTTTCGGAATAACAATATCACAACCAGCTAATTGGAGAAGTTTCATCGTTGCGTTATTTGTTTCTAAAAACATCGTATCCATTAAGCAGCCTGTGAAGAATGCAACTTGTTTTTTCTTTGTACTTTCTGCAGGTAAAAATAAAGGACGATCTTTCATTGCTTTCATTTTAGGGACTTTTGGTAAAACGAGATCCATTGTTGCAAGTGTTTCAGGGAATAACTTCATAATACCTGTTTTATGTGTTAGCGTTTGTAAACCAGAACGTTGATAAAATCCGATTAGTCCGGTTAATGTTCGCATTCGATTTTGATGGGGGAATAATCCTTCAAAAACGACTTTTCGAACAGCTTTCACTGGCATTGAGAATTTTTTATTTTGATTAATAATATCTCGAGCTTCTTCTAATAAATGTCCATAATTTACACCAGATGGACAAACAGGCTCACAAGCACGGCAACCAAGACAAACGTTTAATGTATTTTCAACATCTTCATCTGGTTCGATTAAACCATCAACGACTGCTTTCATTAATGCGATACGTCCGCGCGGTGAATGTGACTCTTTATATCCGGATTGAATGTAGGTAGGACAAGTAGGTAAACAAAAACCGCATCGCATACAGTTTAGTAATTCATCTTCACTTAATCGTTCTTTAAATTCTTTTTGAATATTTTCTTTATTTAATGTGGTCATCGCTCAACCACCACTCTTTTTCGAGTGTCTTTCGCGAACATTTTTCCAGGATTCATAATGTTATTTGGATCGAAAGCTTGCTTTATTCCTTGCATAGCTGCAATACCTTCTTTACCTAATTTCATTTCTAAATATGGAGCTTTCATCGCACCAACACCGTGTTCACCAGTAATTGTGCCACCAAGTTCAATTGCTTTCGCAAATATTTCAGCAAAAGCTTGTTCAGCTCGGTGCATCTCTTCTGCATTACGAGCATCTGTCATACAAGTTGGATGTAAGTTACCATCACCAGCGTGTCCAAACGTACAAATAGGAATATTATATTTTTTTGCAATGGCATTAATAACTTCAACCATCGGAGCGATTTGTGAACGTGGTACAGTCGCATCTTCTAATATTGTAGTAGGTTTTAATCGTGCGAGCGCTGATAGAGCACTACGGCGAGCAGTACGAAGCGCATCTGCTTCTGTTTCATCTTTTGCAATGCGAACATCAACTGCATTCATAGAGCGGCAAACGTTAGCCATGTTTTCAATATCTCGATTGACTACTTCGGGCGGGCCGTCTTGTTCGATTAATAAAATTGCTTTTACATCTGTAGGTAAACCGATTTGTGCAAACTCTTCTACTACTTCAATTGTCGGTTGGTCTAAAAACTCCAGTGTTGCTGGAATGATTTTATTTGCAATAATAGAAGAAACAGCACGTGCAGCTTCATTAATATCTTCATATAATGCAAGCATTGTTTTCTTTGTTTCAGGCATAGGAACAAGTTTTAATATGGCTTCTGTTACCACGCCAAGTGTTCCTTCAGAGCCGATAAATAAACGAGTTAAATCGTAACCAGCTACATCTTTTGCTAATTTGCCGCCAGTACGAATAATATCACCATTTGGTAAGACAAGTTCAAGCCCCATTACATAATCACGTGTTACGCCATATTTCAAACCGCGTAATCCACCTGAGTTTTCATTAATATTACCGCCGATTGTAGAAATTTTCATCGAGCTTGGATCTGGTGGATAAAATAAACCTTTTTCTTCTACCGCTTTAATAATATCAAGTGTAATGACACCAGCTTGTACAGTAATTGTTAAGTTTTCTTCATCAATTTCTAAAATATTGTTCATATGGCGGAAAATAAGGACGATACCGCCTTCAAGTGGACATGTTCCTGCGCAAAGGTTTGTTCCAGACCCGCGCACATACACAGGAATTTTGTGAGTGTTACATACTTTTAACACTTCAGCTACTTCATTTGTATTACGAGGAGCAATGACTGCATCAGGCATTGCTTGGAAGTTTGGAGTGGCATCATAACTATAAGTTAAACGCCCCATATTGGATGTATCTACATTACCTTCGCCAACAATAGATACGAATGAATGAATAATTTGTTTTTCTAACATTGGAAATCCCCC
Organism: Bacillus sp. ok061; assembly: GCF_900108285.1. NCBI lineage: Bacteria > Bacillati > Bacillota > Bacilli > Caryophanales > Bacillaceae > Bacillus > Bacillus sp. ok061. The sequence continues at coordinate 113,707 of NZ_FNUW01000003.1, read as the reverse complement.
TCAAACTGTTAACGTGTTTAGTTATAATAAACAACGTGGTAACAGTGCTTTCGTTATAATGATAAAAAAGTCGAGGGATTCTTTCTATGTATAATCATCTAAAGATTAATCTGTTTTATCGTTCTTTTTTGTATGATTATCTAATAGGAGGAGTGCGAAGTATAAAACGTTTAAGTCTTTGAATTGTTTTGGATCAAGTCCTGTATGTTCTTCAATCTTTTTTAGCCTGTAATGTAATGTGTTAATGTGTATATGTAATTGTTTAGCTGTCTGTTTATAAGATTGGTTATAATCGATAAATAAGCGTAAGGTGTGCATAAGCTCAGAAGATGATAGTAAGTTTTCGATGGTACGCTCTAGAAATTGTTCACGCGTTTCGGCAGAAATATCTTGTAAACACATTTCTAAACGTAAATCTTCATTAAATACAATTTGTTTCGTTTCCAATGATACAGAAAGAGCACGTAATGCTTGTTCGTAAGATATGTTCATATTGTTTGGGGTAACTGTTTGTCCAATCCCGATATATAAAGGAATAGAAAATAAAGCTTCGCAGTCTTGTTTTAATCGTTTTAAAAATTGGTATGTTTGCTCGTTGGAGCTCATCGCTGTAAATAAAATAAAACGATCATTTCCCCACCGAACAAATAGATGCTCTTTTGTTAATATATTACGTATATGTTGCCATATTTTACGCTGGAGCATCGTGTCATTTTGGCCAATAGAAAACAAAATAAGTTGTTTCTTCTTATATAAATCAATGCCAAGTGTTTTGGCGCGATCGAGAAAACTTGGAGACCATTCTGTATTTTGAAGCCAATCAAAGACGAAAGCTTCATAAGAACGATGCTCAAGTTCTAGTTGCTCTAAAAAGTAGTTTTCATGAATTAATAACTCGGTCATCTTACGCAATATTTCTCCATAGCGTGAAATATTTTCAGGTTCTCCTGTAATTCCAATAACACCAATTACTTCGTCATGAAATAATAAAGGAAGATTCATCCCAGCCTTTACACCTTGCAACTGCCTTTCATCTTCTGTTGTAATGATGACAGTTTTCTTTTGGTTGGCGCAGCGGAGTGCACCTTCATGAAATTGACCAATTCTTTCTGTATCTGTACTTGCAATAATAACGCCTTGTATATTAATAATAATAATATTTTCTGTAATTAGTCTGCGTACTTCTCGTACAATTTTATTCGCTAAATCAGGAAATAGCATAATTGACACACCTCAAATTCTATTTGTTGTACATTATATATGTAAATTGAGTAAGAAAGGAAAATTTCACACTTTCCACACATTTATTTGTTATTTTACAATTATAACGAAATCATCCGAAGATGGAGGGAATCTTTTGAGAAAGTATGTTTTTCTTCTCTGTTTTTTATTTCTATTAGTAGGGTGTCAAGGAAGTTCATATACACCAATTGCTAAAGATAAAAATGTTATTATAACAACGAATATAAAAGAAGGCAGCATTAGTTTTATTGATAAAAAAAATAAAAAGTTAATCACGACATGGGAACTAAATGAGCCAATGGCCGGAATCACACTGCTTCCAAACGGTGAGGAAATCCTTGTATACGGTAAGCAATTAGAATATATGTATGTATATTCACTGGCGGAAGGAAGGCAAGTGGAAAAATATAAAACTGGAAAGGGCATTGTAAATGTGGTCGTATCAGAAGATAAAAAACAATTATTTGCTGCCGATCAAAATGTTCAAAAGGTAAGGTTCTTTACGATAAATGGGAAAGAGACCGGAAATGTTTCAACAGGAAAAGGTCCTATAACGATGGTAGAGTATCATAATCGGTTATCTGTACTAAACTTTTATGATACGAAACTAACGACAATTGATACGAAGAAAAAAGAAGTTGTTCAATCCTTTATGATTCCGCCAGCATCAACCGGAGCAACGATTAGTCCTGATGGGAAAGAAATATGGATTGGCGGACATGGTGATGGAAATCAAGTAAATGAGAAAGTGTTAGTGTATTCTTTACAGGGGGGAGAAATGGTGCGCTCTTTACACGCTCCATTTATGCCTGTGAATATAACGAAGGATAGTAAGTACGTATATGCACTAAGTCATGGTTCGAACACACTTAGAAAGTTTGATATTAGCACATATAAAGAAATAGCTTCTGTAGAAGTAGGATCGAATCCATTTGCATTTTTGGAGAGCGGAGCAGAAGGATATGTAGCAAGTTATGATAGTGATGAAGTGTGCGTTATGGATATGAGGAATTTGAAAATAAAACAAACAATTAAAGTCGGAAAAGGACCGTTTCAACTCATAGAGAGGGAAGGGAAGGACAATGAATAAATATAGAGTGCTAGTTGTAGATGATGAAAGTGATATGAGGCAGCTTGTTGGAATGTATTTGGACAACTTCGGATATGAGTGGGGAGAAGCTGAAGATGGAAAAGAGGCTCTTAAAAAACTAGAAACAGATCATTATGATTTCGTTGTATTAGATATTATGATGCCAGAAATGGATGGACTTTCAGTTTGTAAAGAAATTAGAAAAACGTCAGATGTGCCGATTATATTTTTAACCGCAAAAGGTGAAGAGTGGAATAGGGTGAACGGCTTACGTATGGGAGCGGATGATTATATTGTAAAACCGTTTAGTCCTGGTGAATTGGTTGCCCGTATGGAAGCTGTGTTAAGAAGATATACAAAGCAAGAACAGCAAGAAGAGATTCAATTTGGACCAATTCTTATCAATGAAAAAAGTAGACGAATAGAGGCGGATGGTGAGCCGATTTCTCTTACTGTAAAAGAGTTTGATTTACTATATTTTCTTTGTCAGCATACAGGACAAGTATTTAGCCGGGAGCAATTACTTGAAAAGGTATGGGGATATGATTATGCGGGAAGTACAAGAACAGTAGATACGCACGTGAAAACGATGCGCTTGAAGCTTGGAGAAAGTGGAAACTACATTCAAACTGTTTGGGGTGTAGGCTATAAATTCGAGGTGTAACGTATGTTTACGATGGTACAAAAACTTTGGCTTACAGTAGTATGTGCAGTATGTGTAACAGTGTCCTTTCTTTATTTCGTATCTTTATACTCATATGAAAAACTATACGTTGATAATTTAAAAGGTTCATTAGTAATGGAAGGGAAAAATCTTGCTGCTCAGTATGATAAGCGCGAAGGAATATCAATTTTTGAAGAGAAAGTAAGATCATTTGATCAAATATCTAGTTCAGACGTTCTTTTCGTGTCTAATCCGCGTGATTTAAGTGCATGTTTACCTTTTGATGTGCATCATCATTCTCTTATAAGCGAAGGAGATAGGCAAACGCTATTAGATGGGAAAACTGTGACAAAGATAGGATATGAAGAACATTTTGAACGTAATATTATGGGGGTTGTCATCCCTGTATTGGAAAATAAAAAATTAGTCGGAATTGTATATTCTTATATTCCTTTAAAAAGTATAAAAGACTTAATATATGATATGGGTCTTATTTTAGCACCACTAGCAATTGCGATGATTTTAATTACGATATGGGTTGGAAGAAAAATTATAATTGCAATAACGAAGCCGCTTTCGCAAATGGAGCGGGTTGCAAACCATTTGGCTACGGGAGATTTCTCGGAGCGGATTACCGTTTCTTCAGAGGATGAAATTGGACGACTAGGAAAAGCATTTAATAAAATGGCAAATTCATTGGAAACAGAAGATGTAAAGCGTAAGGAATTTTTAGCAAATGTTTCGCATGAACTTAGAACACCACTTAGTTATATAAAAGGGTATAGCGAGGCTATTTTAGATGGCGTTGCAAAGGGACCACAGCAGGAAAAAGTAACGCAGCTAATTCATAAAGAAGCAGGTCGTATGCAGCGTCTCGTTCATGACTTGTTAGACTTAGCACAATTAGAAGGTGAGCACTTTCCGTTAAAGAAGCAACCTATCGTTTTTTCACAGCTGATTGAAGACGTATTAGATACGTATGAGATTAAGTTTATAGAAAAGGAAATTCATATTTCAACCAATTTAAATCCAGAGGTCATTGTCATGATTGATGAGGATCGTATGCAACAGGTGCTTCATAATGTGTTAGATAATGCGATACGGTATACAAATCAAAACGGAAATATCGTTATAACTTTAGAGCAAATCGATGATTACTGTGAATTAAAAATAAAAGATACAGGAATTGGCATTGATATAGAGCATTTAGAAAATCTTGGCGAGCGCTTTTACCGAGTTGATAAAGCGAGAAGTCGTCAACATGGTGGAACAGGTTTAGGCCTTGCTATTGTGAGACAAATTGTCCATATACATGGTGGACAGTGGCAAATTGAAAGTGAAAAAGATACGGGAACAACGGTTATTATTAAACTGAATGTACAGGATGATGTGGGCATGTTCTAATTTTTAGGACATGTTCTTTATATTGAAGAAAATATTTATCCCGCTATTTGCCGGGCAGTAAGCCCCCCACCTCAAAATTCAGCGGAAGCAAAGAAGTTAGGTGGGGGCCCTGCTGCCCGTAAACACCCGATTGGTGAGGGCTAATAATCAGTGGGGAATGAACAAAACCCCTACTGATTAAAGTTTCACTTTATACGTAAAAATATAAATTAATATGTAATAAATATCGAAAATTTGACTATTTTATGAACAAAACATTTGTACTTCTTATCAATTCGGTCTAAAATAGTTATGATGCAAAGTTCTTATAAATCGTTTCAATTGTTGTTTGGAAGATACTGAGGTGATTTAACTGGAGTACAAATCTATTAAACCGAAAAAAATTTACGAAGAAGTATCTGAAGCTATTTTAACAATGATTAAAAATGGTACGTTAAAACCTGGTGACAAACTACTCCCTGTGCATCAATTAGCTGAGCAGTTTCAAGTTGGCAGATCTGCTGTTCGTGAAGCGCTAAGTGCGCTAAGAGCGATGGGCTTAATTGAGATGAAACAAGGAGAAGGTACATATGTGAAGAACTTCGATTCTTCTTCATTAACAAAATCATTAAACAATAGATTATTAATGAAGAAAGAGGATATTTTGAATTTATTAGAAGTACGAAAGGTGCTTGAAGTGGGGGCAGTTCGAGTAGCGGCGGCAAAACGTACGGAAGATAATTTACAAAATATGAAACATTGGTTAGATGAAATGGCAAAGAGCATTGGAGATGAAAAGGCTGGCGAAAAAGCCGATTTTCAATTTCATATGGGAATTGCAGAGTCTTCGCATAATAACATTTTGCTTGAACTCATGAATCATGTTTCAGAGATGATTGCTGAAACGATTGGTGAATCAAGACGCATTATTTTATATGGTGAACAAACGACATCAGAACGACTTATAGAAGAGCATCAAGTTATATATGATGCGGTGTTAAAACAAGATGTAGAATTAGCGCAGCAAGCAATGCTAGATCATTTAACAAATGTAGAACATATTGTCACAGGTAAAAACGATATAAATTCGTAATTTAATCTTTTAAAAATTTAATTTTCTGATAAAATAGAGAAAGATTAAGTAAGCGTTTTCTTTAGAAGAGGGAGAGGATAGGCTATGGTTGAGCCTATTTCTTCTCTACTCAGTTATCTGATGACCATATGTTTGTTGGTGAAGTTGTAAAAAGGGGGAGTAATAGTTATGAAAGTTACTTTATTTGTTACTTGTTTAGTCGATATGTTTGAAACAAATGTCGGCAAAGCAACAGTTGAAGTGTTGGAGCGTTTAGGTTGTGAAATTGAATTTCCAGAAGCACAAGTTTGTTGTGGTCAGCCTGCTTATAATAGCGGCCATGTAGAAGCAGCAAAAGAAGCGATGAAACATATGATTGAAACTTTTGAAGATGCAGAATATATTGTTACACCATCTGGCTCGTGTGCGACAATGTTTCATGAGTATCCGCATGTTTTCAAAGATGATCCAAAGTGGGCTAAACGTGCACAAAAAGTTGCTGATAAAACTTATGAATTTACACAGTTTATTGTAGATGTTTTAAAAGTTACAGATGTTGGTGCAAGTTTATCAGGGATAGCTACTATTCATAAATCATGTCATATGACACGCCTGCTTGGAGTAAAAGAAGCACCAGGGATTTTATTATCAAATGTAAAAGGATTAACTGTGAGAGATTTGCCAAACGTGCAAAATTGTTGTGGGTTTGGGGGAACGTTTTCAGTTAAGATGACTCCAATCTCTGAGCAAATGGTAGATGAAAAAGTAGATAGTGTAATGGAAACAGGTGCAGATTATTTAATCGGTGCAGATTGTGGGTGTTTGTTAAACATTGGCGGACGTATTGAGCGTTTAGGAAAAGAAGTAAAAGTAATGCATATTGCTGAGGTACTGAATAGTCGCTCATGAAGGGGGAACATAAGCTATGTCTATGAAAATCAGTGAGAAAAAATTTAATGATCGCGTTGGTGATGGAATTCAAGATTCGTTTATGCGCGGAGCAGTATCTTCTGCACAAACGCGTTTATATACGAATCGCTTAAAAGCCGCAGATGAATTAGGAAACTGGGAAGAGTGGCGTGAACTAGGTGAACAAATCCGTCAACATACGTTAGAAAATCTTGATTATTATTTAATGCAGTTAAGTGAAAATGTATCAAAAAGAGGCGGACACGTGTACTTTGCGAAGACGAAAGAGGAAGCAGCAAAGTATATTCAAGACGTCGCCAAAAAGAAACAAGCGAAAAAAGTAGTAAAATCAAAGTCGATGGTAACAGAAGAAATCAGTATGAACCATGCGCTTGAAGAGATTGGCTGTGAAGTGTTAGAGAGTGATTTAGGAGAGTATATCTTGCAAGTAGATAACGATCCACCTTCACATATTATTGCACCCGCACTTCATAAAAATAGAACGCAAATTCGCGATGTATTTAAAGAAAAGCTAGGCTATGAAAATTCTGATGACCCGTATGAAATGACAAAGTTTGTTCGTAAACAACTTCGTGAGAAATTTATGGATGCAGAAATTGGTGTAACTGGTTGTAACTTTGCTGTTGCAAATACGGGCTCTCTTTGTTTAGTAACGAATGAAGGTAATGCAGATCTTGTTATGTCAATTCCGAAAACACAAATTGCAGTAATGGGTATGGAACGTATGGTTCCGACAATGGAAGAATTAGATGTTTTAGTTGGTTTATTATGTCGTAGTGCAGTAGGTCAAAAATTAACAAGTTATGTAACAGTAGCAGGACCAATTCAAGAAGAGGAAGTTGATGGACCTGAAGAATTCCATTTAGTTGTTGTTGATAATGGTCGCTCTCAAATTCTTGGATCTGAATTCCGTTCAGTATTACAATGTATTCGTTGCGCTGCTTGTGTAAATGTATGTCCTGTATATCGTCACGTTGGTGGACATTCATATGGATCGATTTATTCAGGACCAATCGGCGCGGTATTAACACCGCTTCTAGGTGGATATGATGATTACAAAGAGCTTCCTTATGCATCTAGTTTATGCGGAGCATGTACAGAAGCTTGTCCAGTAAAAATTCCATTGCATGATTTATTATTAAAACATCGTCAAGTCATCGTTGAGCAAGAAGGGCGTGCACCACTTGCAGAAAAACTAGCGATGAAAATGTTTAGTATGGGTGCTTCTTCAGCTGCTTTATATAAAATGGGTTCAAAAATGGCACCAGCAGCAATGAGTCCATTTACATCTGGTAATCGTGTATCAAAAGGTGTTGGACCACTTAAAAACTGGACGGATATTCGTGAATTCCCAGCTCCAAGTAAAGAACGATTCCGTGATTGGTATAAAGATCATAAGAAAGGCGGGGATAAATAATGGCAGGATTAATTCAAAACCGTGATGCCTTTCTAGATAATATTGCAAAAGAACTTGGGCGTGCGCGTAAAACGGAAGGTGTAGAACGCCCAGTATGGAAAAGTAATGTGAATGTAGAAACGTTAAAAGATTATTCACAAGAAGAATTACTAGAAGTGTTTAAAAATCAATGTACAAACATTCATACAACTGTAGTAGAAACGACAAATGACCGTTTAGGTGAAGACCTTCAAAAAGTAATCATGGAAAACGGCGGGGGACCTATTTTATTATCAGCAGATGAGCGTTTTGATGCATATGGTTTAACATCTTTATTTAAAGAAGAACTTCCAAAGCGAGACGTTGAAGTAAACGTATGGGATCCAGAGAGAAAAGATGAAAATATGCGTTTAGCTGAAAAAGCGAATATTGGTATTGCATTTAGTGATTATACATTAGCTGAATCCGGAACAATTGTCGTACAAAGTCATAAAGGACAAGGACGTTCTTTACACTTTTTACCGACTGTATATTTTGCTATTATTCCACGTGAAACACTTGTGCCTCGTATTACACAAGCAGTTAAAGATATGAACTCACGTGTAGAAAATGGAGAGACAGCGGCATCTTGTATTAACTTTATTACAGGACCAAGTAATTCGGCTGACATTGAAATGAATCTTGTTGTCGGAGTACACGGACCATTAAAAGCAGTATATTTCATCGTATAAAAGAGGGGAAAGCAGGCCAGAAAATGGCCTGCTTTTTTAGTAGAATAAAGGATAATATGAAGTAGAAGTTCTCTCCTTTTTTTGCTATGTTCTTTTGGAAAGGAGAGGAAGGGATGTTCACTTATTTATATGCACTGTTAGCAGGGATGGTGTTTGGTTCTTTTTTTATGTTAGTTGCGATGAGGGTTCCATTAGGGGAGTCTATCATTACCCCGCGTTCACATTGTCATTATTGTAAATATGTGCTAAGGCCAAAAGAACTAATCCCCATCATTTCATTTTATATACAAAGAGGCTGTTGTACGAATTGTAAGAGGAAAATTCCGATTATGTATGTAGCATTTGAATGTATAACAGGAAGTATATTTCTTCTTACCGTGTATATGATTGGAATAGAACGAGAGCTTATTATCATTTTATCCCTTTTTTCGCTACTTCTTATTATTTCACTTACAGATTACTTATATATGTTAATTCCTGATTGTATTTTAATTTCGTTTGCCGTTTTACTCATTCTCGAAAGTGTTTTTGTACAATTAGTTACTTGGACAGATAGTATAGTTGGTAGTGGTGTTATATTCATTTTGTTATATTGCATGCAAAAGATATATCCAGAAGGGCTTGGCGGTGGAGATATAAAACTACTTTCGTTGCTTGGGTTTATAGTAGGAGTGAAGGGAGTTTTTATCATTTTATTTTTAGCCTCTTGTTTTAGTCTTTGTTTTTTCGGGATTGGGATCGTATTAAAACGTATAGAAGTACGAAAGCCCATTCCATTTGGTCCTTTTATTAGCCTTGGGGCAATATGTTATGTATTGGTCGCATATTCAAAGTAGAGAGGGAATAGAAAATGAACGTATATATGGATGATCAAAGAAGTTGTCCGTTCGGGTATGTGCCGGCAACTACAGTAGAATGTGCCTTACAAATGGTTCGGGATTATGGTGTGAATATTCTTTCCCTTGATTTTAATATGGGATGGGGAGAAAAAAGTGGACTAGATTTTGTAGAAGCCTTTCGTACAGAGGGGTTATATGTAAATGAAATTCACCTTCATACGAATGATATCATGCGGTATGCATAAGATGAAACAAAGAATGGACAAGGGAAAGGAAGAAGGAGAAATTAATCCTCACCTTGTTGTTAAATATGTGGGAAGCTAAAAACTCCAAAGTAAAACTTTGGAGTTTTTAATGTTTCATATGTGCTTGTAAAGGAATAATCTCTTCTTGCTGAGCTGCTGCGATTTCAGTTTCTTCCTGTTGAACGTCAGGTGTTTTCTTAGTTAAGTAGTGGTATACCATACCGACAAATACTGATCCACCAATAATGTTACCGATTGTAACAGGAATTAAGTTATGAATAGCACCTGAAAAAGAAATTGTCTCAGGATGCGGTGAAACTAAAGATAAAGCAAAGAGTGATAAGTTTGCAATGCTATGTTCGTAACCAGATAAGAAGAATGTGAAAACAAGTAGCATCATGACCATTATTTTTGCTGTGTCACCTTTAACCTGAGAAGGTAAGAAGCAAGCAAGACATACGAGCCAGTTACATAAAATGGCTTTAAAGAATAACTGCATTGTAGGTGTGTTCATCTTTCCTTCAACGACTTTACTCATTAAGTGACCGTGATCAATTGCTTCAAAAATTCCAGTTGCGTAAAATAGTAAGGCAAAGAATAACGCGCCACCTAAGTTACCTGCGTAACAAGCAACCCAGTTACGAAGTGTATCAGAAATCGTTGTTTCCTTTCTTAAAGTTGCTACAGTAAAGTACATTGTGTTTCCAGTAAACAATTCAGCACCGCCATATATAATAAGTACGAGAGCAATCCCGAAAAACATAGAAGCAGCTAAATAAGTTGCTGGTGAATCTGCAATGTGAAAAAAGTTACCTAATTTAAAACATAGTACAATAATAAAACCGATATAAATACCCGCAAGTGCAGCACGAATGAAATATTGCATTGGGTTTGTATCTAGCATTTTCTTTTTGCTTTTAGCCAGTTTGACAACATAATCTAGTCCTTGTTCTAGCATGAGTAATACGCTCCTTTAGTAAATCTTCTATAAATACTCCTTATATGAATAAAGTACATGGAATTGTTCTCACTTTCAATAAGTTTGTGCAATGTTTCACAAAAAGGACATACATATATTAAGAAAACGTTTACAAAAAATAGTATAATGGAATTTTTCTGGATATTGAGAGGAAGAAAGCAAAAAGAAAAAGCACTGTAATTACAGCGCTTTTTCGTCTAAATTCTTTTCTACTTTTACTTCTACTTCTTTTGAGAAGAACCAACCACCAACTGCGATTCCGACTAATACAATCCAGAATGTAAGCTTCCACGGAGTGGATTCTGGGAATGAATGTGGAATTACATTTAATGCAGGGTGTGCTAATGTATAAACTGCTAGCTTTACACCAACCCAACCTACAATTAAGAATGCTGCAGTTTCAAGTCCTGGTTTACGTTTTAAGATTTGTACGAAAGCAGTTGCTGCAAATCGCATAATGATTAATCCGATAAGTCCACCCACAAAGATAACAACGAATTGCCCAGTATCAAGACTACCAATTGTACCTAATCCTGTTTTTGGTAAAGTCATTGCTAGTGCAACAGCAGCTAAAATTGAATCAACTGCGAAGGCGATATCAGCAACCTCAACTTTAAATACAGTCCACCAAAAGTTCTCTTGTTTTTTCTTTGCTTCTTTTTCTTCTGTTTCTTCATCCGTATTCTTTTTAACATACGTTTTAAATAAGTGATTACCAGCGATAAACATAAGGTAGATGGCACCAATTGCTTGCACTTGCCATACATCGACTAAGAACGAAATCATAAATAACGATCCGAATCGGAAAACAAATGCCCCTGCTAATCCATAAAATAGTGCTTTCTTTCGTTTTTCTTCTGGTAAATGTTTTACCATAATTGCAAGAACAAGAGCGTTATCAGCCGCTAAAATCCCTTCAAGTGCAATTAGGATGAGTAATACCCAACCATACTCCAATAATAATGATACATCCATGTACATTCTCCTCTCATTTCTATAAGTTCTAAATAAGTGAAGAATTTCCCCACTATTTAGTTTCCCCATACTCCTGCCTATTAACTTTGGGAGAATCTGGAAATGAATACAAAAAAGACCTCTGCCGTTAATAGGCAAAGGTCTTGCTAGACATATGTAATGAAAATGCCAACAAAGCCGGAAGAACTAAGTTCTACGTAATGACGACTTTGTTTCCAAGAAATTTTCTTGGACGCTACTCCCCTTTGGAGATATGCTATTGTATTCTCATTATATGGATAATTTCTACGGTTGTCAACCTGTTAAAATATCTTCATTCGGATATTTTATTTTCCGGTTCTTTTTACGAGCAAATGAAAAAGCCAATGTTAAAGGACCCATTTTCCCAAAAAACATCATAAAGATAATAATAGCTTTTCCGATTATAGTTAAGTGGGGTGTTAAGTTCATACTGAGGCCAACAGTCCCAAATGCTGAAAATACTTCGAAAGCACTCATCAATAGAGGAACTCGCTCAGTAATACTCAAAATTAAAATAGCAAAAAAGATAAATGAAATGGAAATAATAGTAATGGTTAATGATTTGACAATGAGAGTATCTTTAATGGATTTTTTAAATACGACAATATCCTCTTGTTCTTGTAAAAATTTAAATACGCCAAAAAATATGATTAAAAATGTTGTTAACTTAATCCCACCACCCGTTGAAGCGCTACCAGCACCAATAAACATAAGGAGCATCATTAATAGGAGGGAAGGTTTTGACAATGTAGAAATATCAACTGTATTAAATCCGGCAGTTCGCGTTGAAATTACTTGAAAATAAGAGGCCATTCCTTCTTCAAATGGGGTAAAACCTCTCATAGAAAGGGAGTTATGGAACTCGAATATAAAAATAAAAAGGGTAGCAATAATGTTGACGATTAGAGTAGAAGAAAGCATAAGTTTTGAATGTAGTGTAAGGTTTTTAAAGTTTTTCTTTCTTTTTATGTCTACGATTACTGTAAAACCAATTCCACCTAAAATGATGAGAGAGGAAATGACGAAATTGACAAGAATGCTATGAGAATGGGACATTAAATTATCGCTCCACACAGAAAAACCAGCATTGTTAAAGGCTGAGATTGAATGGAAAAAACTATAATAGATCCCTTTGGTAACCCCATATTTTGGTACCCACTCAAAAGAAAGAATTAAAGTAGCGATACATTCGACTGTAAAAGAGAATAAAAATAACGATTTGGCAAGACGGATGACGCCGCCGATATTCGTTTGATTTAATGCTTGTTGTAATAAAATACGGTTTTGAAGACCGATTTTTCTTCCGAGCATAATCGCAATTAAGACAGCAAAGCTCATAATGCCAAGCCCGCCAACTTGTATAAGCGTTAAAATGACACATTGTCCAAATAAAGTAAACATTTTTCCGGTATCTACAACACCAAGCCCAGTAACAGTACAAGCGGAAACGGTTGTAAATAAGGCATCGAGCCATGAAATGGACGTTGTCGTAGCAATGGGCAGTTTTAATAAGCATGTGCCGCCAACTGATAATAGAAGAAAAGATAAAGTAAGAACGCGGGGAGGGCTCATGCTAATATTAATCCGTTTCATTTCACATATCGCTCCTTTCATTTTGCTTTGATTAGTATGTGAAAAAGCACTATTATGTATGTTGAAAATAGAAAGAGGCAGAGAATATCTGCCTCTAAGCCATATGTTATATTATTATCCACGTAATTGTTGTTGAGCTAAAGCAACAAGACGTTTTGTTACTTCGCCGCCAACTGAACCGTTAGAACGAGATGCTGTATTAGATCCTAAGCTTACACCAAATTCTTGTGCAATCTCATATTTAAATTGTTCAAGCGCTTGCTCTGCACCTGGAACTAATAATTTGTTTGTTTTTACCATGTTGATACACATCCTTATGAGTAGTCCAGTTCAGCTAAGTTCTTATCTAAACTGGTAACGTTATTTTATGTGGAAATGACGTAGTCATACGCGGAAGTAATCGGTGCGATTAGAAGTTCTTGGATAGAAAAAAGAGTAGCAAATTTGCTACTCTTTTTTTAGTATTGTCGCCGTTCCTTCCACGACAATATCATCTGATTGATTATATATGTTTGTTTGCAACGTAATGATTTTTTTATCGTCACGCTTCTTAATAACCTCTGCCACAACACGAAGTGTATCACCGATTTTGACAGGGGCACGGAATGAAACATTTTGGGATAAATAAATCGTATTTTTGCCCGGGAGTTTCGTTCCAAGGATGGTAGAAATAAAACTCGAAACGAGCATACCGTGAGCAATACGTTCTTTAAACATTGTTGTTTTTGCAAAAGAATCTAAAATATGAATAGGATTCACATCTCCAGTCAATTTTGCAAAATTGATAACATCTTCATCCGTAATTGTTTTTGTAAGGGATGCTTGATCACCGACTTGAATCTCATCATAACGAAGCTCTGGAACAGTTTGTGCTTCTTGAAATGGATTCATTTTGTCCTCCTTCTTTTCCATATCGAAAAATGCTAGCCATCTTGATGTAGTAGGAGGAAGAAAGAGTTTTGTTTGTGCTGCAGTTAGCTCCCACATTTTTCTTACTTGATGGAAGTAAATAGATTTTTTGAATTTTCCTCGAACTTTTTTGCGAGTTCCAACTGTTTTGACTTGAACTCTTCCAAAAAACCCTCTAACTGTTTTTGAGCCTCTTCACGTTGTAATTGTTGTTGCTCAATAAATTGTTTTGTTGTTTCTTCAAATTGACCGCTTGTTTGTGTAAGGATTGACAAAGATGTTTTTGTAGGAGAAACAGTAAGTTGCTGCATATGAGCAGAAAGTTCCTTCCACTTGTCTTGCCACTCGTTAATTTGATCATTTAAGGAGTTTCCAGTTAATTGTTTCACGTAATCTGTATATTGGTTATTGAACTGAGCAGTGAGTTGTTGTAGTTCTTTTTCTAGTTCATCTACTCCTGATGTTAATTTATGCAAAGCGTCTTGTTGTTGTTTTAATGTTTCTAAAGTAAGTTGCTCTAATTGTTTCCCAGCTGAAGAGAAAAGGGAAAGTGATTGAGACCAGTTTTTCCAAAATGCATCGACTAATTCGTATGGTTTAGTTTCCATTGTTTGACCCCCAAATGTTTTTTTGCATATTGTGAACGCAGATTACTCTGCTGTACCACCAGGTGAAGATGAAGAATCCTTTTCATCCTTTTCTGGAGAAGTAGAAAATGGAAAGAATGCATTGGTGTATAACGTGAAAAACGTTCGCAACATATTTTGATAATGTTCAAAAGAAGTCGCACATGTTGTTAAATATTGCTCTCCATATTCAGTTAAAGAATAAATTCTTTTTGCCGGCCCTCCATCGCTTGTATCCCAAGTAGAAGAAATAAGGTTTTCTTTTTCTAATTTGCGTAGTGTTCTATAAACATTACCTTGGTCAACAGAAGAAAAGCCGATATCCATTAGCATTTGAATAAGTTTGTAACCATGAAGACTCCAGTCTTTTAGACAGAGAAGTAAGAAGGGAACTAAGAAGTTTTTTGGCATGGAGTTTGGTTGTTTCGCTTGGTTGTTCTCCAAACTTTCGCGTTGTTCTGGTTCATTTTGTAGCATGATTGTGCATCACCTCATGAATCAGTTAGATGGAATTTTTTGCTTATAAGTGCAATTTACACCTATCTGTTTTTAAAGTCAACACATTTGTTAGAAAATAGAAAAAATAAAATATAGACTTGAAGTTTTATTCAGAATATTAGAAAATAGTGAATAGGTTGAATTGTTTCAAAAACGAAAAAGGGAGTGTAGGTAAAGTGATTGATCAAAAATTCGATCCACTACAAGCATGGAAAAATGCTTATGAACAAACCGAAACATTTTGGGGAAAAGCGCTCAATGAAACAATTAAAACAGAAGAATATTCTGCTTGGATGGGCAGCGTTCTAGATTTGAATTTGTTTTATCAAAAAGCATTAAATGATACGACAAAAAACTATTTAGAACAAGTAAATGTGCCGACGAAAGAGGATATCGCAAGAGTGGCTACGCTTGTTATTAACTTAGAAAATAAAGTAGATAACATTGAGGAGTTTCTAGAGGAGAAAGTAGATTCTTTAGGACAAGCTCCTACATTAAAGCGTGATGTGACGAAAGTGAAACAAGATATTCGTACGCTTGAAACAAAAGTAGATCAAATTTTAGAATTGCTAGAAAAGCAAAATGCAGTACTAGCTAAACTACAAGTACCTGTAAAAGAAGAGATAAAGCCTGCGAATAAGCCGGAAAATAAAAAATGATAAAAGCGCTTGTTTATAACAGGTAAAAGAGAGAGGGAGAATCTCTTTCACGTGTAAACAGCGAAACATAATTATATAGGGACTCTACAGTATGAGTACCAAAATGATTCATAACAATCGTTCACAAATTCATTTAAGGGGGAAAAGAAATGGTTCAATTAAATGGCAAAGTAGCAATTGTAACAGGTGGAGCAAAAGGGATTGGAAAAGCAATTACAGTAGCATTAGCACAAGAGGGAGCGAAAGTAGTTATTAACTATAATAGCAGTAAAGAAGCAGCTGAAAATTTAGTAAATGAACTAGGAAAAGACGGACATGACGTTTATGCAGTGCAAGCGGATGTTTCTAAAGTAGAAGATGCAAACCGACTTGTAGAAGAAGCTGTGAATCATTTTGGTAAAGTTGATATTCTTGTTAATAATGCTGGTATTACAAGAGATCGTACATTCAAAAAGTTAAATCGTGAAGATTGGGAGCGCGTAATTGACGTGAATTTAAGTAGCGTATTTAATACGACAAGCGCGGTTCTTCCATACATAACGGAAGCGGAAGAAGGAAGAATTATTAGCATTTCTTCTATTATTGGCCAAGCAGGTGGATTTGGCCAAACAAACTACTCAGCAGCAAAAGCGGGTATGTTAGGATTTACAAAATCATTAGCATTAGAACTTGCAAAAACAAATGTCACTGTAAATGCAATTTGTCCTGGATTTATTGATACTGAAATGGTAGCAGAAGTACCAGAAGAAGTACGTCAAAAAATCGTTGCAAAAATCCCGAAAAAACGTTTTGGTCAAGCTGATGAAATTGCAAAAGGTGTAGTATACCTATGCCGTGACGGTGCGTATATCACAGGTCAGCAATTAAACATTAACGGCGGATTATATATGTAATGAAGTAAGAAAAAAGTGCATATCCATAGCAGGAATGCACTTCTTTTTTTTAGAAGGAAATCGACCAAAAAGGAGATAGGAAAATGACTACATTCGCAACAGAATGGGAAAAGCAATTAGAGCTATACCCAGAAGAGTACCGAAAAGCATACCGCCGAGTGAAAAGGGCGAGTGAAATTTTATTACGTGAACCAGAGCCGCAAGTAGGATTAACGCCGAAAGAGGTTATTTGGACGAAGAATAAGACGAAGCTTTATCGCTACATTCCAAAACAAGAAAAAACACAAAGAGTGCCAATTCTGTTAATATATGCTCTTATTAATAAACCATATATTATGGATTTAACTCCTGGAAATAGTTTAGTGGAATATCTAGTGGATCGTGGTTTTGATGTGTATATGCTTGATTGGGGCACATTTGGTTTAGAAGATAGTCATTTGAAATTTGATGATTTCGTGTTTGATTATATTGCAAGAGCAGTAAAAAAAGTAATGCGAACTGCAAAAGCGGACGAGATTTCTTTACTTGGTTATTGCATGGGTGGAACGCTAACTTCCATTTATGCAGCACTTCATCCGCACATGCCAATTCGTAATTTAATTTTCATGACAAGTCCTTTTGATTTCTCTGAAACAGGATTGTATGGTCCTTTATTAGATGAGAAATACTTCAATTTAGATAAAGCGGTTGATACATTTGGAAATATCCCGCCAGAAATGATTGATTTCGGAAACAAAATGTTAAAACCAATTACGAACTTTGTTGGTCCATATGTTGCTTTAGTAGATCGTTCAGAGAATGAGCGCTTCGTCGAAAGCTGGAGATTGGTTCAAAAGTGGGTTGGTGATGGTATTCCGTTCCCAGGTGAATCATACAGACAGTGGATTCGTGATTTTTATCAAAATAATAAACTGGTTAAGGGTGAACTTGTTATTCGCGGACAAAAGGTAGACCTTGCAAATATTAAGGCGAATGTCTTAAATATTTCCGGGAAACGTGATCATATCGCTTTGCCATGTCAAGTAGAAGCATTACTAGACCATATTTCTAGCACAGATAAACAATATGTATGTTTACCGACAGGGCATATGTCTATTGTTTACGGTGGAACAGCTGTAAAACAAACATATCCGACGATTGGAAATTGGCTTGAAGAGCGTTCTAATTAAAAATAAAAAATCCAACTAGCCTATGTTAGTTGGATTTTTTTATGGAAAATAACAAAACATAGAAAGGAGAAATTTATATTTTAGGAGTATGATTATGAAACTTATGACCGGTAAGTTGTTTTGGAATACAGGAGTTTCTGTACCTTGTTATCCACCGTTAGAAAGTGATATGATATGTGATGTACTTGTAGTCGGAAGTGGCGAAGCAGGTGCTCATATAGCGCATTCGTTAGCGAAAATTGGCATGAGTGTTACACTTATTGAAAAAAGAGCAATTGCGTGTGGTAGCACAGCTGCTAATACAGGTTTACTACAATTTCTTCATGATAAATCGTTAACCTCTCTTATTCATACATTTGGTAAAGAAAAAGGGCTACGAGCATATAAGCTTTGTTATGAAGCGCTAAGAACAATGGAAGAGGTTATACCGACTCTTGATATTGATCCCCATTTTATTCTGCGAAATAGTTTATATTATGCAAGTAAAAGTGAGGATGTCTCATTTTTACAAGAGGAATATAATACGTTACAGAATTATGGATTTCCAGTTGAATATTTTACAGAAGCTGATATTAAGAAACGTTATTCTTTTGCAAAACAAGCAGCGTTATATACGCAAGGTGATGCTGAGGTGAATCCGTATTTACTAGCGCATAGTTTTTTGCATAAAGCAAATCAAATGGGAGCCAATATATATGAACATACAGAGGCAATACATATAAAAAAACACCAAAATGATTTAATTTGTTACACGAAAACAGGAAATCAAATTGTAGCAAAGAATATTATTATGGCGACAGGTTATGAAGCGCTTTTTGGAAAGAAAGAAAAGAATACAACAGTAGAAACTTCTTATGCAATTGTAACAAATGAAATAGATCAGTTTGAAGGCTGGCATGAGCGATCGTTAATTTGGGAAACGGCACGGCCCTACTTATATTTTCGAACGTATCGAAACCGCATTATTGTAGGCGGATTAGATGAAGCGATGCAAATTCAAACAATCGGTGATACGAAATTATTGCATAAGCGTGATATCCTTATTAATATTGTAAAAGAACTGTTCCCGCAGTATAAAAATATACAGGCAGACTACTATTGGGCAGCCGCATTTGGTGGTACTCATGATGGTCTCCCCATTTTAAAAGAAGACGAAAAGATACATAATTTGTTTTACGCATTGCCGTATGGAGGTAATGGAACTGTATATGGAATGGTCTTTGCCAAATTATTTGAGCAGTTATTTACAAATAAAGAAAGTAAAGATTTTTCTTTATTTAATCGATAGAAAAAAGGTAGCGAAGTGATGGAATGAGAGATATAAAAAAGTTTTTACAAAAATTACGTCCTGTACAACTCATTGTTTTGTTTTATTTATTAGCGGTAGTTGTATCGGTAATATTGCTTAGTTTACCGTTTGTTACGAAGCCTAGTGTGAAATGGACATTTATAGATGCCCTTTTTACATCGGTTAGTGCGGTAAGTGTTACGGGACTGTCTGTTATTACGATTTCAGATACGTTTACTACAGCAGGAATTATTGTTTTAGCCCTTATTTTACAATTAGGCGGCTTAGGAATTATGGCGCTTGGTACATTTGTTTGGATCATTACGGGGAAAAAGATTGGTTTGCAAAGAAGAAGATTAATTATGGCAGACCATAATCAAGGAAATTTATCGGGGCTTGTAGAATTGATGCGTTCTATTTTAATTGTAATTATTTCGATAGAACTTATTGGAGCAATCCTATTAGGTACAAGATTTTTACTTTATTTTCCGACTTGGCAAGAAGCTTATTTTCACGGTTTCTTTGCAGCGGTTAGTGCGACTACGAACGGCGGATTTGATTTAACAGGACAATCATTAATTCCGTATAAAAAAGATTATATTGTTCAAATGATTCATATGTTACTAATTATTTTAGGAGCGATTGGTTTCCCAGTGCTAATGGAAGTGAAACAATTCTTTAGTAAAAGGGGACAACAATTATTTCGTTTTTCATTATTTACAAAATTGACGACAACAACATTTTTTGCACTCGTTGTTGTTGGTACAATTATGATTTTTTTACTGGAGAGAAATCATTTTTTAGTAGGAAAGTCATGGCATGAAACTGTATTTTATACATTATTCCAATCTGTGACGACGCGAAGTGGTGGACTTGCTACGATGGATATACGTGAATTGTCACAACCGACGCTTTTATTTATGAGTATATTAATGTTTATAGGGGCATCTCCAAGTTCGGTTGGGGGCGGAATACGTACAACAACATTTGCTGTTAGTATATTGTCACTATACACCTTTGCAAGGGGCGGTAGAACAGTTAGAGTCTTCAAACGTCAGTTACATGAAGAGGATGTACTGAAAGCATCTGTCGTTATGACGATGGGGATTTTGTTATGTGCTACTGCGCTATTCATTTTATCTATTACGGAAAATGTACCGCTTATGAGCTTAATTGTTGAAGTTTGTTCTGCTTTCGGAACGACGGGACTATCAACAGGTGTTACGCCTGATTTAACAACTGTTGGGAAACTTGTACTCATTGTGCTTATGTTTATCGGACGCGTTGGTATTTTAACATTTATTTTAGCTAGTGGTGGAAGGGAACAACCACCTCGCTATAAATACCCGAAAGAACGGATTATTATTGGATAGTAAAAAACCATTCTACCTACGTTAGGTAGAATGGTTTTTTAGTCGTTAATGCCAAATTGTGGATGCATAAAAGTTTCATTTTTATTATCTGATTCGTTTTTTAGCAACTCTTGATTTTCTTCTGAAATCCACCCAATATCATTTGTAGGATGGATCCACTCATCACCAGCCATAATGGCAGGATCTACTTCATCACTCCAATTGTTAAGTGGACTGTTCTCGGAATTATATTTACTGTCTCCAATTACAACATCATATTGATTCACAAAAGGTTGTTGCATCGTTTTTCCTGTTCCTTTAAAAGATGGAAAATGCATTTGATGCGGGAGCGTTTCGTCTAAAGTTGGTGATTGAATCTTTTCTTTTTTCTTCAAAATCATCGCTCCTTTTTATAATGATTTCTTCATACGTAGTATTTCCATCGAATGCCTCTTATGTACTTGTTAACACTTGCCAGTAATAATTATTTTAAATTGTTTCAAACTAGAGTAGAAAGTGATTTCTTGAGAGCAGGTGAATGTATTGGTAAAAAGAAAAGTGAAACAAAATGCGGCAATCAATAATAATAAAACTCCGAAAGAAAGCTTACCAGATGCAGAATTTGCATTAGAGTATGAAGGAGAAAATAGCGCAAAGTATGCTAATCGTAATTCAAAAAAAGGGAAACAAAAATGAGGCGTTTTTTACAAACGCCTCATTTTTTTGTGGGATTATAAAGGTTTTTTTAATTATTTGTAAATTTAGTGTTTTTTATTAGCAGAAAAATGCGAAAAAACATAGAAGTAGCAACGTATTACACAAAAACAAACAACAAATAAAAGATTAATGTTGGTTTAATACTGCTTTTACACTAGTTGTTTATATTTGAGTTGTACATAAGATTTGTAAAAGGAGAGAGAAACAGTGAAAAAAACAATCTTTAAAGCTGTAGCGACTGGAATGGTATTTTCGTTATTAATGGGGTGTGGTGCAAAGAAGGAAGAAAGTGCTGGAGCGAAAGTGAAAGATGACAAATTATCTGGATCATTAACTGTTTACACAGCAATTGAAGAAGAGCTTGTACCAATTTATCTTGATTCCTTTAAAAAGAAATATCCTGATGTGAAATTAAACATTGTACGTGATTCAACAGGAGTTATTACTGCGAAATTGCTAGCTGAAGGGAAAAATACACAAGCAGATGTTGTATGGGGAACTGCGGCATCAAGTCTATTAGCTTTAGATAAAAAAGATATGTTAAAAGGATACTCTCCAAAAGGAGCAGATCGTGTTCTTCCGCAATTTAAAGATGATAAGCAACCTGAAAAATGGGTAGGAAATACTGCATTTATGACGGGGATTGCTGTAAATAAAGAAGAGTTAAAGAAGAAAAATTTACCGATGCCAGAATCATATGAAGATTTAACGAAACCAGAGTATAAAGGAACACTTGTTATGCCACATCCAGCATCATCTGGAACAGGATTTTTAACAGTTTCTGCATGGCTACAAATCATGGGTGAAGATAAAGGCTGGGATTACATGAAGAAACTTCATGATAATATGGCAAGTTATACGCATTCAGGATCAAAACCAGCAAAATTAGCAGGAGCAGGTGAATATCCAGTCGGTGTATCAATGGTTTATAGTGCTTTAAAAGAGAAACAAAAAGGTGCCCCAGTTGAAGTTGTACTGCCGAAAGAAGGATTAGGATGGGAAGTAGAAGCGAACGCACTTATTAAGAAAGATAATGCGAAAAATGATAAATTAGCGCAAGCATTTTTAGATTGGGCAATTACTGATGATATAATGAAGTTATACTTTGAGAAAAATGGATTTGCGACAATTAAAAATGACTATAAACTTCCAGAGGGATTCCCGAAAGATGTTACTGAAAAATTATATAAAAAGAATGACTTTAAATGGGCAGCAGAAAATCGTGACAAAATTTTAGAAAAATGGGAAAAAGAGTTTGGCCAAAAAGCAGAACCGAAAAAGTAAGTGAGTGGGAGAGAGAAAAATGAGCGAATATTTATCAATTCAACACATTCAAAAACAGTTTGATGCATTTACAGCGTTAAAAGATATTTCTTTTACTGTGAACAAAAATGAGTTTGTTTGTTTATTAGGCCCAAGTGGCTGTGGGAAAACGACGTTGCTTCGCATTTTAGCGGGACTAGAGGAACCAACGACTGGCAGTATAGCTGTGAATGGCAAAGATATTACAGCATTGCCTCCTGGAAAGAGAAACTTCGGAATGGTTTTCCAATCGTATGCTTTATTTCCGAATTTAACAGCACTTGAAAATATTGAATACGGCTTAAGGACAAAAAAATATGGGAAAGCAGAAGTGAAAGAGAAAGCGCTAGATGCGTTAAAACTTGTAGATTTGCTGAATGTAAAAGATAAATATCCTGCTCAAATGTCTGGTGGACAACAGCAGCGAGTAGCACTTGCACGTGCGCTCGCTCTGTCTCCAGATATTTTGTTACTCGATGAGCCGTTATCAGCTTTAGATGCAAAAGTGCGTGAAAAATTACGTAGAGAAATGCGTGATTTGCAAGAGGAAATAGGAGTAACGACGATTATGGTAACGCATGATCAAGAAGAGGCATTAACGATGGCTGATAAAATTGTTGTAATGAATCATGCGGAAATTATGCAGATTGGAACACCAGAGGAGATTTATCAAAGACCAGCCAATCCGTTTGTGGCAGATTTTATTGGTTCTATTAATTTCTTTTCGAAAAATAACGAAGAACATGCAATTCGTCCCGAACATGTAACAATTGTACAAAAGGAAGGTATTAAAACAGTTGTGGAAAGTATGGAATTTCGCGGATCCGTATATCGGACGGAAGTGCGAGTCGTAGAAGAAAACACACACCTTTATAATGAAAAAATTGTAGTGGATATATTAGCATCAGAAGTAGAAGCAACCGCTATTAGAAAAGGAAAGCCGATTCAAATCTCTTTCTCAGAAAATCATATGTTGTCATATGGAAAGAAGGTCATTGTATAGATGGAGATGTTAGAAAACTATAAGGTAGAAAGTACGAAAAAAAAGATTAAGAGAAGTATTGGGAAAGAGGAATGGATCCAAAGGCTCGTAATTATCGGTATGATTCTTTCCTTCCTTATCATACTTGTATTGCCGCTATTACAACTATTTACACAAGCTTTTTATAATAAAGATGGAGTTTTCATTGGTTTAGCGAATTTCAGTAAATATTTCACAACACCAACTTTAGTTCAGTCTTTACAAAATACAGTATGGATTTCGGGCGCAACAACAATTATTTCAGTTGCAATCGCATTCGTTTACGCATATGCAATTGCCCGTACGAATGTTTTTGGAAAGCGTGTATTTCAGTATGTAGCGTTATTACCATTGTTCGCACCAACGATGATGCACGGTATAGCACTTACATATTTATTTGGTAATCAAGGGCTAGTAACGAAAGGAATGTTTGGGTTATTTGAAGGTATACAAATCCCTTTATATGGACCAGTAGGAATTGTAATAGCTGAAGTTATGTATACATTTCCGCAAGCATTTCTTATATTGCTAATTGCCTTTCAAGGATCTGATTATCGTTTATATGAAGCTTCTAATATGTTAGGGGCGAGTAAAACAAAGCAATTTTTCACTGTTACTTTACCTAGTGTAAAGTACGGATTAATTAGTGCAATGTTTGTTGTGTTTACACTTAGTTTTACTGATTTTGGGGCACCAAAAATTGTTGGTGGGCAATATAATGTGCTTGCTACTGACGTATACAAACAAGTAATTGGGCAGCAAAATATGCCGATGGGTGCAACTGTCGGAATGATTTTATTAATCCCAGCTATATTCGCATTTGTAGTTGATCGTATTACGCAAAGAAAGCAGGCGAATTTCTTATCTTCAAAAGCAGTACCATACAGAATAATAGCTAATAAGAAAAGAGATGTAATCTCATTCATATATTGTAGTGTAATTACACTTATGATCATTCTATTATTTGTTGCAGTTGGTATTGCTGCAAGTGTGAAAGTATGGCCATATAATATGAGTTTTACATTTGAGCATTTTAATTTTTCGAGTTTAACAGGAGATGGACTTGAAGCATTTAAAAATAGCGTAATTGTTTCAGCAGTTACAGCAGTTATTGGGGCGATTTTAACATTTGTATTCGCATATGCAATTGAGAAAATAGACCAGCTACAATTTTTTAGAAAAACAGGTTACTTTTTCTCTATAGTGCCGTTAGCGATACCAGGTTTAGTACTCGGATTAGGATATGTCTTTTTCTTTAGTCAACCAACGATTCAAATTCTGGGACTATCAGTAACGAATCCGTTTCATTCTTTATACGGAACAATCGCTGTGTTAGTACTAGTAAATATCATTCATTTTTATTCTGTAACATTTGTCACGGCAACGACTGCCTTAAAGAAATTAGACCGAGAGTTTGAGCTTGTTTCGCAGTCGATGGGTATTCCGTTTTATAAAACATTCTTCCGAGTAACAGTACCAATGTGTTTACCAGCAATTTTAGAAATGGTAATGTACTACTTCGTAAATTCGATGGTAACTGTGTCAGCAGTTGTATTCTTATATGCAGCTGATTTTAAACTAGCTGCCGTATCAATCGTAAATATGGATGATGCAGGAAATGTAGCGCCAGCAGCTGCAATGAGTGTACTTATTGTTGTTACAAATATTGTAGTGAGAGTTGTATATGAATGGGGAACGAAAGCACTTCGTAACCGAACTTCACAATGGCAAAAAAGATAAGTAAGAAGGGTGATGGACAGAATGAAAATTGAAGCAGTTATTTTTGATTGGGCAGGTACGACAGTTGATTACGGATGTTTTGCACCACTAGAAGTATTCATGAAGATTTTTCATAAACGCGGCGTTGAAATTACAGCAGAAGAAGCACGTAAGCCAATGGGATTATTAAAAATAGATCATGTAAGGGCACTAACAGAAATGCCTCGTATTGCGGATGAGTGGAAGCGTGTCTTCGGTCAATTACCAACAGAAGCAGACATTCATGAGATGTATGAAGAGTTTGAAGAAATTCTCTTTTCTATTTTGCCAAGTTATGCTACGCCGATTGATGGGGTAAAAGAAGTAATCGCTTCTTTACGTGAGAGAGGCATTAAAATCGGTTCAACAACTGGTTATACGAGAGAAATGATGGATATTGTAGCAAAGGAAGCGGCGTTACAAGGATATAAACCTGATTTTCTTGTTACGCCAGATGATGTTCCAGCAGGCCGTCCATATCCATGGATGTGCTATAAAAATGCAATGGAACTTGATGTGTATCCGATGAACCATATGATAAAAGTAGGGGATACAGTATCAGATATGAAAGAAGGTAGAAATGCTGGAATGTGGACAGTTGGTGTAATTCTTGGAAGTAGTGAGCTCGGTTTAACGGAAGAGGAAGTGGAGAGTATGGATTCGGTAGAGCTTCGTGAAAAAATAGAAGTAGTTCGTAATCGGTTTGTTGAAAATGGGGCTCATTTTACGATTGAAACGATGCAGGAGCTCGAAAACGTAATAGAACATATCGAGAAACAAGAACTAATTATTTCATAAAAGGGGCACTGGATCATGAATGAAAATCACTATTTATTATTAACACCAGGACCATTAACGACAACAAAATCAGTAAAAGAAGTTATGCTATACGATTGGTGTACGTGGGATGTTGAATATAATACGATGGTGCAAGAAGTAAGAGCTAAACTTGTATCGTTAGCGACGAAGGAAGAAGAGAAATATACAACAGTGTTAATGCAAGGAAGCGGTACGTTTTCAGTTGAAGCAGTAATTGGTTCTGTTATTCCGGCAAATGGGAAGCTTCTCGTTTGTACAAATGGTGCGTACGGTAAGCGCATTGTGCAAATGGCAGAGATGTTACAGATTGATGTAGTGGTCAGTCAAACAGAAGAGTGGGAACCTACTAATATTGTAGAAGTAGAAAAGTTATTGCAAGAAGATAAAGAGATTACGCATATTGCAGTTGTTCATTGTGAAACAACGACAGGTATTATAAATCCAATTGTAGATGTATGTAAATTAGGGAAGCAGTATGGGAAGGTTACAATTGTTGATGCGATGAGTAGTTTCGGCGGGATTGAAATAGACATTGCTGATTTACAAATTGATTTTTTAATTAGTAGTGCAAATAAGTGTATTCAAGGGGTTCCTGGATTCGGATTTGTAATCGCAAAACGTGATGAATTATTGAAGTGTAAAGGAAAAGGACGTTCTTTATCTCTTGATTTATATGATCAATGGGAAACGATGGAAAAACAAAATGGGAAATGGCGTTTTACTTCACCTACACATGTTGTACATGCTTTTTATCAAGCACTACTTGAACTAGAAAAAGAGGGTGGAGTGAGAGCGCGTTACAATCGATATTACAACAATCAAAAACTACTAGTGAATAGAATGGGAGAAATCGGATTTAAGCCACTAGTAGATGAGAAATATCAATCTCCTATTATTACATCTTTCATTTATCCAAAAGAGGGGTTCGAGTTTCAACAGTTATATAACGAATTAAAGCGTTATGGATTTGTTATTTACCCTGGAAAAATTTCGA
The DNA here is from genome assembly GCF_900108285.1 of Bacillus sp. ok061. NCBI lineage: Bacteria > Bacillati > Bacillota > Bacilli > Caryophanales > Bacillaceae > Bacillus > Bacillus sp. ok061. The sequence continues at coordinate 86,542 of NZ_FNUW01000003.1, read as the reverse complement.
AAGTAGATACGTTTCGCATTGGAAATATCGGTGATGTACATGAAGAAGATATTAATCGCTTAGTTGATAGTATTGCTAAAGGAGCTGTTATTGGATGAAAGTATTTTGCTTAGGTGGAGCAGGTAAAATTTGTCGTGAAGCTATTTTGGATTTAGTTCAATTTTCATCTTTTGAGACGATTACAGTAGCTGATTTTAACGAGGAAGAGGGCCGTAAAGTAGTAGAATGGCTCAACGATCCTCGTGTTGATTTTGTAAAAGTAGATGTAACGAATCACGAGGATACGGTTGCAAAAATGATTGGTTATGACATTGTAATGGACGGTACGACGATAAAGCTAAACGGATTGTCGACCCGCTGTATTGCAGAAGCAGGCTGTCACGGTGTGAACTTAAATGGATTTGGTGAAGAAAATGAATCGCATGCTATATTTGTTCAAAACGAAAAAACATGTTTACCTGGATTTGGCATGACGCCAGGTGTAACACAAATGATGGCAATGCATGCAGCAAATCAACTGGATACTGTAGAGTCGATCCGCGTAAGTCACGGTTCGTATCGTCCGATTGCTTTTTCTGCATCAATTACAGAGACAACGACATATGAATATGATCCACATTTACCATCGCGTACAGTGTATGAAGATGGTGAATTTAAGCAAGTACTTCCGTTTGCGCGTCCGAGAGAAATAGAATTGCCAGCGCCTTATGGTAAGACAACGCAGTATATAATCCCGCATTCTGAAACAATTACGTTAGCAAAGGCACTAGAAAATAAAGGTATCAAACTGATAGAGACGAGAGGAACTTGGCCAAAGCAAAATATGCAACTTGTACGTGCTTTATATGATTACGGCATATTGCGTAATGATCAGATTGAAATAAATGGGAAAGAAATTGGTATTATGGATTGTATTTCGCAGTATTTATTACAATCGAAAGAAGGACAAGAAACAGAGGTTTATGGTTATGCACTTCATGTAGAAGTAATAGGTATGAAAAATAATGAGAAGCAAAGACATGTGTTATATCATACACATCCGTTATCTGATGGTTCTGTTGTAGGATGGGAAAAGTTAAGAGCGTATACGAGAAACGTCGGTATTCCATTTGGGATTGCTGCAGAGTTAATTGCAAATGGAAATGTAAATAGGGTGGGTGTTGTTACGCCTGAAGAAGCTTTTGAAAATCCACAATTGATTTTTGATGAGCTAGCAAAGCGCGGTATTCATATTCATGAAGAAGTTTCTGCTTATAAAGAAAATTACAACCTTGTATAAATAAGGAAGTTTATGAGGGAGATATAAATGAGGTGAAGCTATGTCTGTAGTAGGAGAAGAAAGAAAGCGAACCATTCTTGAAAAGGTAGAGTTTAAAGGGAAAGTAAAGGTTTCAGAATTAGCGAGAGAATTTGCTGTATCAACAGAAACGATTCGTCGATATTTAGAAGAATTAGATCGTGAAAAGAAGCTGAAGAAAGTGTATGGTGGAGCTGTTCAACTTCCAGGCGCTGGGGTAGAGGCACCAATGTTAGAAAGAGAAATGCTACATATAGAAGAGAAGAAAAGAATTGGTTATAAAGCAGCGACATTTGTAGAAGATGGTGATGTTATTGCAATTGATGATGGAAGTACACCGCTTCAAATGGTTCCATACCTTGTTCATCGTAAAAACTTAACGATTGTAACAAGTTCATTTCCAGTCGCAACACAATTAATTTCTTCTATTAATAAAAAGATGTTTCACGGTGAAGTTTTATTTATAGGTGGAAAAGTATCTCCAAAGCATTCGCGTGTATCAGGGTCTATTTCTCAGCAAGTAATACAGCAATTCCATTTTCATAAAGCGTTCGTTTCGATTGATGGGCTATTACCTAGTTTTGGAGTTTCCAGCTTTGAATTAGAGAAAGCGAAATTGTCAGAGGCGATGATGAAATTAGCTGAGAAAACATATATTTTATGTGATCATACGAAGGTAGGCGTGAAAGGGAATTATCGTATAGCAGCATTTTCACGTATTCAACATGTAATTTGTGATAAAAAAATGCCATATAGTTTTGAAGAAGAACTTATGAAGCATAATATTCAGTGGACAGTTTGTTAAATACAGTGAAAGTACCTAAACTCCCGCCTAATTTTTAGGAGGGAGTTTTATTGTCTGTAAATCGTAAAATAAAAGATTTGCATTTATGCAAAAAGTGGACACATTTTCTCATCTCTTTCATATAATTTACCAATACAAAAAAAGTTGGTCGAAGGAAAGAAGGGCGAACATGTCAGAACGAATATATAATAAACTTGTATTGTACGCGAATATTTTGCAAAAAATCGGTGTCATTAATGAGAAGGAAAAAAGTGAAATTCTTCATACGATAGGTAAAAAAGCCCTTTGAATAAAGGGCTTTTTATTATTTATCTTTAAAAATATAAATTTAATGTAATGTTCTCATTGACATTGATAATGAGATTCATTATCATTTATTTGTGGATAATTGATAAGTATTATCAATTATAAAAATTATATATGATAGGGGATATTATTTTGAAAAAAAATTATATGAAGGCGCTAGTAGTAGCGACAACATTAGCAATTCCATTTGCTACGTACTCTACTCCAGCATTAGCAGCACTAAAAGTTGAAGCAAATCAATCGGTAGCAGCAGCGAGTGATCGCACGTATGATACTGAGATTAAAATATATAAGGATCAAAAAGACGAGCCATCTATGGTTTCTCAATATATAAAAGATCCTAAAGTAACAATTGTAGCTGGCAAAAAAATTGTCACTGTAACAATGCAAGATAGCGATTATTTTCAATATCTTAGAATAGAAGATAGAAACCAGCCTGGTGTATTTCATGATGTGAAAGTTTTGTCAGAAGATAAGAGGAAGAATGGAACGAAAGTAGTTCAATTTGAAATTGGCGAGTTTGAGAAGAAGCACAATATGCAAATGCATATACTTATTCCAGCTATTGGATATGATCACAAATATCAAGTTCAATTTGAAATTAAAGATCCAACTGTAGGTAACAAAGAAACAGAGAAACCAGATGATAACTCTAATTCAGGCAATACGGAAACGGATAATCCAGTTGATAATCAAAACATGATAACAGATAACAAATTAAGAGAACTTGTTAATAAAAAAGTATTTAATAGAAAAGATTTAAATACACCAATTACGAAAGAAGAGTTATTACAAGTAAAGGATTTGTTTTTAAATACAAACGAGATACTTGATTATAGTGCATTAAAATATATGCCAAATTTAAAATCTTTAACAGTTGCGAATGCAAAGATAAAAGATCCGTCGTTCTTTGCGAACCTAAAGCAATTAAATCATTTAGCTTTGCGTGGTAATGAATTTTCAGATGTAACGCCACTTGTTAAGATGAATAATTTAGAGTCTCTTGATTTAAGTAATAATAAAATTACAAATGTTGCACCACTAACTGAAATGAAAAATGTAAAAACTTTATATCTATCAGGCAACCAAATAGAAGATGTAACAGCATTAGCGAAAATGGAACAACTAGATTACTTGAATTTAGCAAATAATAAAATTAAGAACGTTGCTCCATTAAGTGCTTTAAAAAATGTAACATACTTAACTTTAGCAGGTAATCAAATTGAAGATATTAAACCGTTATATTCATTACCTTTAAAAGACTTAGTATTAACGCGTAATAATGTTAAAGATTTATCGGGTATTGATCAAATGAATCAATTAAATAAATTATTTGTCGGGAAAAATCAAATTAAAGATGTGACACCACTTGCTAAAATGACTCAGCTTACAGAATTAGATTTACCTAATAATGAATTAAAAGATATTACTCCATTATCAAGTCTAGTAAACTTACAAAAGCTTGATTTAGAAGCGAATTATATTTCAGACTTATCACCAGTGAGCAATTTGCAAAAATTAGTATTTCTAAGTTTTGTTGCAAATGAAATCCGTGATGTCCGACCAGTTATAGAACTAAGTAAGACGGCTTATATCAATGTCCAAAACCAAAAAGTATTTTTAGAGGAAACAGAAGTAAATAAAGAAGTAAAAGTACCTATATATGAAAAAGATGGTGAGGTTTCTACGAAAATCCGTCTGAAGAGCGATAACGGTACGTATAGTAATGGTGTAGTGAAATGGAGTACACCAGGTGAGAAAGTATATGAATTTGGTGTGAAAGATCCATTTGCGGATACAGGAATCTTCTTTACAGGGTCTGTTATTCAAAATGTAGTAGAAAGTAAAGACGGTAATACATCTAAAGAAGATGAGAAAACAGAAGTGGTAGAATTTAAAGATGTACCAAAGGGACATTGGTCAGAAGAAGCAATTAATTACTTAGCGAAAGAAAAGTTATTTATAGGCTATGGAAATGGTGAATTTGGATTTGGTGATAACATTACTCGTGGACAAGTAGCTCTTCTAATACAAAGGTATTTAAAATTAGAAAATAATCTAGAACCAAAAACGGCATTTACAGATACGAAAGGAAATATGTATGAAACGGCTATTGATGCAGTGGTTCAAGCTGGTATTATGACAGGGTATGGAAATGATATATTCCGTCCAGATGGAGTATTAACTCGATATGAAATGTCAGTAGTACTACAAAGAGTATTTCAGTTAAAAGAAAATGAAAATAGTGCAGAGAATTTCAAAGATATACCAAATGGCCATTGGGCGAAAGGATATGTGAAAGCTCTAGTAGATAATAAAATATCAAAAGGTGACGGGGAAGGGAATTTTTTAGGAGATAATTTCGTAACACGTGAACAATATGCACAGTTTTTATATAATGCAATAAAGAAATGAAGTGAAACTTTAATCTGTGGGGGTTTTGTTTATCCCCCACAGACTATTAGCCCTCACCAATCGGGCTTTTACGGGCAGCCCGCCCCCCCACCTAACTTCTTTGCTTTCGCTGAATTTTGAGGTGGGGGTCTTACTGCTCAGCAAATAGCGGGATAAAAAGTGAGGAAAATGCACTATTCTTTAATTAAAGAATAGTGCATTTTTTTATGTGCAAACAATAGATAGGAGTATAGACATATGAATAGCCTATTTTAAAGAAGAACCGCGAAACTATATTGACAAAAAAGCATTCTCATGTGATAATTCAATTAAATTTTTAGAATAATCAAAAAATATTCCTTTTACATAGAAAGGATTCGAACCTTATATGAATATTATGCCGGGGGTGACGAAATGTTATTTTTTCTGAAGAAATGGAATGAATTAAAAGATGTGAAATCTGAATTGGCACTTCGTGATTGGTTTTATGGTACCAAAATTAGTTTGTCGCTATGTACGTCAAAAGAGCCGTTAACATTTTTAGTAAATGTTGAGGGAAGAGATAAAGGGCTATTTTCGGAAGAAGATTTTATTGTCGTAAATTGCATGTGCGAGTCAGTATTTGAAAATGAAGAAAAACCAGCTGCAGAGTCATTTATGCATGCGGATATTTATAAAAAAAGTAGTGCAGGATGTATTTTACAAGTGCAGACTGTAGATAGTCATTTAATATCTGAGTTATATGGAGAAGAAGGAGAAGTAACGTTCGATAAACGCAGTGTGGAACGTGTTTTCGGAAAAGAAGGTATAACAGAAATGACAATTCCAATTGTAGAAGATGAAAAAAAATTCGCTGATTTATTAGAAAGAAATGTTCCGAATTTCATTGAAGGTGGAGGAGTAGTTCTTGTTCATAATTACGGCATGATTGTGTGGGGAAAAACGCCAGAAGAAGCGAAAAAATGGCTAGAGGGTATAGAATATTTAATGAACTATCATGTAAAGTTATTAATGATTAAGGGCGCAAGAAGCTCTGTTATATAAAAATGAATGTGATATGGCTACAAGTTAATAAATAAATGAAAGCGTTTTAAAAATAATTTCACTCATAAAATATAGGTCTCCTTATTATATATAGATTACATGTTGACATGTAAGGAGGAACATATTTTGCGAGTTAAATATCATTTTCTGCCAAAGCAGCAAGTAACATTTTGCAAAATAAATGATTCTGGTGAAGAGGCACTGCAAACGATGAACAAAACGGGATTTCGAGCCATCCCGGTATTAGCAGAAGATGAGAAGAAATTCACGGGGATTATTTATAAAGTAGATTTATTAGAAAAAAAATGCAATAGCGGATTAGAGCATGTAAGTGCAGGAGATATGCTTGACAATTCCAATGCATTTATTTTTGAAAAGGATTCCTTCTTCAGAGCCTTTTATGTAATTCGTCGGCTTCCGTTTTTAGCCGTGCTAAATGATTATAATGAATTTGTCGGTATGTTAACGCATTCGAATATATTTGATGTTATTGAAGATTCATTTGGTATGCGAACAGGTGGTTATATATTAACAATTGCAACACAAGATTGTAAGGGAACGATTAAAGAGCTTGGGACATTGTTAAAAGCATATAATATCGGTGGGTTGTTTACACTCGATAACGGTGATCAATATATCCGCCGCGTTATTGTAAATATATCAGATGAGTTAGATGAAACAAGATTAAAGCAATTAATCGGAAAAATAGAGAAAAAAGGATTCAGAGTGAGTCATGTAGATTATATTTAAGTTAAAAAGAAAAGTACCTATCTGTTATATAGATAGGTACTTTTCTATGTGAGTAATAAACTTTATTTTGAAACAGGAGGCGGGGATAATGCTAGATCAGATAAAAAAATAAAGTCTGCATGCTCACGAATTTTAGGGATAGAAGTTTCAATAACGCGTGATGTAATTTCACCTGGGGGGCCCACATGCCCGATAGCTACCATAATAGGTTTTTCTTGAATTTTTTTGATGAGTAATTGGGCTTGTTTTGAAATATGTCCTGCTGTATACACATCATCAAAAAATAGTTGGTTTTCAATAATAGGAACTCCTAATTCTTTTCCGATTTTTGGGACGACACTATTAGGATTAGTTTTACTATCTAAGTAAAATAAACCGTGTTTTTTACAAGCAGCAAGTATAAGGCGAACAATTCTTTCATCCGCTGTTACTTTTGACCCCATATGATTGTTCATTCCTATTGCATGCGGAACTTCTTGAATCGCTTGTTCAAGTCGGTTGTTTATTTCTTCATCGCTTAAATCGGTTGTAATTGCTTTCGGTCCAAGCCATTCTTTTTTACCTTTAATAGGTTCCATTGGCATATGTATAATAACTTCATGGCCTTTCTTATGGGCAGCTATTGCATCTTCTTTTGTGGAAGGAAGAAAAGGCATAACAGCAACAGTGAGTGGAATGGGAAGTGATAACATTTGATTAGTCCCCTTCATATTATTGCCGAAATCATCAATGACAATAGCAACTTTATTCGTATGAGCATTTGCTTGAATAGGAAATAAGAAGGACGGTAAAAACAAAACAATGATGAACAATGCAATCGTATATTTTCGCATATAAATATTTCCTTTCTATTGTTATCTCGCTATTTGTGGGTAGTAAGACTCCCACCTCAACATTGGGCTGGATAGGTGGGAGAGTCACTGCCGATAAACGCCCGATTGGTGAATGCTAATAATCAGTGGGGCTGAACAAAAAACACTGATTAAAGTTTCACTTTATCAATCATCATTATGTTTTGCTTTTTTATATAAATTAAACAAAAAATGTCGAAGAAAAGTAGGTGGAAAATTAAGAATCCCCGGTTTACGTAGAATTTGTAAAAAAAGAAGATGAAAAAAATGTCTATTATTGCGAATGTATTTACAAAGATAGAATAATTTGTAATAATTCTCAAAGTGAGGGTAAAGATTTGTAAATTACAGGGAGAAAATGTTAAAATTTCTGATTCTTCAAATTTGCATATGATTAAGTAGTTAAAAAAGTCAATGGAGAAGTGAAGTTGAGAGCATGGAAGTATAATAAGGGGGATATGGATGTTTACTGTAAAAAGGAAGTACACATTAGAAAAGCTTTCACGTGATATTCATATGAAACGTGAAGAAATGATTCAACTAGGATTAACAAGTGGGCTAAATAGTAGGGAGACAATTCAAGTTAGTCAAGAATTGGACAAGCTTATTTTACAATATCAGTGTTATAAAGAAAAACAAACACCGAAATGGTTTTCAATTATAAAAATACCAATTTTCCAAATCGGGTATGAAGGAAAATCGAATAATTTTTGGCGAATGCTTGTCGCTGGTTTTATGAAATAAGTATAATTACCCTTATAGGATAAGGATAATTATACTATGTGTAACGGAATTTCGATATGAACTGTCGTTCCTTTGTTTTCTGTACTGTCAATAAAAATATGCCCATTATACATCTCTACAATTCGTTTACATATGACAAGTCCAAGACCTGTTCCAGTATCTTTATTAGTAAAGAACGGATGAAAGAGGTGTTTTTGAATATGTTGTGGAATCCCTTTTCCAGTATCTATAATCTGCAATTGTGCGTGTGTTTCATTGTTTTTTACTACAATGGTTAGTGTATCACTAGAAGTCATGGCCTCAATTGCATTTTTTGTAATGTTTAAAACCACTTGTTTCATATGGTCTTTCGAACAACGGATATGAACAGGATGGTCTGGCAAATGTAAATGGAATACAATGTTATGTAAATTCGCCTCAGATTGAATAATTAATGCTACCTCATTTAGAATTGTTCTTACGTCATATGTTTGTTCGATGATGGCGGTTGGCTTGCCGAGAATAAGAAATTCACTTACAATTTCATTGATTCGCTCTATTTCTTGTTCAATTACGGAAAAGTAGAACTGATCTTGTTCATCTTTATATTTCTCTTTTAATAGAGCGACGAGTCCTTTAATTCCAGTAAGAGGATTACGGATTTCGTGTGCTGTACTTGCTGCAAAAGTTCCAACTAATTCAATTTTCTGTAGTTCATTTTGTTGTCTTTCAAGCTTTGTTTGACGTTTTAACAACATATATTGAGCAAGTAAAAATAAAATAGACATTAAAAATAAAGTAGCGATACACTCTATTGCAACCCACTGGTATAAGGTTTTTTGATGAATAGGTAATGGTGAAACAGAGACCTTCCAATTTAATCTTTGGAGTGGGGTAGTAAGCATATTAGAATGCGTATCACTTGTGTCATTATTATCATCGGTTAGAAAAACTACATCATGTTTATCAGTTACCTCAAAATGGTATTGTGGTTTAATGGCATTTAAAGAAGATGAAATGTAATCAAAGCGTAAACTAGCTAATAATAATCCTGAGAGCTCCTTCTGTTTATTGAATATGGGGGCAGCAATCATAATAGCTTTATGTCCAAGAACGCGATCAGTAATGACTGATGATACAGTGGTTTTTTTAGTTTGTAGCACGTCTTGAATATATTTACGGTCTGAAACATCTATAGGCTTTGATTCATCTTCAGATGCGATTGTAATGACCCCTTTTGGTGTAGCGTAATATAGACCAGAAAAGCGTGCATCGTTTCCATCTGTATCATGTACAATTTGTTTAATGCCATTTATATTACCAGTCTCGGTGCCTACAACTTTTGCAAGCATGTCTAAAGCAGAAATTGCTTCACCAAGATGATGATCTAAATAGTCTCTATATAAAAAGAGAACTGTATGAGCGGATAATTTGTTTTCCTGTTTCATTTTATATGTATGATACGAATAAAATGTAGCACCAATCCCTATCGTCGGTAGGATAACAAGCAATATATATATAATTATGCTTTGGAATTTGACTTTCAAATGTGGTACTCCTTCTTTTTTTATTATCATTATATATAAACTATGTTAAAATTGTCATGTTTTTATTCAAGAATGATTCTTAATATATTAGGGGAGAGGAAATGGATGAGTGAATGCTCATTCGGAATTCACATGAAGTATGAAGTGGCATTTTCTTTTTATTGCTGAGAATTTAAGTGAAGGGTTGAAAGTTGTATGACATCAAATAATGAACGAGAAGATATTTCTCAATCTTTAAAAGTATTTATTGCATTATCTCGTGTACATCGTTCTGTTATGGATACTACAAATAGATCTATACAAAGTAACGGGTTAAATCCAACTGAATTTGCTGTATTAGAACTGCTATATCATAAAGGCGGTCAACCACTCCAGCAAATTGGTGAGCGCATTTTAATAGCCAGTGGCAGCATTACATATGTTGTAGATAAGCTGGAGAAAAAGGGATTAGTAAAGAGAATCCCATGTCCGAATGACAGACGTGTTATTTACGCGCAATTAACTGAGTCTGGCGAGAACTTTATTGCTTCTATTTTTCCGGGGCATGAGAAAGTTATACATCAGTCTTTTGAAATGTTAACGAAAGATGAAAAAGATGAATTACTTGATCTATTAAAAAAAATTGGGAAGTATGAAAAATAATAATATGTTCCAAAGGAGCTTTGGATAAATAAATCCAAGGCTTTTTTATTTGCAATGAACTCAGGGTAGTAACTGCCGAATTTTGTTGAAAATTAAGAGGGAATTCGGGAATACGTATTGAATTATAGTAAAGGTATGTAATGGAGAGGAGGCTCGTTCATGTCATTTAAAGACTATGAATATAAACGCCCAAATATTGAAGAGTTAAAAGAGAAATTTACTGTTGCTTTAGAGAAGTTTGATAAAGCAAAAACTGTAGAAGAACAAAAACAAGTCATTAATTCAATTAATGAAATTCGCAACGATTTTGGTACAATGGGAAACCTTTGTTACATTCGCCATTCTGTTGATACGACGGATACTTTTTATAAGGAGGAGCAGGATTTCTTTGATGAATTCTCTCCAGTTGTACAAGGATATGGTACAAAATATTATAAGGCACTCATTAATTCTCCATTTCGTGAAGAATTAGAGGCGTATTATGGAAAACAATTATTTGCTCTAGCAGAATGTGATTTAAAAACATATTCAGATGAAGTCGTGAAAGATTTACAATTAGAAAATAAATTATCGTCGCAATATACACAGTTATTAGCATCGGCAAAAATTGACTTTGCTGGAGAAGAAAGAACGTTATCGCAACTGATTCCGTTTATGCAAGGAAAAGAAAGAAGCGAACGTAAAGCAGCAAGTGAAGCATACTACGGATTTTTAGCTGGAAATGAGGAAGAACTAGATCGTATTTATGATGAACTTGTTAAAGTGAGAACGAAAATCGCAAAATCTTTAGGTTTCAAAAACTTTGTTGAACTTGGATATGCAAGAATGTACCGTACAGATTATAATGCGGAGATGGTGGCTAATTACCGTCAGCAAGTGCTGGATTATATCGTTCCCGTTACAACGGAATTAAGAAAGCGACAACAAGCACGTATCGGTGTAGAGAAGTTAGCTTATTACGACGAAAACTTTGAGTTTGCTACAGGGAACCCAACTCCAAAAGGAGATGCGGATTGGATTGTTGATCATGGAAAGACGATGTATAAAGAGTTATCGGCTGAAACAGATGAATTTTTCAATTTCATGCTAGATAATGATTTATTAGATTTAGTTGCGAAAAAAGGAAAAGCTGGTGGCGGATATTGTACATATATTGAGAATTATAAAGCGCCATTTATTTTCTCAAACTTCAATGGAACATCTGGTGACATTGATGTATTAACACATGAAGCAGGTCATGCTTTCCAAGTATATGAAAGTCGTAAATTTGAAATTCCAGAATATAATTGGCCAACATATGAAGCGTGTGAAATCCACTCTATGAGTATGGAATTTTTTACATGGCCATGGATGAAGCTATTCTTTGAAGAAGATGCAGATAAATATTACTTCTCTCACTTAAGTTCAGCACTTCTGTTTTTACCTTATGGCGTATCAGTTGATGAATATCAACATTATGTATATGAAAATCCAGAAGCATCACCTGAAGAGCGTAAGACAGCATGGCGTAACATAGAGAAGAAATACTTACCGCATCGTGATTATGAGGATAATGATTATTTAGAGCGCGGTGGTTTTTGGCAACGTCAAGGGCATATTTATAGCTCACCTTTCTATTATATTGATTACACGCTTGCTCAAATTTGTGCGCTACAATTTTGGAAACGTGCAAGAGATAATAGACAAGAGGCATGGGAAGATTATGTGAATCTGTGCCAACAAGGTGGAAGTAAATCGTTCTTAGAATTAGTAGAAGTTGCAAATTTAACATCACCATTTGTTGAAGGCTGTGTGAAAAGTGTTATTACAGAAATTGAAGCATGGTTACATGCGATTGACGACACAAAATTGTAAAAAACATGCGCTTTTTTTCACATGTTTAACATCGACATAATGGGGAAATGATGAGATAATAAAAGAAAATTCAGAATACTGAAGGGTGTTTCTAATAAGGAGCACCTCTTTTCACCAACAAAAGGGGGGAACAAGTATGCTTCAATCTAATATGGATGTGAGTTTAGAAAGTTTAGTAAACTCATTACAGTCTACCCGAAGCACGCTATTATCAGAAATTGAAATGTTAAATGATACAGAAGTGAATGTAAAGCCACGCCGTGATAAATGGAGTATTACTCAAATTTTACACCACTTGCATTTAGTTGAACAATCTGTCACGTCTGCCCTTGTATATGCTTTACAAAAAAACGAAAGAAACATGACTCCATTTAAAGACCTCCAACTTACGCTTGATCGCACACATAAACGAGAAGCTCCTCAGCAAATGCAACCAACAGAAACTTTAATGAAAAAACAGCAAGGAATTCAATTACTAGAACATTCACGACAAGAACTATTACACGCGCTTCATAGTGTTATAGATGAAAAAGATCTATTTGAAAATGGATTAAAGCATCCTGTTTTTAATGATCTGAATTTGTATCAATGGGTTCAATTTCTTGATTTGCATGAACAAAGACATCTTACGCAGTTAAAAGAGGCGAAACATGCAATTTTGCAACGCTAAAGTGGAAGAAGTGGGAAACCACTTCTTTTTTGATATGTGCATAGTTTTCTTTCTTATTTTGGAATACTACATGGAGAAAGAAAAGAAGGAGTTGAAAAAATATGTCTAAGAAGAAGCGAGAAGAGGAGCGCGCCTGGAAAGCGCGTAAAGAAAATCAACAACCGCACGGAAAAGTGAAAGCTTTTGCTGAATTAGTTGAAGGAATAGAAAAAACGTGATGATTATTTCATCACGTTTTTTGTATGAGTGGAAAAGTTAATAAAAAGGTTGTACCGATTCCTTTTTCACTTATAATATCAATTTTTCCGTTCATAGCTTGAACAACACTGAATACGACCATCATTCCAAGTCCAGTGCCTTTTTCTTTCGTTGAATAGAAAGGCGAACCAAGCCGTTTTACTTGTTCTGACTCCATACCGATTCCTGTATCTTTTATATATAACTGAATATGCTTATGATCAGGAACTAATGTGAAATAAAGATCACCGCCTTTTGGCATAGCCTCAATGCAATTTTTTAAAATATTTAATAAACATTGATTTAGTTTTTGTTTTTCTCCAGCGATAAAAAAAGAAGTGCTTTGCTTTATATAATGAGTACGTACATTTGTTAAATTAGCAAGCGGTGTAATTAACGACAATGCATGTAGTAATTCTTCTTCTAACTGTAATGTTTGTTCTTTTTCAATGCTTGGTTTGGCAAAAGTTAAATAATCTGTAAGAACATGATTTGCTTGTTCGATGCCGTTAATGGCAATGTCGATATATAATTTTCGTTCCTGCGCAGTGCATGTATCTGATTGTAACAGTTGTAAAAACCCTTTCGTTGAAGTTAATGGATTGCGAATTTCATGAGAGATAGACGCTGCCATTTCACCAATTAAATGAAACTTTTCAGCATTTATAAGTTCGTTTTGGAGACGAACTTGAGTTTGTAATATGTGTAGTAAATATAAAATTAGGATCGTACCAAGCATTGAACATAACTCATATACAATAATATGCGGTATATAATCAGTCTTATTTGTAACCTTTGAAAGGAAGAAAGGTATCCAACTAAATCCGTATGTGAGACTGTAGATAATAGCAAGTGTTATTTTTATACGATTAGAAGTTCGATTGAAAAATTTATATGTTAATAGTAGAACAATAAATAGAAGAACAGAACCGATAAGAGATGGCAAAACACCTACCCCACCTAATAATAAGCGATATATGTTTAATACAACTAAGATAGAACCACCAGCAATAGGCCCTCCCGTTAATGTACCGACAATTAATACAATATGGCGCATATCAAATTGAAAACCATTATTTGTTTTTGCTGCAAATGTAATACAGAGTACGGTAGCGAGGCAACACAATACAATAAATATAGCTGAATTTAATTTAGGAGAGCGTTTCCCTTTTTGATTCCAAAATAAATGATATACGAGCATTGTAATAAGGATGAATAATATATTTAAAAAGAGATAAATAATAAAGGATTTCAGTGGGATGCCTCCTCTCTTCTTATATTAAATTAATCATACTATAAAATGAAAGAAATGAAATAATAAATAGCGGAAAAATCAGAAATTTTTACGCTAGTATACAATATGTTACAATAAGCTGTGTCAATGAAAGAAGAAATTCCGTGCACCGCGCGGGAGAGGTTCGCGAACTCCCTCTATAAAAAACTATGGAAACAACAATATCCTTAGGTATTGTTTTGTTTTTTTATTGTGACAGTTCAAGAACGTTCTTTCTTCTTATTTATAGTAGAGAAGGAGAATGAGTGAAATGAAAAAAGAAAAAGCAGTTGTTGTTTTTAGTGGAGGACAAGATAGTACAACATGTTTATTTTGGGCAATAGAGCAGTTTGCAGAGGTAGAAGCTGTAACGTTTAATTACAATCAACGTCATAAGCTAGAAATTGATTGTGCAGCGAAAATTGCAAAAGAGCTAGGAATAAAGCATACGGTACTAGATATGAGTCTATTAAATCAACTTGCTCCAAATGCGTTAACGAGAACGGATATGGAGATTACACATGAAGAAGGTGAATTGCCATCGACATTTGTAGATGGACGAAATTTACTCTTCTTATCATTTGCTGCTGTATTAGCAAAACAAGTTGGAGCACGTCATATTGTAACGGGTGTATGTGAAACTGATTTCAGTGGTTATCCAGATTGCCGTGACGTGTTTGTGAAATCGTTAAACGTTACTTTAAATTTATCCATGGATTACCCGTTTGTCATTCACACGCCACTTATGTGGATTGATAAAGCTGAAACATGGAAATTATCAGATGAACTTGGAGCATTTGAGTTTGTTCGAGAAAAAACATTAACATGTTATAACGGAATCATTGGTGATGGTTGCGGTGAATGTCCAGCGTGCCAACTTCGTAAAGCAGGATTAGATACGTACCTACAAGAACGCGAAGGAGCGAACAACTAATGGATAATTTCTTTGGATTTCGCATCGTAGAAAATTTGCAAAAAATGGACAAGGATATTCAGCGTAAACAGCTCAAATACCATAATAAAAGAGTAATGGTCAGCAAGGAATTTACATTTGATGCAGCACACCATTTACACTGTTATGAAGGGAAATGTAAAAACTTACATGGTCACACATATAAAGTTGTATTTGGAATTAGTGGATATGTAAATGAAATAGGACTTGCAATTGACTTTGGTGATATAAAAGAGATTTGGAAGAATGAAATCGAAATTTATTTAGATCATCGTTATTTAAACGAAACGTTACCTGCAATGAATACGACTGCTGAAAATATGGTCGTTTGGATTTATGAAAAGATGGCAGAGGCACTAACTAAAGAGAATCGAGTGAACGAATATAAAGGAGCTCGCGTAGAATTTGTTCGTCTATTTGAGACGCCGACTAGTTATGCGGAAGTAAGACGGGAGTGGATGCTCGATGAGTAAAATCCCTGTCTTAGAAATATTTGGTCCGACTATTCAAGGTGAAGGAATGGTTGTAGGGCAAAAGACAATGTTTATCCGTACGGCTGGTTGTGATTATAGCTGCGCTTGGTGTGATTCTGCTTTTACATGGGATGGATCAGCTAAAAATCAAATTAGACAGATGACAGCAGAAGATATTTGGGATGAGCTTGTTACAATTGGAGGAGAAAATTTTTCTCATGTTACGATTTCAGGCGGAAATCCGGCATTGCTGAAAAATATTGAGTTTCTTCTTTCTATATTAAAAGAAAATGGAATGCGGACGGCAATTGAAACACAAGGGAGTAAATGGCAAAATTGGTTACTTCAAATTGATGAAGTAACAATTTCTCCAAAACCACCAAGTTCGACGATGAAAACAGATTTTCAGAAGTTAGATGCTATTATTCAGAAACTAGCAGGAAAAGATATTAGTTTAAAAGTAGTAGTATTCGATGATCATGATTTTGAATATGCAGTTAAGATGCACGAACGTTATCCAGATGTACCATTTTTCTTACAAGTAGGAAACGATGATACAAAAACAGTGGATGATGCGATGCTTATTAAAAAATTATTAGATAAGTATGAGTGGCTGATTGATAAAGCTGTAAATTGTAAAGAGATGAATGATGCAAAAGTATTGCCCCAGCTTCATGCGTTAGTATGGGGAAATAAACGCGGCGTATAACGAGAAGGGATGTTTAAAATGACAGGAAGATTAGATGAAGATTTAAAAGATGTAACATTACTAGGAAATCAAAATACAAAATATTTATTTGAATATAGCCCAGAAATATTAGAGGTATTTGATAATAATCATCCAAACCGTGATTATTTTGTAAAATTCAATTGTCCTGAATTTACAAGTTTATGTCCGAAAACAGGACAACCAGATTTTGCAACAATTTATATTAGCTATATTCCAGAGCAAAAAATGGTAGAGAGTAAATCTTTAAAGTTGTATTTATTTAGTTTCCGCAATCATGGTGATTTCCACGAAGATTGCATGAACGTTATTATGAACGATTTAATTAAATTAATGGATCCACGTTACATTGAGGTATGGGGGAAATTTACACCACGTGGTGGCATTTCAATTGATCCATACTGCAACTACGGTCGCCCGGGGACGAAGTATGAACAAATGGCTGACTACCGCATGATGAACCACGATCTATATCCGGAAACAATTGATAATCGTTAATAAAAAGAAAGGGCCTGTATACTATACAGGCCCTTTCTTTTTATTATATTATGCATTTTGATTAATGACAGTATAGTTTTTATGACTTACAACTGTAAGAGGTTCCATATCTAGTTCTCTAAAATTCTTCATAATTGTTATATCAACAATAACAGAGTTTTGATTTACTTTTTGAACACGGCCTTGCATTCCACCTTTAAATTCGATGATATCTCCAGTTTCTGCGATCTGCATAAGCAACTCTCCTTGTTACAGTTTTCCCAAAAAAAGAATAAATTTGGGTTTTTTTATTTCCTCCTATTTTGAACCATATTTCCTACTTTGTAAATGTTTCCAAAGTGAAAATTCGAAAAATATTCACTTTTTGTAAGAAAATATGTAGAAAATCCATGTTATTTGAAAAAAATAGCAAAAATGCGGGAATCTTTATATCGAGGTATAATGAAAAAGTAGAATAACCTGCTGAAGTGGGAGAAATTAGAGGCGGTAAAATGATGTTTGAATTTGTGGGGAGTGTTATAGCTTTAATTTTATTTTTATTTTCTTATATGCATTTAAAAAAGATTCGTCAATATGATACGAGTACATATTTTGATGGGATGGATGGTATCCATGCTTCGATAACACATGATAGTGGTGGGGAGATGTAAAGGTATATAACTTTCTTTTCTTGCGTGGTATGATATTTAGAACTAGTGCATAATAGAGTTCGTAAGTGATGAATGGAGAGTGAAAAGAATGAAGATTTCTTTTATTCGTCATGGTTGTTTAGGTCGTATAAGAGAACCGATGACAATTAATTCATTTCACGAATGGATGAAACAGTATGATTCCGAGTCAATGATACAAAAAGCTAAAATGCCGATAGAAACAATAGAGGCAATTGAAGCAGCGAAATTTGTCTTAACAAGTGATCAAAGGCGTGCTGTACAATCAGCAGCTGAATTGACGGATTCTTTATCTTTTATGCAAAATTCTCTTTTTAGAGAAGCTGAAGTTCCTTCATGCTTTTTTGCTCCGAAGTGGTTGAAATGCACAATTAAGGTATGGATGTTCATTGGACGAACATTATGGATACTTGGCTACCATAAAGATGTTGAGTCTTATAAGGAAATAAGAGAGAGGGCAAGGCAAGCGGCTTACCTGTTACATCGTTATGCTCTCGTACATGGAAGTATTGCTCTTGTAGGTCATAAGTATTTTAATTCGATGATTGGAACGGAGCTGAGGGCAATGGGATGGTCTGGTTCTCCTGTTTTGCATAGAAAGCCATGGGGATGTACAACATATACGTTTCACGAGGCGATGGATGGAAATATATTAAATACGAATTTAACATAAAAGCACACGATTTATATAAATCGTGTGCTTTCTTTTTAAGATATAGAAATTTTGACGTTTAATGTTTTTACGAGATGAGCATAAGGTTCGCCTACTAGCATAACAATTTCATCTTTTTTATAACCTAACTTTTCGTATAGTGAATAGGCGCGTGTGTTTTCTAAATTAACAAGTAAAGCGATTTTTTCATACCCTTTTTCAGTTGCATAGATTTCGGCAGCTTCAATTAATTTAGAACCGATACCTTTTCCGCCGTGTGCACTTGAAACTGATAATGTATCAATGTAATACTCATCAAGCTCAGCTTCTTTTTCTAACGTAATTGATTCATCTTTATGTAATTCTCTTAAGTGATGTACGATTGGTGCGTCAAGCTGTGTTGCTTCACTACCGTGATAAGCGACAATAATTCCAACTGCACTCTCGTCTTGTTCATAGACAAAACAGTTTTCGTAGCTCAGACGGTTATTTTCTTTTGAGAACCATGTCTCAAGTCCTAGTAATACTTCTGCTTTAACTGTGCTACCTGTGATTTTTTCAGCAATTTCATGCAGAGCATTATACAATAAAGGAGCTATTGCCATTGCATCTGTCTTTTTTGCTTTCCGAATCATAGTATCCCTCCTAGTTCTATTTGTATATTGTAGCATAGTGGTATTGAACTTTGCATAATTGAATGCCGAAATGTTTGATATAGAGAAGTAGCTATGTTAGTATATGATATTTAGTGGACATATAGTAAAACGATATTGTTTGCGAAATAACGAAAATAAAATCATGGCATAACAACGAGATAAAATGAAACGTTAATCAGTAAGACTTTTTGTTCATTCCACGACTGATTAGTAGCCAACACCAATCGGACCGCCTGCAAATAGCGGGATAATTTTACAGTTGTTGACCTATAGAATATACGATAAAATAAAATATTGCAGAGAGGTGAAATACATGGATAAAGAATTAGCAAATACAATTTTAGATCAGCTGAAAAATGGTGAAATAACGGAGTATGTTGTTACGAAAGATGTATTTTATACGTTCAGAGAAGTTGTTGTAAATAGAGAAGACTTTAAGCATTTCATTGGTAACGCACAGCGAGGCGGGCAAGTGATTTATACATATTCAGAAACGCCACGTTCATAAAGGGGAATTTTGATCAGCAGGGCATCCCTCACTGATTAGTAGCCAACACCAATCGAACGTTTAATGCGGGATAAATAAAAGATAAAGGAGAGGGGAATTATGGGCGATTTTAAACAAGGCATTTTACCACATTGGGATTATATGTGGAAAGATAGAGCCGGCAATAGATTTATGGGAATGGTTATGTATCCAGAGAAACGAAAATGTTCAGCAAAAATGCTTCAGAAAATAAAAAGAGCATATGAAGAAGCGATAGAAATTAAAGTAACTGTACAAGTTCAACATACATATCAGTACGTAGAAGGAATGATTGTATACTTTGATGAAGAGGCTCCTGTATGTACAATGCTTGATAAAGATGAAAATCCACATCACATATTTGTAAAAGATATTTTGCGTATTGAGCACTCTGAATAAACTTTTCATAAATAAATTGAAGTTCCATAATAATAATCTTTTTCTATAATAGTTATCTTTTAGTATGTAACGAAAAACGAAAGTATATGTATAATATATTTAATAAGGTAGATTTGATAAATGTAATCGTTTTTTAGAGCAGATTATAGTTTCATATCTGTTCTTTTTTGCGTGATGCTGGAGAAATATATTTCTTCAGTATCTAACGTTTTATGACAAAATATATTGTTAACTTTTTAAAAAATAAGGTTAAATTCGTTGACAACTTTTTTGAAAAGCACTTTATTGACATGAGTTTTAGAATGTTGTTTCATAGTCATTGTATTGAAAAAAAACGGCTATCATGTCGAAAAGTAAAAGTTAAAAAAAGAAAGAATTTATACATATATCTTGTGTCTTATTTTGAAACGTAATACAATATATAGAGAAATCAAGAACAACATATAGAGAATATAGATTTGAGAGGGAGGGTCGGAAATGTTAGTTGCATATGATTCTATGACAGGAAACGTGAAGCGTTTCATTCACAAATTAAATATGCCGGCCGTTCAAATTGATGAAGATCTAGTAATAGATGAAGACTTTATTCTTATTACGTATACAACAGGTTTTGGCAATGTACCAGAACGTGTTTTAGACTTTTTAGAGCGCAATAATGAAAAATTAAAAGGCGTATCTGCAAGCGGAAATCGTAACTGGGGAGACATGTTCGGTGCAAGTGCTGACAAGATTTCTACTAAATATGAAGTGCCTATTGTATCAAAATTTGAGTTATCTGGAACAAATAACGATGTAGAATATTTTAAGGAAAGGGTGCGGGAGATTGCGACACATTGAACTGAATAATGAAATCACGCAAATGCAGGACGGTTTTTATCAGCTTCATAAAGATAAAGAGGCATTAGAAGTCTTTATGGAAGAAGCTAGAGAGAATACCGTTCCTTTTAATAGCGTGGCAGAGCGAATGGAGTATATGAAAGAACATGATTACTATTACAACGTTCTGGACGAGTATAGCTTGGAGGAAGTAGAGGAAGTATATAACATCGCTTATGGTGAAAACTTCGAGTTCCAATCTTATATGGCAGCATCTAAGTTCTACAAAGATTATGCGTTAAAAACGAATGATCAAAAACAATACTTAGAAAGCTATGAAGATCGTGTAGCAATTGTTTCATTATACTTAGGACGCGGTGATGTTTCGAAGGCAAGACAATTCGCAAGCATGATTGTAAAACAAAACTACCAACCAGCGACACCAACCTTTTTAAATGCGGGAAGAAGCAGAAGAGGAGAAATGGTGTCTTGTTTCTTGTTAGAGATGGACGATAGCTTAAATTCAATCGGCTTTAACATTAATACTGCGATGCAATTATCGAAAATCGGCGGGGGAGTAGCTTTAAACTTATCTAAACTACGCGCACGTGGTGAGCAAATTAAAGGTATTGATAACGCTGCAAGTGGTGTAGTGCCTGTTATGAAATTGCTTGAAGATTCGTTTTCATATGCGAATCAGCTTGGCCAACGAAAAGGTGCCGGCGCAGTATATTTAAACATTTTCCATTGGGATATTATTGAATTCCTTGATACAAAAAAAATAAATGCCGATGAGAAGAGCCGTATTCAGTCTCTATCAATCGGAATTATCGTTCCAAGTAAGTTCTTTGAGCTTGCTGAGAAAAACGAACCTTTCCATGTTTTCGCGCCTTATACGGTTTATAAAGAATATGGCAAGCATTTAGATGATATTGACATTGATGAAATGTACGATGAATTAATGAGCAATCCGAAAGTGAAGAAGAAGCCACTAGATATTAGTGCACGTGATATGCTTATTAAAATCGCTATGATTCAGCTTGAGTCTGGTTACCCATACTTAATGTTTAAATCAAATGCAAATAATCAACATCCATTGAAGGATATTGGAACTGTGAAGATGTCGAACTTATGTACAGAAATCTTCCAGCTTCAAGAAACTTCAGAAATAAATGATTACGGTACAGATGACATTATCCGTCGTGATATTAACTGTAACTTAGGATCGTTAAATATTGTAAACGTAATGGAAAATAAAGAAATTCGTGAAGCGGTTCATGCAGGAATGGAAGCTTTAACAGCTGTTTCTGATATGACGATCATTCCGAATGCACCAACTGTGAAAAAAGCAAATGATGAGCTTCATTCAGTTGGACTTGGAGCAATGAACTTACACGGATATTTAGCAAAAAATAAAATCGCTTATGAAAGTGCAGAAGCGAAAGAGTTTGCTCGTACATTCTTTATGATGTTAAATTACTACTCTATTGAGAAAAGTATGGAAATCGCTACAGAAAAAGGCGAGACATTTAAAGACTTCGATAAATCTGATTATGCGAATGGCACATACTTTGAAAAGTATGAAACGACAGATTACAGCCCAGTAACTGAAAAAGTTCAGCAACTATTTGAAGGAATTCATATTCCAACAAAAGAAGATTGGACAAGTTTAAAAGAGCAAGTGCAGAAGAATGGTTTATATAACTCATATCGTCTTGCCATTGCTCCAACACAATCAATCAGTTACGTTCAAAATGCAACTTCAAGCGTAATGCCGATCGTAAGTCAAATCGAATCAAGAACATATGCGAATGCGACAACATATTATCCAATGCCGTATTTATCAAAAGATACGTTCTGGTACTATAAATCTTCTTACGATATGAATCAGTTTAAATTAATTGATTTAATCGCAGAAATTCAAGAACATATTGACCAAGGAATTAGTACAATTCTTTACGTTAATAGTGATATTTCAACACGTGAATTAGCACGTTACTACATCTATGCACATAAAAAAGGCTTAAAGAGTCTGTATTATACGAGAACACGTAAATTAAGTGTGGAAGAGTGTGTGGCTTGTACCGTTTAATATAAAAAGTGAGACATGATGAGCAGGGTTTTCTGAACCCTGCTCATGCTTAGTTATCATATTTAGAGAAGGGGCGATTTAATGCGTGCGGTAAACTGGAACAAAAAAGAAGATGATTTTAGTTTAATGTTTTGGAAGCAAAATATCGCTCAGTTTTGGACAGAAGAAGAAATCGCGGTATCTTCTGACAAAAATACTTGGGCACAATTATCAAAAGAAGAGCAGATTGCTTATAAGCGTGTATTAGGTGGTTTAACACTTTTAGATACGAAACAAGGCGGCGAAGGTATGCCTCTTGTACTTGTTCATCTTGAAAATTTACAAGCGAAAAGTGTATTAGCTTTCATGGGAGCTATGGAAGAAGTACATGCGAAAAGTTATAGTCACATTTTCACAACATTAGCTACAGAAGAAGAAATTGATGATATTTTTGACTGGGTAGACAATCATCCATTACTTGAGAAAAAGGCCGGTATTATTACTGGTTATTATCGTCGTTTGTTAAAGCCTGAAGTGACGAAAAAAGAGCTATATATGGCAATGGTAGCAAGTGTGTTCTTAGAAAGTTACTTATTCTATAGTGGATTCTTCTATCCGCTTTACTTAGCTGGTCAAGGAAAACTAACAGCAAGTGGTGAGATTATCAACTTGATAATTCGTGATGAGTCAATTCACGGCGTATTCGTCGGTATTTTAGCACAACAAATCTTCGCAGAACTTTCTGCAGAAGAGCAACAAGAAGTGCAGAAGGAAACAAAAGAGTTATTAATGGAACTATATGAAATTGAAATGGCCTATACAGAAGAAATTTACACTTCTATCGGTCTTGTAGAAGATGTAAATCGTTTCGTTCGTTACAATGCGAATAAAGGGCTTATGAACTTAGGACTTGAGCCGAAGTTTGAAGAAGAAGAAATTAACCCAATCGTTTTAAATGGTTTACGTACAGATACGAAAAACCATGATTTCTTCTCTGTAAAAGGAAATGGTTACGTAAAAGCAACGAACGTTGAAAAGTTAGCTGACGATGACTTCGTGTTTAACTTTTAATATAGGATTATAAAGAAAAGCTGTCTTATTGATTGATAAGACAGCTTTTCTTTATAATTTTGTTTACATAACACTATTATTTTTGTATAGTGATTAATATTTTGGAAGTTCTATTCAGTTAACGGATAGAACTTTTTTGTAATTAAATGGGTATTTACAAACTTTTTGTATCGGTGTATTATTTAACTAGTACACCGATACAAAAGGAGGGAAGAAATGAAAATAGAGTTTTCTCCAAATACACCAATTTACATTCAGGTAATGGAATACATAAAAAAAGAGATCGTAACAGGACATTTATTGCCTGGCGATAAAATTCCCTCTGTCCGTGAATTAGCCAGTGAATTACAAGTGAATCCAAATACGATTCAGCGTACATTTCAAGAGCTAGAACGGGATGGAGTTGTTGTAACACGTAGAGGAATGGGCCGGTATGTAACGAATGAAGGGGAGAAAATTATGGAGCTGCGAAAAGAGATGGCGAAAGAATTACTTCATTCTTTTATAGATGGAATGGACAATTTAGGTTTTTCAGAAGAAGAAATTCTTACAATTCTTCGTTCTTCATTACATGATAAGAGGGAGGAGAGCCAATGACAGAGCTATTAAAAATAGAAAACTTATGGAAGAGATACGGATTAAAAGCAGTGATCCGTGAATTAAACATAGAGATTACGGAAGGGAAAATCGTTGGGCTTGTTGGAGATAACGGGAGCGGGAAAACGACGTTATTGAAAATAATTGCAGGTTTGCAACACCCTTCTGAAGGTAGTATTACAATAGACGGTAAAAAGGTAGGATTACAGACGAAAGAAATCGTTTCATTTATGTCCGATAAGCCAGTCTTTGATGATTGGATGACTATAAAAGACGCTTTATTTTTCTACCGAGATTTTTATAAAGACTTCGATATTCAAAAAGCGGTAGATACGATTGCAGAATTTAAAATACCGTTAGAAGAAAAAATTACAGCATTGTCAAAAGGTATGGTTGAGAAGCTGCAGATTATTTTAACGTTTTCTCGAAAAGCGAAACTATACGTACTGGATGAGCCATTGGGCGGGATAGATCCTCTTTCTAGAGAACATGTATTGAATCTAATTCTACAGTTCTATAGAGAAGATTGTACGATATTAATTTCCACTCACTTAATAAATGAAATTGAAAATATTTTTGATGAAGTGATCTTTTTAAAAGATGGAGAAATGGTTCTATATGAAAATGTAGAAGAAATTCGTTTTCAGAGAGGAAAAGCGGTTCATGAATTGTTTAAGGAGGTGTTTAGTAAGTGAAGTCAGTACTTTCCTATTTATGGAATGTAAATAAGAAAAGATATATTGTTACTTTTTTACTCTTTGTGCTAATTGAAGCTGTGTTATTTTCACAAATGATTGTAAGAAAAAGTGATGCGGCTATCAGTAGACAAGAGGGCATATTTGGAATCATTATGATTATATTTTTCTTTTATGTTGTTTATATGTTTATACAAACAATGAAATCATATTCACGCTTACTAACTAATCCAATGTTACGACTTACAGCAATATCTGGGAAACAATATGTAATTTCTATGCTTATTTTCTCATTTATCGCAATGGCTATATGGTATGGGATATGTGGAATTCTTTTCTACGTAAGTTATGTATTAGCTTTTCCTACGACTTCTGTATATATAGAGGCAAAAGAGATTATGCAAATGGGCATAATAAACAATTTAATATATACAATAAGCGATTTATTTGAATTTTTGTTTAGTGTGTTACAAATTATATTAGTGATTACTTTAGTTAAGTTACTTGTTAAAAAGAAAAAAGCGCAAAATATACTAATCGTTATTATTTTTCTAGTAATAAATATCGCAATTACTTTAGCGACAACTTTGCTAGGAAAATTAGCTCCAGCTTTCCAAGTATTGCGAAGAGTAGAATATCATAGTGAAAGCAAGAGTCTGTTTATTAATATGTTTCAAGAAAATGGATTTAATATTTTTAATATAAGTTTCATGGTAATGGTTAGTGCTCTAATAATATATGTAATTGCTTATATTATCGATAAAAAACTAGAAGTCTAAAGGAGGAATCAGCATTGGGAAACGTAGTAGTAAAATTAGAGAATGTTCGAAAAAAGATTGGTGGAACGGAAATTATTCGTGGTTTATCATTTGAGGTTCGTGAAGGAGAAGTATACGGATTCCTTGGACCGAACGGTAGCGGTAAGACGACGACGATCCGTATGATGACAGGTCTTATTTCAATGACAGAAGGCGATATTACAATTTGTGGACATAGTATTCGCTCGGAGCGTGAAAAGGCACTAGAGCAAATTGGAGCGATTGTAGAAAATCCTGAACTATATGATTATATGACAGGAATGCAAAACTTAAAGCATTTTGCGAACATGGCCATTACACCGATTAGTAAAGAGCGTATTGCTGAGATTGTAAAGCTTGTTGAATTAGAGCATGCAATTCATAAAAAGGTGAAAACATATTCACTTGGTATGAAACAACGTTTAGGAATTGCACAGGCATTACTTCATCAGCCAAAAATCTTAATTTTAGATGAGCCGACAAATGGATTAGATCCAGCTGGTATTCGCCAAATTCGTGATTATTTACAACGTTTAGCGAAAGAAGAGAATATTGCTGTAATCGTATCAAGTCACTTATTGAGTGAAATTGAATTAATGTGTGATCGCGTTGTTATTATTAAACAAGGTGAGTTTGTACAAGAGTACAACTTACATGAAAAAGTGAAACATGATGAGGCAGTCGTTGTAGCGTTTGAAGTAGATGAAGTTCAGAAAGCGAATGAAATTATTAAAGGTAAAGCAAAAGGGAATGTGATTGTAGCATCTGTAACAAAAGAAAACATTCCGCAACTTGTCAAAAAACTTGTTCATGCTGAGGTGCTTGTATACGGAGTTACTGTTCAAAATAAAACGTTAGAGGATGAGTTCT
The DNA here is from genome assembly GCF_900108285.1 of Bacillus sp. ok061. Classification (NCBI taxonomy): domain Bacteria; kingdom Bacillati; phylum Bacillota; class Bacilli; order Caryophanales; family Bacillaceae; genus Bacillus; species Bacillus sp. ok061. The sequence continues at coordinate 59,681 of NZ_FNUW01000003.1, read as the reverse complement.
TAGCGATTACTGGGGGAGTGAAAGCGTAATGTTTAAATTAATTCAAAATGAATTTTTAAAATTACATGCGAAAAAAGGTATGTATATTTTAATTAGTGTCATTGCTTTATTGGAGATTTTAGGAGCTGTAGTACTGGCGAAATGGGGTGAAGCTGGTAGTTTAAGTGGATCTTACTTAGATTTTGTAAGTTCAGATATCGGCTTAATTATGATATTCACAACGATTTTTGGAATTACAACAGCTTCTCGTACAATTACAGATGAATTCCAAAAAGGAACGATTAAACAATTATTAATTCGTCCAAGAAAACGAATGACAGTTTTATTTTCTAAATATATTACAGTGTTATTAACGATGTTATTTATTGTATTTGCTAGTATGTTAATTGCCATGATTATTGGATTAATTGTAATGGACGGTAGTAAAACTGAATTAACGTTAGGAATTGTTTTGAAAACAATATTATATCAGTTGCTATCGCCATTTTTCTTTGCAACACTTGCATTTTTCTTAGCAAACGTATTTAGAAAGTCTGTATTACCATTAATTATTACGATGTTCCTATTATTCTTACAAGGAGCAATTAATATGGCACTAATGATGTTTGCAAAAGGTGTAGCGAAGTTTGTAGTATTCTTCCATTTGGATTTAAGAGCTTACGACAGTAATAAATTAATTAGTGGTGGAGTAGAACCTACATTTACAGAATTTACGTTTACAACTTCATTATTACTTGTAGTTGCATACTTTGTTGTGTTACTTGTAGCTTCAAGTGCATTATTCCAAAAACGTGACGTATTATAATAAAAGAAATCCCCGCTTGTAAAAACGGGGATTTTTATTACATAAATTTCTCTTAGATTGCAACTTGAAGAACAGAGATATGGTATTTTAAGAGATATGCTGTTTGAAATGATTTGAGAAAAATAGGAAGAATTTCAACTAGATTCATATTGTAATTTAGTTATCCAATTATTTATAAGGAAAGGACGCCTATAAAATATTGATTCAAGTTTTACTTTATTTTTTACTATCTTTGGGGGTGTTTCATGTGCACTATGCATTTTCACGTATAAGACTACGTAGTTTTTTTGGATGGATGATTATAGGGGTGTTCCTTACAATGATTCCATTAGGTCTAGCAAATGTTTCTGAGAATACGATGGAGGTTATTTCACAAATAACTGTATTTTTTGTATTTCCGTTACTTTGGCTATACGTAAAAACAAATAAAAATAATGTTGTATTTAACAGTTTTTTTGATAAGCCAGGACGTTTACCTTGGGGATTAATTGTATTAGCAACGATAATGGGAATGATTTTTTCGGTTGGCATATCTCAGATTCAATTTTACATATTAGCACATACGTTACCGAATTTCTTAGTTACTATGTTAGAAGACGGAAATGTTATTAATACGAGTAACATATATATGACGATATTTACTTTCATTTCAGCATGTGTGTTAGCGCCTATTATGGAAGAGGTTATTTTTAGGGGATTTTTCTTACAGCGAATGGCTTATAAATGGGGAATTAAAAAAGCTGTAATTATATCTTCAATTATTTTTGGCCTAGGACATTTTGATGTTATTGGTGCGTTCATGTTTGGTGTCGTTATGTGTCTTTTATACATAAACACAAAAAATATATGGACGAATATAGCTGTGCACGCTCTAAATAATTTGATTGCAACAAGTATGCAATTTTTCGGTGGAGAAGAAAGTGGTACAATCTCAATTACTGAATTACAAGCGCAAAGTAATTTATGGATTGGTATCGGTCTTACGATTGTCGGATTACTTTGGTTAATTCCTTACATTTGGAAACAATGGCGTACAGTAAAAGAAGTTGGCGTGCCACCAGTACGGTTTATAAATGAGCTAAAAGTAGTGAGTGCATCACAAGAAAATGAAGTGTATAGTCAAGTGATCATAACCGATAGATTGATGGCTATAGAGTTACCAGATGAGGTTGTAAATAAGCTTCGGTTAGAAGAAAATGATTATGTAACAGTATCTGTGGAAGAAGATAAAATCATTATAAAGAAAGCACATAATAGATAATTAAAAAGTAGCTCCTTAGGAGCTGCTTTTTAATTTGTAATAATTTCCACACGAAAATTATTACCGTTCTTTACATATTTAATATCTGTAACAGTGCGGACCGTCTTTAAAATCTCCACTTTTTCACCAATTCGCGGGATGGTTGGAACATTGTCCCAAATACCAAGTAAGTCATCTAATTGTGCCGTTTTTTCATAAAACCAGATTTTCAATGTAAGGCCCCTTTCTCGAACTTTATGTATTTTAATACATGATATATTATTTTTATTCTTAATGTAAGGGGTTTTTTTATATTTTATGAATAAAAATAAATTAATTTTCTGGGAAGATATGTTCAATATCAGGAGTAAGAGATACTTCTGATAATACGATATGAGAAACTGTCGTTGCATATGAAGAAACATCATTGATAAATTCTTCAAGTTCAACGAGTGAAGGAACAGAAATTTTTACAATGTAGCATAAGCTTCCTGTTACTCGGTAACAAAAACTTGCAGATGGATAAGACTGAATAAACTGTTGCATACGTGTTGTATCACCATTTTTTAAAGTGATTTCTAAAATACAATCTAAAACTAGCCCTGCTTTTTTATAGTCGATATCGATTGTATATTTTTGAATAACGCCTTCACTTTCAAGTTTACGAACACGTTCTGCAGTAGACGGAGCAGATAAGTTTACTCGTTTCGCCAATTCACGCATAGAAAGGCGACTATCATTATATAATTCATTTAAAATTTTTCGATCAACACGGTCTAGTTGCATTTGTAAATATACCTCCAGTAAAATAATGATTTTTGTAAAGGAAAAATATAAATTAAGATTCATATGAAATGTAAAGTGAACGTTATTTATTTTACAATAAAACAGAAGGAAATAGGAGGGGAAATGATGGAGAGAATTTCATTATCAAATGTAGGAGATACAAAGTTTCAAAAGTTATTAGGGCATAATTCGGATATATTACATTCGTGGAGTACGTTAGAGGATACACTGTACAATAAAGGAACTCTTTCAGCAGAGTTGAAGGAGCAAGTGAGAAGAACATTAGCGTATGGGAATGAATGTCCATACTGTATGGCAAAGGGAAGACCTGAAGGTGTGCAAAAGGCAGAGGAGATAGGTGTAGCCGTTACTTTTGCGCATACATTTGTTCATGACCGAAAAGCGATAGATGATACTATGTTTCACGTATTAAAACAATATTGGACAGAAAAAGAAATTGTAGAGCTTTGCGCCTATGTTTGCTTTATTACTGCGTCACAACAACTTGGTTTTCTATTTCAATTACAGCCAAATTAAGGGGGAAATGATGACAAATCAAATAGCACTTATCATAATCGATGTACAAAAGGCATTTCAATTACCAGATTGGGGCGAGAGAAATAATATTTTTGCTGAAGAAAATATGAGAATTTTGTTAGAAGAATGGAGAAAAAGGAAACAATCAGTTTTTCATATTCAACATGTAAATAAAGAAAATGCTCAGTCAATGTTTTATGAGAGAGCGGAAACGGTAAACTTTAAAGAAGAAGTGCAACCACTACCTGGTGAAGTGGTTATTCAGAAGTTCGTTAATAGCGCGTTCATTGGGACAAATTTAGAAGAGCAATTAAGAGAGAAGAAATGTAATGCAGTAGTAGTTGTGGGATTAACGACAAATCATTGCGTGGAAACTACGACACGAATGGCAGGGAATTTAGGATTTACAACGTATTTAGTGAGTGATGCAACGGCTACTTTTAACCGTAAAGGTTTAGATGGTAAAGAGTATAGTGCAGAAGATATTCACAATATGACGCTTGTAAATTTACATGAAGAGTTTGCTACGATTGTGACGACAAAAGAAGCATTAAAATTATTTTAAAAAAATAATTGCGAATTATATAGAAAAAAATAAGAATATTTCGTATAATCTAAGTACAATCATTTTGAAATAGGGGTGGCATCATATGGAGCAAATTCCGGTAAAGAGAATAGAAGAAGTACTTGTTGTAGCAGGGGATGATAAACAGAAGCAAAAGGAATTTTATGAACTGCTCTTATCTACTGAGTTTTATGTTGCTGGTTCACTAGAAGCAGAGGACGGGGCAGCAGAAGGAATACTTCGTTTGCGTCATTTCCAAGGAGAGGGTAGATGGATCGTTCCGTTCTTTACACAAATGAAATTTGTAAAAGATGTGTTGCCAGAAGGAACGCCCCTTATTACGATACGTGGGAAAGAGTTATTTGGTAGCATTGAGAAAGATGCTACAGCTGTATTAAATGTTGGCACTGATATAAGTAAAACATTTGTTCCAGAAGAAATTGCAGATATCGCATCTGGACGAATTTTTAATTATTATAAGTAAAAGGAAAAGCGTAATCGCTTTTCCTTTTTAATTTGAACATGGAGTGGCTATACCGGAAGAAATAGAGACTGTTTTATTATTTGTGTTTATTGTTGCTGTAGCTCCAAGTGGAATACCGATGTTTGGACTTATATGTCCAATTGGTAAACCGAATAGGACAGGTATATGATATGGCGTGAAATATTCATATAATATTGTTTGCAATGATTGAGATGGCTTTGAAGGGGGGCAGTCGTGACAACTTGTGAAAATAACGCCCATGCATTCATTAAACTTTCCAGATAAAAGTAGCTGATTTAACATACGGTCAATGCGGTACGGTTCTTCACCAATGTCTTCAAGTAATAAAAGTGTATTGTCCGTATTTATCTCGTAGGGCGAGCCAATTATACTCGTTAACACAGCTAAATTTCCTCCAACTAACGTACCTGTAACTTTACTGTGAGAGCTAGGCACGATACATTCTGATGCAGATAAAATGGTTGAATACGGATGGAATAGCTGATTGAAAGAGGAGAAAGATAGGGAATCAATACCTTTTCCTAGTTCTTCAATCATCGGACCATGAAATGTTATAAGCTTTGCATAACGTGAAACAGCAGTATGCAAAGCTGTAATATCGCTATATCCCCAAAAGATTTTTGGATTCTGCCTAATAACTTCATATTGAATGTGAGGAAGAAGACGAGCACTTCCATAACCACCTCGTGCACAAAAAATTGCCTTTACTTCATTATTTGTAAATGCTTCATGTATATCGTCAAGCCGAACCTGATCACTTCCGGCTAAAAATCCATATTTCTCGTAAACACTCTTCCCGATTATTACAGATAACCCCATCTTTTGTAATATATTCACACCTTTTAATACATTTTCGATTGTAGGTGGACCAGATGGTGCAATAATCATTACTGTATCACCTTGTTTTAATGCATTTGGATAAATCATTAAGCTCAGCCTCCTTCTCTTTCAATATATTCGCTTCATATGAAGTTCAACCCTTGCAAAAGCAGGGGAAAGCTTATCAAATAAAGAAGATATAAGGGAAATAGGAGGGAAAATGATGTTTACAAGTCGAGTAACAGACATATTAAAAATTGAGTATCCCGTCGTTCAAGCCGGTATGGCAGGCGCGATTACGTCGCCAGAACTTGTTGCAGCAGTAAGTAATAGCGGAGGGTTAGGGATGCTTGGAGCGGGCTATATGAGCCCAGAACAAATTCGTGAAGCAATTTATAGAATAAGAGAACTAACAGATAAGCCTTTCGGTGTTAATTTACTTGTAACGAAAGAGATACAAATAGAAGAAGAGAAGGTAAATGAGGCGAAAGTATTACTAAGTGGAGTGAATAGAGAATTAGGTATAGAAGTAGAAGGGACGTTAAAGCTTCCAAAAAGCTATAAGGAACAATTACAAGTGCTATTAGATGAAAAAGTACCGGTCGTTAGTTTTGCATTTCAAACGTTAGAAAAAGAAGAAATAAATGATTTGAAAAGAAGTGGAATAAAAGTTATCGGAACAGCTACCCATGTGAAGGAAGCGAAAGTACTTGCCGAGCTAGGAGTAGATATTATTGTCGGGCAAGGTAGCGAAGCCGGAGGGCATAGAGGAACGTTTATTGGGAAAGAACGAGATGCTATGATCGGTACCTTTGCGTTAATACCTCAGTTAGTAGGAGCAGTTCCGGATATCCCGATTGTTGCAGCAGGTGGTGTAATGAACGGGCAAGGGCTTGTTGCGGCATTGGCACTAGGAGCAGAAGGTGTTCAAATGGGATCCGCCTTTTTAATAAGTGAAGAGAGTATTACGCACGATGTGTATAAAGAAGCGATTTTATATAGTACAGATACGAGCACAACTGTAACTCGTGCGTTTTCCGGGAAATATGCACGGGGTATCCGTAATGAATTTATAGAGAGACATGAAGGAAAAGAAGAAGGGCTTCCGATGTATCCAGTGCAAAACGTATTAACTTCTAAAATACGCCAAGAGGCAGCGAAGCAAAATAAGGAAGAATATATGTCACTTTGGGCAGGACAGGCAGCATCGTTGGCACGAATCGAATCAGCTCAGCATGTAGTGGAGCGAGTTATGAAAGAAGCGGAGAATGCAATCGAACAATTACAAAATATATACAAAAAGACCACTTGAGTAATTCAAGCGGTCTTTTCATTAATTTGCTTTATAAAATTGTTGGATGGCTTCGTCGATGTAAACCCAGCCCTTCCAACCTAAGTGCATATGATCTTTTAAGAAGTATTTATCGTATTCATGATTTGAGAAGTCGGCAATTGGATAACCAGCTTTTTCAATTTGCTCATGAACTTTCTTATAGTATGCTTCGCGGCGTTCTTTCGGGAAGCCAGCGTAGTCGTACCAAGGACCTTTTACAGGAACAGAAATGAAGAGTGGTTTTGCACCAGATTGTTTTAATAAATCAAGTACAATTTGTAAATCTTCATATTCTGGCGATTGGTCGTAAGCATCATTTTTTAAGTAACCTTCACGTTGCTTTAATTTTTTCTTAATTTTGCTATTGAAGTAACCATCTTCGATACCATATTCATTAGATCCAGATTCTGTTGCACCTGTTTGATCCGCATGTTTACGAGCTTCTTCCCAGTTCATTTGTTTTAATGAAGGATCGAGCTTCTCTTTGTGGGGTTTAATATTAAACATGGCTGTAAATAAATCTTTACGATCTAAAATGTTACGGTAAATATAAGCGAAAGGTTTAGCTGCAAGTGCTTTTACTTTATACTTCGTATCATCATAAGCGATACCTTCAAGCGAAATTTTTAATAAAGTTTCTTTTTTTACAATCTCAAAGTTTAATAAACGCTTTGCAATTTGTTTTTTCATTTCAGGTTGTAAATCATTGTTGAAAATGAAGTGGTAACCTTGTTGTTTTGAAAAGTTAGGTGCAAAGTGCGTTTCATCAATACCTTGTGGTACAAACCATTGCGGAGAAAGAACGAATACCATTTTCTTATCTTTCAATTGATCCATTGTAGATGCGAAGTTTAACACATGTACAAGATCTTGTGTTCCGCCGCGTCCAAGAAGGAATGGCGTAAATCCTTCAGGCTTTACTTTAAAATAATTAGATGGATGGAAAGCATCCATACGTGCGAATTCCGATGAACCGTACATCGGAAGATATTTTGGATTTGCTAACATCTTTTGCTGTAAAATCATACTTTGAATTTTTTCTTCTTTTAAAGAAGTAGCAGCTTGTTCTACTTTTTCATCACTTAAAAGTGGAAGTAGGAAGCGCGTTGGAATAAGTAAGAATACAGCAAAAAGGGCCAATGCTAAAAGCATCGGACCAAATTTTGCTTTGTTCATCGGATTTCTTCCAACTTCTTAATAACCATGTTTGGTGTAGCCCACTCGTCACGGTCAAAATCAGAAATAGAAACTTCAATATCTAAACGCTCTTGGAATTCAACTAATAAAGATACTACAGCGAAAGAATCAAGGATACCTTCTTCAAATAATTGAACATCTAAGTTTTCTTTCACAATATCGTTTTCACATACTTCTTCTAAAATATCTAATACTTGCTCTTTGAATTCTGCCATTTTTAAAATCTCCTTTATATCCGAAATTATTATATGTGCAACTTCTTAATGGAATAAGAAGGGTGCATTAAAAGTATCTGTTAAGGTGTCCAGAGAAGATTAGGAAACCGAAACATACAACGTGGAACGTAATTACAATCGCAAGGATGCGTGTGAATTTATTGTTTGGCCAAAACTTATGCTTTTTGTTTTTTCGTTCGAAAATATCGAATAAAATAAACAGTGCGGCATGATATAGACCATAAATAATATACTGCGCAACAGCGCTTCCTTGGATATGCCAAATTCCCATAATGAAAAAGTTTAAAAATGCACCGATATATGAAATTGTGTAACGGTTCTTAATTAACTTTTTCTTCGTTGCAAAAAAGACGAAACGCATGTAAATAAAATCACGGAACCAGAATGATAAACTCATGTGCCAGCGGTTCCAGAAGTCTTTAATATTACGACTAAGGAATGGCTTATTAAAGTTTTCTGGCGTTTTAATTCCCATCATATAACTTACACCAATTACAAAAGAGCTATAACCAGCAAAATCAAAGAATAGATATAAGCTATAGCTATACATGTAAATCATATTTGAAAAGATTGTATCGTGTTGAGCGAATGCTGGATCCATACAATATTGCTTTATTAAGTAAGCAATAATAAATTTATACAAGAAACCTTGGAAAATACGATTTAGTCCTGTATATAGTAAATTTTGATATTCTTCAGCGCTAGGTGGCTTTTGAATATCTTTTTGGAATCTTCTGTAACGATCGATAGGTCCTGTTGAAATTGCAGGGAAGAATAAAACGAATTCCCAGAAGTTAAAGAAAGAAAGCTCTTTAATTAAACCATCACGAACTTCAAATACCATTTGAACTGCTCTGAATGTTACGTAAGATATACCTAGAAAAACAACAAGTTTTAACTCAGGTAATAACGATGCAAAGGGTGCGATTTTTGCCAAAATAAGAGGCAAAATCGATAAAATAACAGCTATGCAAAATGTGAATGTACTATTATTTTGCTTTCTTAAAATTAAATAGCCTTTAATAAGGGCATATTGCCAAATAATAAATGCAGCTAACATCATTGCTTGCTTTGGTTTATCTGAGAAGATAATAGCAAGCATGACTAATGTTAAAACGGCATTATATTTACGCAACATTTTACCTTTTAATCCAGCTATGATAGTAGGTATTAATAAAATGCCCACTATAGCGAAAAAATAAAATGATCCATATGCGGTCATGCTGTAACCTCACTCAATAATTTTTTGCGATCTACCTTTCCATTTGGTGTCATTGGAATAGAAGATTGATACATGAATTTACGTGGAATCATGTAGTTTGGTAATCGCTCATTGAGTTCTTTTTTGATTGCAGATGTTAATTTGAATTCTTTTTCAAACGAATGCTCTCCAGGAACAACAACCGCTAATAAATAATCGTATTTCTCACCTTTTTTAATTGGAACGATAACTGCTCCCTCTACGTAAGAACACGCACGAAGGTGATGCTCAATTTCTTCTAATTCCATTCGATAACCATGCAGCTTAATTTGGAAATCAAGACGACCATTATAGAATAGAAGACCATTTTCTACATAGCCAGCATCGCCTGTTTTATAGGCGCGCTCACCGTCAATCATAGTAAATGCTTTTTCTGTTAATTCAGGGCTTCCTAAATATCCAACGCTTACGCTTGGACCGACAATTACGATTTCACCTTTTTCACCATCAGGTGCAATCGTGCCATCTTCTTTCATAATAAGAAGGCGACAGTCTGATTTACAATAGCCAACTGGAAGTGATTTGTATTGATCAAGTACTTCTTCTGTAACGTGAATACCTGTTACAGCGACAGTAGCTTCTGTTGGACCGTACGTATTCATAATTGTTGCATTTGGGAAACGCTCAATTAATTTTCTAGCTACTTCATTTGGTAATACTTCACCGCAGAATAAGAATGTTTTCATGTTCGGTAGCATACTCTCAGAGAAGGATGCTTCCATTAAACACATTTCAGCGAAAGAAGGTGTGGAAGTCCATACTTGTATATCCGATTGCTCTAAAGAAGCAAACAAGTCTTTTGGACGCGCAATCATATCTTTATCGATTGCCCAAAGTGTACCACCTGTTACTAATGATGGGTAAATATCCATGACAGATAAATCGAATGAGAAAGGTGCTTGGTTTAAGAATACTTGCCCTGTTTGTAAGTTGAAATCTTCTACAGCCCATTTTGTAAAGCTAACAAGGCAGTTATAAGTAATCTGAACCCCTTTCGGATTACCTGTGCTTCCTGATGTGTAAATAATGTAGAAGTTCTCATCACCTTTTACCGCATGTTCAGGATTTGGAGTGTTCCCTTTATGAGTAAAGAAAATATCTTTTAAGTTGTCTTCACTTACGATGCGAACTGGTAAATCAGTTACAGTTACTGCTGCTGCCGATAAAAGTAATTTCGCACCAGAATTTTCAGCGATACGTTGTACACGATCAGCTGGGATAGATAAATCTACAGGAATATAAGCATGTCCAGCTTTTACACATCCTAAAAAGTTAATAATCATTTCAGGTTGCATATGGCCATACACCATAATTGGTGAACGATCATCTGGATACGCAGAAGAAATCCAATGTGCTAACGCATCAGAATCTTCCTTTAATTGTTTGTACGTAATTTTCGCATCTCGCCAAACAAAAGCAGTTTGATCAGGCGTTTCAATAGCCCACTTTTCAATTAGTTCTAATAACTTCATAACGTTCCCACCCTAGAATTCATTGTAAATAAATGTACTTGTGTTTGTATCATGGAATCCATACAACCAAAGTAATGCAAATAAAATTGCAAGGTAATAAACCGTCTTTGCAATCCATTGTGTGAGTGGTCGAGACCATATCTCTTTTAATCTTTCCATGTCTTTCCCTCTCTTAATGAAATAATAGCTCTTTGTAGGTATCATGTCCTACATTATTGTGAAAAAAACAAAATCCCACATTTTAGGTAAAAATAAGTCAAAAGGCTCTTTTCTGATATTAGCACTAAATACTAAAAAAGAAAATCCCTAACTTAGCAATTATATTACATTCAGCATGAATTTGTAATGGGTTTGATATGTAAATAGGAAGTGGATTGTGTGAATGTATAAAATTGCCCTGAGAGAATGTATAGAAATGCAATATTTGTTTGCATTTTTTCATAGTTAATGTATGAATTCCTAAAGTTTCTTAAAAGGAGGAATCTCTAATGAAGAGGGTTTGGAAGGATCTTATTTCAGAAGAAAACATTATAAAATGGAGACGACATTTCCACAAGTATCCGGAATTATCATTTCATGAAAAAGAAACTTCGAAATTTATATATGATACATTATGCTCGTTTTCTTCTTTTGAAGTAACGAGACCGACGAAGTATAGTGTACTAGCAATTAAAAGAGGCGTGAAGCAAGGGAAAGTGATTGCGATTCGAGCTGATATAGATGCTTTACCAATCCAAGAGGAGACAAGGAAATCTTATACGTCTGTAAATAAAGGAGTGATGCATGCATGTGGGCACGATGCTCATGCAGCTATTTTATTAAGTACAGCAGAGGTGTTATCAAATATGAAGGAAGAGTTTGTAGGGGAAATTCGTCTATTCTTTCAGCATGCAGAAGAAGTATACCCTGGTGGTGGACAAGAAATGGTCGAGGCGGGCGTTATGGACGGTGTTGATTATGTAATAGGTTTACATGTTATGTCTGGATTGGAGAGCGGAAAGATAGGCATTGCGTATGGGCCAATGATGGCAGCTCCAGACGTATTTACAGTTGAGATTCAAGGCAAAGGAGGACATGCAGCACGTCCAGAAGAAACGATTGATCCTATTGTTATCGGAGCACAGATTATTACAAATTTACAACATATCGTATCAAGAAATACAAGTGCTTTCATGCAAAGAGTCGTTTCAGTTACGCAGTTTCATGGGGGAATGGCTGATAATATTATTCCAAGTACAGCAACTTTAATGGGAACTGTACGTTCTTTTAATCAAACATTAAGAATAGAAGCGGAAGAAAAAATTGAGAAAATCGTGAAAGGAATTACAAAAGCACATGGAGGAGATTATACATATACGTATCGTTACGGATATGATCCTGTTATTAATGATGAATATATTACGAAAGTAGTAGAAGAAAGTGCACTACATTTGTTTGGGAATGAGCGTGTTGTGAAGCTTGAACCTTCTATGGGAGGAGAAGATTTTTCAGCATATTTAAGAAAAGCGCCGGGTTGTTTCATTAAATTAGGAACAGGTAATGAAAATATAGATACTTGTTATCCACACCATCATCCGAAATTTGATGTGGATGAATCAGCATTAATTTGTGGAGTGGAGCTATTTTTAGAGACGACTATAAGGTTAATAAAATCATAGAAAAACAAAAAAAGGCAACTGCGCTCTATTGCAGTTGCTTTTATTTCTTTCCGTCAGAGAGGGCTGAGAAAGAACTATGCTCATTCATAGTATATGAATAGCTAACGGACAAGCTTGTACATTTTAATCATTTTTTTAAAAATAGTTGTTGACATTGATAATCAATGTCAATTAATCTAAATGTAGTTGAAATTGATAATTATTATCAATAGGATGGATGCGACATGTTAATGAGAAAAAAATTTCACCTTCTACGGAGGGGATTAAAAGATAAAAATAAAGATGTTGATCAGCATATGGAATGGCAACGAAATATAATTCGGTCTGAATATGTAGATGAGAAGAAGAGTATTCAAACAGAAAAAGAGATACAAAGTAAAGGGAGAGGTTCAGTTGAGTAAGTTAGTAATGATTTTTGCAAGTATGAGTGGAAATACAGAGGAAATGGCTGACCATATTGCCGGCGTAATTCGTGAAACAGAAAATGAAATTGAAGTTATTGATATTATGGATTCACCAGAAGCTTCTATATTAGAACAGTATGATGGAATTATTTTAGGTGCATACACTTGGGGAGATGGTGATCTTCCTGATGATTTCTTAGATTTTTATGATGCAATGGATTCTATTGATTTAACTGGGAAAAAAGCGGCAGTATTCGGATCATGTGATTCGGCTTATCCGAAATACGGAGTGGCGGTTGACATTTTAATAGAAAAGCTACAAGAGCGCGGTGCAGCAGTTGTGTTAGAAGGACTAAAAGTAGAATTAACGCCAGAAGATGAAGATGTAGAGAAATGTTTACAGTTTGGAGCTGAATTTGTAAAACACCTTTCTTAATGGCAGAAGGGAGATGAAGAGCAAGTGCATGAGAAAATCTCAATTAAAACGATGACAGATTATCATTTGTATGATTTTATGCGGTGTCCGCATAAATTTTATTTTCGTCATATAAAAAGAAGAGAACCTTCTTCATTTGAATGGCAACAAATAGCACAAATGATTGTGAATCAAATTATTAACGAGTATTACACGCTACCTGCGGGTCAACAAACGAAAATTGTACTTTTAATATTAATAGAAAAGTGTTGGAAAAAAGTAAGGATTAATATGTTTGCTTCGAAGACAGAGTACTATATTGTATTAGCGAAGCTAACGGATCACTTATTACAGTTTGTTGAAAGGGATGATAGTCAGACACCACCATTGTTTTTATACGAGAAGTTTCAAACATATATGGAAGAGTTAGGTGTCCACATGTCATTGACATTTGAAGTTGGTGAGTGGAGTGCTGAGTCGTTTGTAATTAAAAAGTATGTTGTCGATGCAGATGAGGAAATGCTTGCTCTTTGTCAGAAGCTAATAACAGTATTCAGTTATAAAGCTTTCGGCGTTCTTCCAGGAAAAATTGAAGTTATTAATTTAATAGAAGGAACTAAGTATGAGTACATTCCGAAACAGGAAGATATTATAACTGGAATGGCTGATTTATCTAGAATGAAAGAAATGTTACAGCAACCTGAGCATTATACAGAGCGTCATTTTCGTTCTGAGTGTATGAGTTGCGCGTTTCGTAGCGAATGCCAAAGGGAAGAAGTAAAGAAAGAAGCGAAGCAGAAGAAAAATATCGTACATTAAAGGATGCAATTTTGCATCCTTTTTTGTTATTGACATGAAAAGCTTTTCATCATTTACGGTATATTTGTAGCAGATTTTAATAAAGTGAAACTTTAATCAGTGGGGGGGTTGTTCATCCCCCACTGATTATTAGCCTTAACCAATCGGGCTTTAACGGGCAGCCCGCCCCCCACCTAACTTCTTTGCTTCCGCTGAATTTTGAGGTGGGGGTCTTACTGCCCGCAAATAGCGGGATAAAGGGAGGAATAATTAATGAAAGATGAAACGAAAGTATTTCAATGGTTAAAAGAACAAAATGCTCCTTTTGAAATTCAACTGCAAATCTTACAGGCATTTCAATTGTATAAAGTTATTGTTGAAATGGATAAAAAGTTAATGATGTATGAGGAGAGAGTATATAGGGAGAGAATGTAATCTCATCCCTGTAATATCATTTTTAGCTGTTCTGTACCTGTAATGAATTCGAGTTCATTCTCTGACTCAAAGTTATAAATAATATTATGTAATAAAGGACTGTATTGATAAAAGGTAGTAATGCGGTGAATGAGTAATGGATCATGATGAGAAATAAGTGTACTGTACTGTTCATATACAGAAGTAGTAAACTCATGTCCGAAATCATAATATAGTCCTGCAAAATCAAAAGCAGGATCGCCAATTTGCGCATCACCAAAATCGATAACACCTGAAATGCTTTTGTTCTGCTTGTTAAATAAAATGTGATGATGTGTAAAATCAGCGTGAATGATTGTGTTTTGAAAAGTGGATGTAGCTAAACATGCAAAGAAATTTTCAAATAAGCGATTTAAGGCTAGTTTCTGTAATGAAGTAAGGTTAGTAGTGAGATATTGATTTAATTTTGTTTGTAGCTCTTTCCAGTAGGTACATGTTTTTTCAATAGGGAAACATAGCGGTGTAACTTGGTTTAAAGGAATACTATGTAGTACCGTAAGGAAAGTAGCTAATTGTGTAATAATTGCTTTTAGCTCTGTATCCTCCAGATTGGCAACTGTTTCTGTTTTTAATGGTTCACCATGAATGAGAGTATAGTAACTACAAAGAGGAACCTCCTCAGATTCATTTTTATAAATTAGGTGATATTGTGGAACTTCGATTTCTTGTAGTGATTGAGTGAGAATTGTGCATAGTTCTTTTTCTAACGGAATTCGCATTGCATATTCCTGTTTTCGCGGGAAACGAAACAGTAGCTCATCATTTACTATAACTGCTACATTATCCCATCCTTCTTCATTTTGTTTATATGAACGTATAGAAAGATTAGGCAAAGCTTCTTTTATATAATGTTTGTAAGAGTCCATAATTGTTCCTCGTTTCTGAGTTAAGTTATTCTACTTTATGATATCAGAATTTTCTTTCTATATGTTAAAATATAGCTATCATTATGAAGAAGGGCGGGAGTATTACGAAAAAAAGACTGTTAATCATTTCTCTATGTATCGCTTTTGTATTGTTTTGGTCATATAAAGAGGAGGTTTTTGCTACCTTTAAACCGATTGATCAGTACGGATTAAATAAGGAGTTAAAGAATAAAAGTATAGAAAATTTAACTCATAATGAAATGAAAAAGGTAGGAGAGCATTTTGTGACTGAACAACTATCAGTGTTTGAGTTTAATAATAAAGAAGATGTGAAACGAAAAGGTGAAGAAATATTTTTAAATAGAGGGTATGAACAATTAATGGAAAATTATTATCCAAATCGTTTTCAAGAGTTAGAGTATAAATTTACAAACGAGGAGATACGTGAAGAGACAGATGAGAGTTTTCTCTATCAAGCTGTAGCGTACGTTGCGGGTACTGAAAATGGTAAGAGAAGCGAAATGAAATTGAATTATGAAGTGAAAATTGTAAAGGTTAATAATATATTTATGGTGCTAGAACAAAAGCAGCGCGTACAATAAAGGAAATTCATTGCTCAATAGATCATTTGGGGGTGTACTACTTAATGCGGAATAAAAAGGCCCTCAAGGAATCAAGGACCTTTAAAGATTTTCATTTTGTTGACCAAGTTCTTTTTGAGCAATATATAAATTTCCTTGCTCTACTTGTTTAAGTGTATGAACAGAATCGCCTGCATATCCTTTTTGTGTTTTAACAGTTCTTTTGGAACGATTGGAATTTTGTTTCTTCATATAATAGGCCACCTTTCATCAAAAATAAACGAAAATGATAAGTATGAGTAATACAGCAGCGAAAATGGTAATGCCCATTAAAAACGAAGTGTTTTTATATTTAGGTGGCTTATGTACATCTTGCCGATATCCAGGTGAAATTTCAGGGGCAAATTCTTCATCGAATGGTTGCTTTTTTTCTTTTTCGTCCATATGTACCCACCTTTCTTTTTCATTATATTATACGTTACAAGAAAAAATATGCATAAAGAAAACAGCCACTTTATTATTAGCGGCTGTTTTGTGTTGTATATTTTCGTTGTACTTGAAAGAGACGGATAAGTAGGAAGGCAGCGCCAAATGCTAGACCGATAATAAGACCGATCCAATAGCCTTTTGCGGCCCATTCTGTATACGTTGCTAATATGTAACCTAGTGGTAGACCTATTATCCAATAAGCAATTAAAGTCATAATTAGAGCAACATTTACATCTTTATAACCACGCAGAGCTCCTTGTACAGGGGTTGCAATTGCATCTGAAATTTGAAATAAAATCGCAAAGATAAGAAATTCTTTTGCTAAATGATGAACTTTTGCATCTGTCGTATAAATAGAAGCAATTTGATTATCAAAGAAGTAGAGAAGAATCGAATATAATAAAGCAAAGGCAAGGGCTAATCCAATTCCAATCAGTCCGTATTGTTTTGCATTATCGTAACGTTTTGCTCCAACTTCGAATCCGACTGCAATAGTCATTGCCATTGCTAAACTGAGCGGAGTCATATATAACAAGGAAGCAAAGTTCATAGCTGCTTGATGAGCTGCAATAGTTGTCGTACTAAAATTACTCATCATGAGCGTTACCGCAGCAAAAATACTCGTTTCAAAAAAGATAGCAAATCCGATAGGAACGCCAAGCTTTAAGAATGCTGTCCAACTAGAAAGAGAAGGGCAATATAATTGTTTGAAAATGTTGAAAGAGGCAAAAGGCTCTTTCGTCTGAATAATAATGACTGTAATAATTAAAATGCACCAATATGTTGCAGTGGAAGCAATTGCTGCTCCGACACCACCAAGCTTTGGGAAACCGAAGTTACCAAAAATTAATAGGTAATTTAATATTACGTTAATTGGTAATGATAGCAATGTAATAATCATCGTTGTTCGAGTTTTTCCTAATGCATCAATAAATCCACGTAAAACAGTGTAAGTGAATAAAGGTATAATTCCTATTGCGATAATACTTAAAAATTGAGCTGCAATTCGTTCCACAGGTTCTTCTAAGCGCATGCCGTTTAAAATAGGTGAAACGACGAAGAAACCGATGAGGATAACAACGAAGCTAGCACAAATTGCTAAATAAACTGCTTGTATGACAACGTGGGGAACGTCCTTTTTTTTCTTGGATCCGACGAGCTGTGCAACAATGGGAGTAGTAGCCATTAAAATTCCTGTTAATCCCGTACTAACTGGAAGCCATATACTTGTTCCAATTGCAACACCTGCTAAATCAGTTGGACTTGCATGTCCTGACATTGTTGTATCAAAAAAACTCATCGCAAATAATGACATTTGCGTTACGAAAATCGGAAAAAATAGTAATACAAATTGCTTTAACTTTTGTGAAAATGAAGTAGTTTCTTTCATAAAATCCCCTTTCCATATAAAAAAACAAACTCTTACTATCATACAATTTAATCAAAGATTAGAAAAGAAATACGCGCCTACAACATATGAAACCAATAAAAAAAGGATGCACTTTGAAAAGGGATAAGGTATTATGATAAGGTGTGAAAAAATTACATATTATTTGTTATTAAGGAGGCACTACTTGTGGCTGATTGGTTAATTGGTTTAATCATGGGTGCTGTTGAAGGGTTAACAGAGTTTCTACCAGTATCATCAACAGGACATATGATTTTAACAGGACATTTAATTGGATTTGACGATGAGAGAGCGAAAGTTTTTGAAGTTGTTATCCAATTGGGATCGATTTTAGCAGTTGTTGTTATATTTTGGAAGCGTCTATGGTCGTTAGTTGGAATAGGTAAAGTAACAGACGGACCATCGTTAAATTTATTACATATTATTATCGGGATGATTCCTGCCGGGATACTTGGCGTATTATTCCATAGCACTATTAAAGAGGTTTTATTTGGTCCAGGACCAGTTGTTATTAGCTTAGTAGCCGGTGGTATTTTAATGATTGTTGCTGAGAAGTTTTCAAAACCAAGTACAGCAAGAACGTTAGATGAAATCACATATAAACAGGCATTTACAATTGGAATGTTTCAATGTTTAGCTCTTTGGCCAGGATTTTCTCGTTCTGGTTCTACAATCAGTGGTGGTTTATTAGCTCGCGTGTCGCATACAGCGGCAGCTGAATATACGTTCATTTTAGCGGTGCCGATGATGGTAGCTGCAAGTGGATTAGATTTAATTAAAAGCTGGGATGTATTAAGCTCGGCAGATATAACGCTATTTGTAACAGGATTTGTAACTGCATTCGTTGTTGCGATGCTTGCAATTGTTTCATTCTTGAAATTATTATCTCGTGTGAAACTAACACCGTTCGCTTATTATCGTTTCATTTTAGCTGCGGTATTCTATTTCTTCATTATGTAATAAAAAAACTGCCGAGCTCGGCAGTTTTTTTATTTTACTATTTTTTCCACCATATTTTCCATTACATGCTCCCAAAGAGAAGTATCATCAGCTAATGTAGCACGGAAATTAGCATACATTTCTTTTTGTTTTTCTTCGAATGTTGGATCTTCTTTTTCAGGTAATGTAGCGCGCATTGAAGTTACTAATTCTTGTACTTTTGGAGCGCGTGGTCCAAAGACGGCTTGTTCATTTCCATCTTTATCAATGAAAATAAAGATTGGAATCGCACGTGCTGTTCCATTTGTTAAATATTGATCCATTAATTCTAAGTTTTCGTCGCGAATTAATAAACTCATTTCAATATTTGCAACTTCAGAAATTCGTTTCATAACAGGTACGCATAAAAGAGCATCGCCACACCAATCAGCAGTTAATACGATAACACGCCAGCCGTCATTTTGACGTTCTTCTAATACAGGGAGTAATTCATTTGGAATTAAAAAGTTATTGTAAATGTGTAGTAGCTCATATTGGTTTACTTGCATTTCATTCACATATGTATCAAAGGACATACCTTTATCAGCCCATTGTTGTAAGTTCATAATTAGCACCTCTTTAGTAAGATTTGCTTTCATTGTACCAATTTTTATATAGAAAAGCTTGTATTCTTACTCTTTCTCGTCACTTAATAATTTATTTAAGAGGAAAAAGAATAGTACGACACATAATTCAGCTATGTTGGACATTTGTACGCTTTCTATCCAATCATCAGCAGTATGAATGACGAACCAATCTAGTGTAATTTCAATGAATGAGAAAAGAGTAATAGAAATCCAATTTGGCATGTTTTGTGTCAGTGGATATAGCAGCGCTTTGAAGAAACTGAAGATGAAAAATGTAATACTGTCTAAGAAAGTGATTAATAAAAAAAAGAGAAGTAACGCATTACGTGAACTATACTCTATACCTGTAATTTGAAAGATTCCTACATATACAAAAAATATAAATGCAAAAACTATAATGAGAAAAAGAGCAATAATACTAATGATAATCGTTTTATCTTTTAGGCTGAGATTTGAGAACTTCTCCTCCTCACGCATTAAAATACCCCCTTTTTCTGGAAGTTGACTTCATTTTATCATGAAATACATATTAAAAAACTACGAATTATGGGAAAATAAGGTGACAAAAAGTAAGATTTCATGTAAAATTATTAATAAGGTTTTTATTTAACTAAATGAAATAAAAGGAGCTGTCAATGTTGTCTCAAAATCGAGAGCAATTAATGGAAGAACTATCGACAAATGTGTTTGCTATGTTTCGCACATTGCGTAATGATATCGGAAAAATATTCGGTGGTTACATACCGTGGAATGAATTCATCGTCCTGAGAATATTAAATCGTACGAATAAAGAAATGGTATCGCGTGTAGCAAATGAATTAAATGTGTCGAATAGTCATATTACAGCTGTTACAGAAAAATTAATTAATAAAGGTTTTGTAACTCGTTCACGTTCTACATCAGATCGCCGAGTTGTGTATTTAGAGATTACAGAACAAGGGAAAGATTTAGTTGCGAAAATGGAAGATGCGAAAAAACAATATTTACAAGAAAGATTCTCTGCACTTTCAGAAGATGAAATGAATGTAATGATTTCAATTTCCAAAAAACTTATTTAAGTGATTATAAACAAGAAAACGCTTACGTGATGAAATAGAAGATCTTCCTTATATATGGGAGGTCTTCTTTCGTGTGTAATAGATGTTAAAAAATAAAATGTGTATGAAAAAAGATAGAGCGCCATACTACTAATACAAGGAAGGGAGGGAGAAATATGACGAATCGTAACGGTAGTAAAGGGAGCGGTAATCAAGGATCACCAAAGTCCGGCCAGTTCAATCAGGAATTTAGCACTGAATTTGAAACTGGTAATGATAATAAAGGGAAAGAATATCGTTCTAAAAAAGGGAGTAAATCAAAAAAGGAGTAAATCAAAAAAGGAGTGAATATATTTCACTCCTTTTTTGATTTAAGATGCTGCCGATTGATCAGTATTATATTTTTCTTCTGATTTTGCGACAATCATTGCGCAAATTGCATCACCAGAAATGTTTACAGCTGTTCTAGACATATCTAGAATACGGTCAATACCGATAATTAAAGCGATACCCTCTACTGGTAGATTTACTTGATTTAAAACCATTGTAAGCATTACAAGTCCAACACCTGGCACACCAGCAGTACCGATACTAGCTAGTACAGCAGTTAATACGACCATAGCTAATTGCGGTAATGTAAGTTCAACACCGTATACTTGAGCGATAAATACAGTGGCTACCCCTTGCATAATGGCAGTACCATCCATATTAATAGTTGCCCCTAGTGGTTGTACAAATGAGCTTATCGCTTTTGGAACGCCAAGCTTATCTTGTGCTGTTTTCATTGCAAATGGAAGCGATGCATTAGAGCTAGATGTACTAAAGCCAATTGCCATTACTGGTCCGAAATGTTTAAAGAAACGAACAATACTTTCTTTTGCTAATACCTTTAATAAGCCACCATATACAAAGACCCCGTGAATAATGAGTACTAACATAACGACAATCATATACTTGAACATCGCAGCGACGCCTGCAAGCCCCATTTTACCAACGGATGAAGCGAGCAAACCGAATGTTCCAATTGGGGCTAATTTCATAACGAGATTAACAAGATACAGCATTAATTCGTTGCCCTGTTCAAGTAATGAATGGATACCTTGAACTCGTTTTCCTAAAATAGCTATACCGAGTCCAATCAATACGGCAAAGGCAATGATTTGTAACATGTTTCCGTCAGCCATCGCTTTTGCTGGGTTATCTGGTACGATATTTAGCAATGTGTCGACGAAAGATGTTTCAGTTTTTGCACCTTCATACTTAAGACCTTCTGTTTTAAAATTACCGCCAGCTCCTGGTTTTATAATAAGTGCAAATGTAACCGCTATAGAGATGGCAACCGCAGTTGTTACGAGAAAGAATGAAATTGATTTAAAACCGATTCTTCCAAGTTGTTTCGGATCTCCAAGGCCGGCAGCACCAAGTACGATAGAAATGAACACAACAGGAACAACTAGCATTTTAATAAGTCGAATAAATAATTGACCAATTGGGTTGAACACATATTGATTTAGTGGCTCAAAGATAGATGGAGCAGCTAAATTTAGAGTGAGTCCAACAACTAGACCTAGAAATAATGCGATTAAGATTGCTTTTGTTTGTTTCAATAAAATCCCCCCTTTTGTTTTTGCGAAATTTCTTTCTAAAGTAATTATACCGAAAAAATACCTAATTTGACAATATTTTCTGAATTTTTTGGTTTTTATTTAAGTGTAGATAGACTGATTTTGTGTTTGGAAAATAAAATAGACCATCACATAGGATGGTCTAGGGAAGGGGACAATTTATGTCAATTTAATTAGGGATGGAAGTTGCTTTAAGACACTGGGGAATGTCTTATAAATTAGGGAGGAACAACTTCGATACATATACTATAAAAGGTAGGTGTGACTCTCATGTGAACATAGGGTGAAAGAGAGAGGGAGTTTTAAATAAAAGATAGAAAGACAAAAAAAATAAGACCATCATTTATAAGATGGTCAAGGAAGGGGACAATTTATGTCAATTTAATTAGGGATGGAAGCTATTCAAAGACACTGGGGAATGTCTTATAAATTAGGGAGGAACAGCTTCGATACATATACTATAAAAGGTGGATGTGACCTCTATGTGAACATAGAGTGAAAGATATGGGGATTTGAAAAATAGTACATATGAAATTGTTATTGCTAACAATATTGAGTTAGGATATAGAGTTTTCCAGCATAAAATGAAAAGGAATCTGAATATAAATAAAAGTTGTAATCTATGAAAAAAAGGATTATGCTCAACTATATTATGAGAATATAAGGTTTGTCCCAATTATTTAAGGGCTTTTAAAAAGCTTTTTATTGTATGAGGGGAAAGCTTCACTTTAATAAGGGAGTTAGTGATATGGACGTAGCAAAAAAACAAGGGCTGTATAATCGTCTTATACGATTAAACCCACCACAAATATTAGCATTAGGCTTTTTCTGCTTAATTGTGGTTGGCGGTTTGTTGTTGAAATTACCATTCGCAACGAAAGCACATATTAGTTGGGTAGATGCTTTCTTTACAGCAACGTCAGCAGCGACCGTAACTGGTTTGGGAGTAGTGGATACAGCAAGTACATTTACGATATTTGGCGAAATTGTTATTATGTTTTTAATTCAAACAGGTGGTCTAGGTCTTATGACAATTGCCATTTTAATTGTTTGGGTACTAGGTAAAAAAATCGGATTACGCCATCGTTTATTAATTGGAGAAGCATTTAATCAAACAAATATAGGTGGTCTTGTAAAATTAGTAAAGCGTGTCTTTATATTTTCGATTTGTATTGAACTTATTGGGGTCATCTTTTTATCGTTTCGCTTTATTCCAGAGTTTGGTTTTGGAAAAGGTTTATACTATAGTATTTTTCATGTAATTGCATCTTATAATAATGCAGGATTTGCTTTATGGCCAGATAATTTAACAAGATATGTAGGGGATCCCATTATTAATATTGGGATTTGCTCTTTAATTGTAATCGGGGGACTCGGTTTTACCGTATTAATTGATATATGGTATAGTCGTAGTTTTCGAAAATTATCACTTCACTCAAAAATAATGATTATTGGAACAGTAGTGCTAAATGTTATAGCAATGATTGTAATTTTCGTATTGGAATATAATAATGTTGAGACGTTAGGGAATTTATCTTTAAATGAAAAACTATGGGCTTCCTTCTTTCAAGGTATTACCCCGCGGACAGCTGGATTCAATACGGTTGACTATGGAGGTATGGAAGAATCATCTATATTATTTACAATGATTTTAATGTTTATTGGTGCAGGAAGTGTATCAACAGGTGGAGGGATTAAATTAACAACGTTTGTTATCTTAATTACATCTGTCCTTTCTTTCTTTAGAAAAAAGGAGGAAATTGTTTTATTTCAGCGTACAATTAAAATGTCGACAGTAACGAGGGCCTTAGCGATTGCTGTTGCGAGTCAAATACTTATTTTTGCAGCGGTATTTATATTAATGCTTACAGAAAACTTCAGCTTTATTCAATTATTATTTGAGACAATATCAGCGTTTGGCACAGTCGGGTTAACGATGGGAATTACTGCAAAGCTATCGGCATTAGGAAAATGTATTATTATGTTTGTTATGTTTTGCGGATTAATTGGACCATTAACACTTGTGTTCTCTTTAGCACGACCAGCAAAACAAAAAATAAAATATCCATCGGAAGATGTGTTTACAGGATAAGGTATCCCCCGTTAAGCGAGATACCTTTTTCTTTTTTAGAACAGAGAGAACAGTAAACCAATTAGTGCTACTCGGAATAAAATTGCGATAAGTGCAGCAATCCCACCGACAACTGCAGCGATACCGCCAGTTACAGTAGCTCCGCGATTATAAGCGTAAATACCGAGTAAAACAGAAACAAGACCAAATAGTGTTGGGAATGTAAATAGCGATAAGATAGATAGCGCAAGAGCGATAAAACCAGCAGTTGATCCAGCGGCGGATGATTTTACAACATCTTTATCGTCTTTATCATCGTAATCATAATCAATGCGTTGTGGTGCAACCTCAGCGGCGTACTCTTCTTTATAGTCACTATAATCACTATCTATTCTATCTCTTCTTTTATAATCATCAAATTTCTCAGTCAAAGTCATGACTCCTTTCATAACAAGGTTCAATAGTAGTATGTATCTCTTTTTCTTTTTTATCCTGCTATTTGTGGGAGTCGAGCTACGTACACATCCCACTGATTAAAGTTTCACTATACCGGAGCATGTACAGGGAGTAGTATCTTATAAAAGGAGGAAAATGTTTTCTTGAAATAGGAAAAGTTAGTATGACTTCCTCTATTTTGGAAAGTATAAAAAGGAATAATGAGGAAAGGGTGCAATACATAATGGAACATCCAATTGAAAATTTAATGAAAACGGCAATGACAAATTTAAAAGAGATGGTAGATGTAAATACAATTGTTGGGAGCCCGGTCTCAACAGCTGACGGAAATGTAGTATTAACAGTATCTCAAGTGGCTTTTGGTTTTGGAGCTGGTGGAAGTGATTTTAAAGGGGATTTCATTACTGAAAAACATAACGGTGGGCAAAATCAGCATAAAGAGAACAAGCAAGGGCATCCATTTGGAGGAGGAAGCGGGGCTGGGGTTTCTATTAGCCCAGTTGCTTTTTTAGTAGTCGGTTCTAACGGTGTGCAAGTATTACACCTTAATAGTAGTACACATTTAATTGAAAAGGCTTTAAATACGGTACCAAGCACTGTAGATAAATTTGTGAATGGTCGTCGAAAGTGAACTTGCATTTTTTAGGAATTATGATATATTAGAAAAAGTGCGCTTTAGGATGATCGGAATAATTGAAATGTAAATATATATGATGTGTGGAATAAGGGAGAGGAATTTATGATTAATATCAAAAACTTAGTAGTTGGCTTATTTATGTTAGTAAGCGGCTTTGTTGTATATGTAATAAAAGAAAAAGCTCCATTCTAAAACAGACAAACCGTTACTGTCTGTTTTTAATTTGTGGAAAAAAGTTGACAAGTTATTGTATTGGTGTTAGAATTTTAGTTCGTGTCTCGGTTACAGCTAGTGTAAAGTAAATATCTCTTATGAATGCAATACGAAAAGTTTGCGAAAGATCGGGTAATTTTATCAACAACTTTTGTGAACAAACCCTATAAATTGTATTTGTAAGCTATATATGTATACTAGTGAATCAAGGAGCGGTCAGTGGAACCGTAATGATGAGAGAGAGGTAGGGCTTTCATCCAGTATATGTTACTTTCCCGTTAGGTGAATATAAAAAAGAGGACTCCTTTTAAAAGGAGTCCTCTTTCATTTTTTAAGTGCGACTTTCAACTTGTTGACAAATTTCATCCGTTGTTAAACCGTGAGCTGTAATGACTGATCCTTTAATTGATGCATCTGCAATGCCCATCACATTAGAATCTTGCCCAGTTACAACGCAACAATCACACCCTTGTGCATCCTGTTCTGAGTTAAGTGTAACAACTTCATGACCTTGTTGCTGAAGAGCTTGTTGAACGTCTGTTAATGAGTTTTCAACGCCAATTCTAGCCATAATTCTCACCTCCTACCATCTAATTGCTAGTATGCTCAAGTTCACTGCATATATTTATGAAAAGACGGTAGGAAGTAAATCTTTGTTTAGTCGTTATATACGCCAGTAAGCATTTGACTAACGAATTGATCGTTTAATGTATCTTGTGCAGAAGAAGTATTTGAATGGATGTCGATTGAAGCAATAAAATGATTATGTTCTTGCGTATTTGGTTCTACCTCTACGTAATTATCGAATTTACAAAAACCTTTCGTGTCCATTAGATCAAATAATTGCAGCATTTCTACTACCTCTTGTCTCGTTCCTTTAATTTGTACACACGCCATATTTATTTCCTCCTTCATTTTGACAAATTGTTTTTTAAAAATAGGATTATGATTACGAAATGAAAAATATGAATGTTATTTTTAGACAGCGCTATTTTTGTTATTTTCCCCCTTTTTCAGCAAAAGTCGTTATATATTCCCGGATTTATAAAATCGGACGTCCGTTTATTGAATACAATAGATTCGTATTAATTGATGAAAATCCTTCTTTTAAACAAATATTTTTTTAGTGAAAATTGGCGAAAAAAATTTTGAACTTTTTGTAAACGTTAACAATGTTGTTAAATCAATATAATTTAAGATGTACGTACGATTAAAGATTATAAATTTTCTAAAAATTCACTTGATTTATTTAAAAAGGAGAGTAAACTAGGAAACAATAAAAAATTCATAGAACATAGGAGGCGCTTCCAGTGAATGAGCAATGGATTTTCTTAAATGGAGAATCTGTTCCAAAAGATGAAGCAAAAGTTTCAGTATATGATCATGGCTATTTATATGGCGATGGAGTATTTGAAGGAATTAGAGTTTATAGCGGTAATGTTTTCCGTTTGAGAGAGCATCTTGTCCGGTTGTATGAATCAGCAAAATCAATCCTTTTAGAAATTCCATATTCATTAGATGAAGTAACAAATATTGTTGTTGAGACGATTCGACAAAATAAATTATCTAATGGATACATTCGCCTTGTTGTATCGAGAGGAGCAGGAAATCTTGGATTAGATCCCGATTCATGTAAGAAGCCGAATGTAGTAGTAATTGCAGAACAATTATCTTTATTCCCACAAGAATATTATGAGAAAGGGATTCCAGTTGTAACAGTTGCAACGCGCCGAAATCGTCCCGATGTTTTATCCCCTCAAGTAAAATCTTTAAATTACTTAAACAATATTTTAGTTCGTATTGAAGCGAAATTAGCTGGAGTACAAGAAGCACTTATGTTAAATGATCAAGGATATGTAGCTGAAGGATCAGGAGATAACGTGTTTATTGTAAAAGGAAATAAATTAATTACACCACCAAGTTCTGCTGGAGCGTTAGAAGGTATTACACGAAACGCTATTTTAGAAATCGGCGAAAAACTTGGGTATGACGTAAGAGAAGAGTTATTTACAAGACATGATGTATATGTAGCTGATGAAGTGTTTTTAACAGGAACAGCTGCTGAAGTTATTGCTGTTACGACAGTAGATGGTAGAACGATTGGCTTAGGGCAAACAGGTCCACATACGAACCGTTTATTAGAAGAGTTTCGTAAGTTAGTTGTAGAAGATGGAGAGAAAATTTACGAAGAAAATAAAGTTGGATAACAACTTTTTTAACATAAGAAAGCGTTGATAGGGAGGAGTAGTTGATTGTGAAGCCTCACAGAGAGTCGGTGGTTGCTGAAAACCGATGGTTCACGTCGACGAACATCGCCCTTGAGTGCTAAGCTAAAGCATTTGTCTAGGCTTAGACGGTAGCTCCGTTATTAGCTAGATCCATTTATGGATCACTGAGGCAAGAGTATTCTTGCAAAGAAGGGTGGTACCGCGAAATCTTTCGTCCCTTCAGCACATAGCTGGAGTGTGGACGTAGGATTTTTTTATTGTATAAAAGTTTGAAAAAGGGGGCTTATAAGAACAATGTCTTCAAAAACGGAAGAGAAACTGGCAACTGGTGCACAGCTATTGTTAGAAGCGCTAGAAAAGGAAGGCGTAGAAGTGATTTTCGGTTATCCGGGTGGTGCCGTTTTACCTCTCTATGATGCACTGTATGATTGTGAAATTCCGCATATTTTAACAAGGCATGAGCAAGGGGCTATTCACGCTGCTGAAGGATATGCCAGAATTACTGGTAATCCAGGGGTTGTCATTGCAACGAGTGGACCAGGTGCTACAAATGTTATTACTGGTCTAGCAGACGCGATGATTGATTCATTGCCACTTGTAGTATTTACAGGCCAAGTAGCAACGACGTTAATTGGAAGTGATGCTTTTCAAGAAGCTGATATTATGGGGCTTACGATGCCGGTGACAAAACATAACTATCAAGTGCGAAAGGCTTCAGATTTACCTCGAATTATTAAAGAAGCATTTCATATTGCTAGAACAGGAAGACCAGGACCAGTCGTTATTGACCTTCCGAAAGATATGGTAGTCGAGAAAGGTGAGCGATGTAGCAATGTACAAATGGATTTACCAGGATATAATCCAAATTATGAACCGAATCTACTTCAAATAAACAAATTACTACAAGCAATTGAAACCGCAAAAAAACCGTTAATTTTAGCTGGAGCAGGTATATTGCATGCGAAAGCTTCGAAAGAATTGACAAGTTTTGCACGTAAATATGAAATCCCTGTTGTGCATACATTACTTGGACTTGGTGGTTTTCCACCAGATGATGAGCTATTTCTAGGGATGGGGGGAATGCACGGTTCTTATACAGCTAATATGGCGTTATATGAATGCGACTTACTGATTAATATAGGTGCGAGATTTGACGATCGTCTTACTGGGAATTTAGCTTATTTTGCTAAAGGTGCGACTGTCGCACATATTGATATTGATCCAGCAGAAATCGGGAAAAATGTGCCAACAGAGATTCCTATTGTTGCAAGTGCTAAGCAGGCGTTAGAAGTATTGCTTCAATCAGAAGGAAAGAAAGAAAATCATCATGAATGGCTCTCTTTATTAAAGAGTAGAAAAGAAAAGTATCCATTCTCTTATAAACGAAATTCTGAAAGTATTAAACCTCAATACGCGATTGATATGCTATATGAAATCACGAAAGGAGAAGCGATTGTAACAACAGACGTTGGGCAACATCAAATGTGGGCAGCACAATACTATCCGTTGAAAAATCCAGATAAATGGGTAACTTCTGGAGGATTAGGGACGATGGGATTTGGATTTCCGGCAGCAATTGGTGCACAAATTGCAAAGCCAGATGAACTAGTCATTGCAATTGTCGGTGACGCTGGGTTTCAAATGACTCTGCAAGAATTAAGTGTATTAAAAGAACATTCTTTACCTGTTAAAGTATTTATTTTAAATAATGAAGCTTTAGGGATGGTAAGGCAATGGCAAGACGAATTTTATAATCAAAGATATTCACATTCTTTATTGCTATGCCAACCAGATTTCGTCGCTCTTGCGAATGCGTATGGTATAAAAGGTGTTCGTATTGATGATCCACTTCTTGCAAAGAAGCAAATCCAGCATGCGATCGAATTACAAGAACCAGTCGTAATTGATTGCCGTGTACTTCAATCTGAGAAAGTTATGCCGATGGTTGCGCCCGGGAAAGGTGTTCACCAAATGGAGGGAGTGGAAAAAAGGTGAAGAGAATTGTTACAGCGACAGTTCGTAATCAGAGCGGTGTGTTAAATAGAATTACAGGTGTTATGACCCGAAGACATTTTAATATTGAAAGTATTTCAGTGGGGCATACGGAATCATCGGATATTTCACGAATGACGATAGTTGTGCATGTGGAAAGTGAACAGCAAGTTGAGCAGTTAATTAAACAACTTCATAAGCAAATCGATGTTCTGAAAGTGTCAGATATTACAGAAGAAGCAATGATTGCTAGAGAGCTTGCTCTTATTAAAGTAGCAACTTCTGTAGCGAGGGCAGAATTATATAGTTTAATTGAACCGTTTCGAGCCGCTGTAATAGATGTTGGGAAGGATTCCATAGTTGTGCAAGTAACAGGTACGCAAGATAAAGTAGAAGCGTTAATTGAATTACTTCGTCCATACGGTTTGAAAGAAATTGCGAGAACAGGTGTAACAGCATTTACACGTAGTATGAAAAAACAGGATAAGCAAGTTATGTTAATTCAATAATCATTTAAATATAGGGGGAAATGAAAATGGCAAAAGTTTATTATGAGAAAGATGTAACAGTAAATGTATTAAAGGCAAAGAAAGTAGCAATCATCGGATATGGCTCGCAAGGTCATGCGCATGCGCAAAATTTACGAGATAACGGATTTGATGTAGTAGTAGGTTTAAGAAAAGGTAAGTCTTGGGATAAAGCGAATGAAGATGGGTTTTCTGTATATACAGTAGCAGAAGCAGCGGAAAAAGCTGATGTAGTAATGATTCTTCTACCTGATGAATTACAACCAGAAGTATATGAAGCTGAAATTGCACCAAATTTACAGGCCGGAAACTCTCTCGTGTTCGCACATGGATTTAATGTTCACTTTGATCAAGTAAAACCACCAGCTAATGTAGATGTATTTCTAGTAGCGCCAAAAGGACCGGGGCATCTCGTACGTCGTACGTTCGCCGAGGGCGGGGCTGTTCCTGCATTATTTGCCGTATATCAAGATGCAACAGGAGTTGCGACTGAAAAGGCACTTTCTTATGCTGATGGAATTGGAGCGACGAGAGCCGGTGTATTAGAAACGACGTTTAAAGAAGAAACAGAAACAGATTTATTTGGAGAGCAAGCTGTGCTTTGCGGCGGAGTAACTGCGCTAGTAAAAGCTGGATTTGAAACGTTAGTTGATGCTGGTTATCAACCGGAACTTGCATATTTTGAATGTTTACATGAACTAAAACTAATTGTCGACCTTATGTACGAAGGTGGACTTGAAAATATGAGATATTCAGTTTCAGATACAGCGCAGTGGGGAGACTTCGTATCAGGACCGCGCGTTGTGACTGAAGATACGAAGAAAGCGATGGGGACAGTATTAGCAGAAATTCAAGATGGTACATTTGCAAGAGGCTGGATTGCAGAGCATAAAGCAGGAAAACCAAATTTCCATGCGACAAATGAGAAAGAGAATGAACATGAAATCGAAGTAGTTGGACGTAAATTACGTGAAATGATGCCTTTCGTACAGCCGCGAGTAAAGGTAGGGATTAAATAATATGAAGCAGATTTTGTTCATGGATACAACGCTTCGTGATGGCGAACAATCACCAGGAGTAAATTTAAATGAACAAGAGAAGTTACAAATTGCTAGGCAATTAGAGAGGCTTGGTATTCATGTAATGGAAGCTGGATTCGCGGCAGCTTCCGAAGGTGACTTCCAATCGGTAAAACGCATCGCGAATACAATTCAAAATGCTACGGTTATGAGTTTAGCTAGAGCGAAAGAAAGTGACATTCGAAGAGCATATGAAGCTGTGAAAGGTGCTGTATCTCCTCGTCTACACGTATTTCTAGCTACGAGTGATATTCATATGAAATATAAACTTTGTATGTCAAAAGAAGATGTGTTAAATAGTATTCATCGTTCGGTTACGCTTGGAAAATCATTATTTCCGACAGTACAATTTTCTGCAGAAGATGCGACAAGAACATCGAGAGCATTTTTAGCTGAAGCAGTAGAAACTGCGATTCGCGCAGGAGCGAATGTAATTAATATTCCGGATACAGTTGGATATACGAATCCGGAAGAATATTATTCTCTTTTTAGATACTTACAAGAATCCGTTCCATCATATGAAAAAGCGATTTTTTCTTGTCATTGTCACGACGATCTTGGTATGGCAGTAGCAAATTCGTTAGCTGCGGTTGAAGGTGGAGCATTGCAAGTAGAAGGAACGATTAATGGCATTGGAGAAAGAGCAGGGAATGCAGCGTTAGAAGAAGTTGCGGTTGCTCTTCATATTAGAAAAGATTTTTATAAAGCAGAACCTTCGATGACTTTAAAAGAGATTAAGGCAACGAGTACATTAGTAAGCAGGTTAACGGGTATGGTTGTACCGAAAAATAAAGCAATCGTTGGAGCGAATGCATTTGCTCATGAATCAGGCATCCACCAAGATGGGGTTCTAAAAGAAGTAACAACTTATGAAATTATCGAACCAGCGCTTATAGGAGAATCTCAAAATCTCTTTGTACTTGGGAAACATTCTGGCCGTCATGCGTTTACGGAAAAAATGAAAGAGCTTGGTTATGAATTTACAAATGAAGAGCGAGATGCGGCATTCGAAGCATTTAAAAAATTGGCGGATCGTAAAAAGGAAATTACTGAGGAAGATTTACGCGCAATTATGCTTGGTGAAGCAGCATTTGCAGCCCAGCAATATAACATTACGCAATTACAAGTGCATTTCGTATCAAATAGTACACAATGCGCAACAGTTGTGCTGAAGGATGAGGAAGGAAATGTATATGAAGATGCAGCCACTGGTTCTGGTAGTATTGAAGCGATATACAATGCGATTCAAAGAATTTTAGGATTAGAATGTGAATTGGCAGATTATCGCATACAATCTATTACACAAGGTCAAGATGCACTTGCTCACGTTCATGTTGAATTAAAAGAAGGTAGTCACCAAATATCAGGTTTCGGAGTTGCGCAAGACGTATTGGAAGCGTCGGCGAGAGCTTATGTCCATGCAGCAGGGAAATTAAAATCTCTTATAGCGCTTGTGAAATAAATATTTGATAGGTGAGAGAAGCTTTCCTCACCTATCAAATCGAAGTTCTGAAAATTCAGTTAAAAGGAGTGTTAAAAATGGAAAAACGTATCGTTTGTTTAGCTGGTGATGGTGTTGGTCCAGAAGTTATGGAAAGTGCGAAGGAAGTATTGCATATGGTAGAAAGGCTATATGGACATCATTTTCATTTGCAAGATGAGTACTTTGGTGGTGTTGCTATCGATTTAACTGGGCAACCATTACCACAGCGAACACTTGCCGCCTGTTTAGCGAGTGATGCGGTTTTACTTGGAGCAGTAGGTGGACCAAGGTGGGATAGTGCGAAAGAAAGGCCTGAGAAAGGATTATTAGCATTAAGAAAAGGACTCGGTGTATTTGCGAATGTTCGCCCTGTAACGGTAGAAAGTGCAACTGCACATTTATCACCATTAAAAAATGCTGATGAAATTGATTTCGTTGTCGTTCGTGAATTAACAGGCGGAATTTATTTTTCTTATCCGAAAGAGCGAACGGAAGAAGTGGCGACAGATACACTTACGTATCATCGACATGAAATTGAACGTATCGTTTCGTATGCCTTTCAATTAGCAAATAAGCGGAAGAAAAAAGTAACATCTATTGATAAAGCGAATGTTTTAGAATCTAGTAAACTATGGAGAACTGTGACAGAAGAAGTAGCACTTCGTTACCCAAATGTGGAAGTAGAACACATTTTAGTAGATGCAGCGGCTATGGAATTAATTCGGAATCCAGGAAGATTTGATGTTATTGTAACGGAAAATTTATTTGGTGATATTTTAAGTGATGAGGCTTCAGTATTAGCTGGATCATTAGGAATGCTTCCATCAGCAAGTCACGCTGAAAAGGGGCCTTCATTATACGAGCCTATTCACGGATCAGCACCGGATATTGCGGGGAAAAATAAGGCAAATCCAATTGCGATGATGCGTTCTGTTGCAATGATGCTTGGGCAATCGTTCGGATTAACGAGAGAAGGATATGCAATTGAAGAAGCAGTTTCTGCAGTCCTTAAATCAGGAAAATGTACAGCAGATATCGGGGGGACTGAAACGACAACTTCATTTACAAAGGCAGTTATGCAAGAAATGGAAGAGCAAGCGTTAGTAGGGAGAGGAAAATAATGGGGAAAAGGTTACTAGATAAGCTTTGGGAAAGACATGTAGTTGCGACAAATGAAAATGGATTGGATTTATTATATATCGATCTACATCTTGTTCATGAAGTAACGTCACCGCAAGCCTTTGAAGGCTTGCGGCTTACAAATCGAACAGTCCGCAGACCAGATTTAACATTTGCAACAATGGATCATAATATTCCAACGAAAGATGTTTGGAATATTACCGATCGCATTGCGAAGCAGCAACTAGATACACTCCGGGAAAACTGTAAACAATTTCAGGTGCCATTAGCGGATATCGGAGATGAAGAGCAAGGGATCGTTCATGTTATAGGACCAGAACTTGGACTCACACAGCCAGGAAAAACGATTGTTTGTGGTGATAGTCATACAGCAACACACGGTGCTTTTGGCGCACTAGCGTTTGGTATTGGTACGAGTGAAGTGGAACATGTATTAGCAACGCAAACGTTATGGCAACGAAAGCCGAAAGCGATGGGCATTGAGTTAAAAGGAAAGTTACCGCAAGGTGTTTATGCGAAAGATATTATTTTACATCTCCTTTCAAAGTACGGAGTAGCAGTTGGAACAGGTTACGTAATGGAGTTTTACGGAGAGGCCATTCATGCTATGGATATGGAAGAGAGGATGACGCTTTGCAATATGGCAATTGAAGGGGGAGCAAAGGCTGGCATTATTGCACCAGATGAAAAAACGGTTGCTTACGTAAAAGGGCGTAAATATGCGCCGAAAGACTATGAATCTATTAAGGAAAAATGGTCAGAACTTTATACAGATTTAGATGCAGTTTATGATTTACATATTCTAGTAGATGTTACGGATTTAGCGCCGTACGTTACGTGGGGAACAAATCCTAGTATGGGTGTTCGGATTGATGAGAAATTGCCAGAAAAGCATGATGCAAATGACGAAAGAGCGTTTTCTTATATGGGGTTGAGTCCCGGACAAAGTACGTATGACATTCCAGTTCAACATGTTTTCATTGGATCTTGTACAAATTCTAGGCTTTCTGATTTAGAAATTGCTGCATCTGTCGTGAAAGGTAAAAAAGTAAAAGAAGGTGTGCGAGCACTTGTTGTACCTGGATCTCAAAGGGTAAGAGAAGCAGCGATGCATAAAGGATTACATCGCATATTTGAAGAAGCTGGATTTGAATGGAGAGAGCCCGGATGCTCAATGTGTCTAGGTATGAATCCAGATCAAGTGCCTGAAGGAGAACATTGTGCCTCTACGTCAAATCGCAATTTTGAAGGAAGACAAGGAAAGGGAGCACGAACGCATTTAGTTAGCCCGGCAATGGCGGCAGCGGCTGCGTTACATGGTCATTTTGTTGATATTAGAAAGGAGAGTTATGATGGAGCCATTTCGTATTCATAAAGGTACTGCCGCAGTACTGATGAATGATAACATTGATACAGATCAAATTATTCCGAAGCAATATTTAAAGAGAATTGAAAGAACTGGGTTTGGGAAGTTTTTATTTGATGAGTGGCGATATGATAATAATCGCCAAGAAAACCCTAATTTCCCGCTTAATGCGCAAGAAAGAAAAGGAGCCAGCATATTAATCACAGGTGATAATTTTGGATGTGGCTCGTCTAGAGAACATGCTCCATGGGCGCTTGCTGATTATGGTTTCCGCGTTATTATCGCTGGAGGATTTGCCGATATCTTTTATATGAATTGTATGAAGAATGGCATGTTACCGATTGTAATGGACAAAGATATGCGTGAACAACTTGCAAAAACAGATGCGAGGGAACAAATCACAGTTGATTTAGAAAATGAAATAATTATAACGAATATGCACAGATTTCATTTTACAATCGAGAAAATGTGGAAAGAGAAGTTATTGAATGGTTTAGATGAAATTAGTATTACAATGCAATATGAACAAGAAATAAAAGAGTATGAAAGAAAAGTGGCTTTATATTTAAAAAAGTGACGGAATATTAAAAATGTATTTACATTCAAAATTAACTGTTATATACTATGTGAAAATCAGAGGAGAAAGGGAGTAAGTATTATGAATACAATAAAATCTATTACAATGCTTACACAACTACATCATCATACATGAAACCCTTGAACCTAGCGTGAAAACGTGTAGGTACAAGGGGTATTCCCGTTGTACCTACACTCTACTGAAGAGCCTTGTAGGTATTTTGTCTACAAGGCTCTTTTTATTTTCGGCTTAGGTGAATGAAATAGGCATACATTAGAAGGGGAAAGGTGTGAAAATTCAGATGACAAAATGGAAACGGGCAAACCCGAATGGAACGAGAGATTATTTATTCGAAGAATGTACGTTAATTGAAGAAGTGGAGCAAAAATTAAGGCTTACTTTTTTAGAGAGAGGTTATGAGGAAATAAGAACACCTACAATTGAATTTTATGATGTTTTTGCATTTCAAAATAGACCGATAGATGAAGAGAAGATGTATAAATTTTTTGATGAAAAGGGAAGGATTATCGTTTTACGTCCAGATATGACAATTCCTTTAGCAAGAGTGATTGGAACACAGAGATGGGATACGCCACTTAAAGTGACGTATAGCGGGAATGTATTTCGAGCGAATGAATCCCATTCTGGAAAATATAATGAAATCGTACAAAGTGGTATTGAAGTTATCGGGATTGATAATGTAAGAGCTGAAATTGAATGTGTAATAAGTGTCATTCAAGCACTTCAAAAGTTGAAGGTGCAATCTTTTACAATTGAGATTGGGCAAGTACAGTTATATAAATGTATTGTAAAAAAACTCTCCATCCATGATGAAGAAGAAAGGGTACTTAGAACGTATATAGAAAGTAAAAATTATGCTGCCCTCTCAAATTTTATCGGAGAAAAGAAATTAGATCGATGCGATGAGACAGTAAGATTACTTGAGAAATTACCAAGGCTATTTGGAAATTTAGAAGTTATTGAGGAGGCAGAAAAGCTTGCTTCAAGTAATGAAATGAAAATGGCAATTGCAAGAGTAAAAGAAATGTATGAAACAATTGAAACGTTAGGATATGGTTCTTACATATCAATTGATTTGGGCATGATTCAACACTTAGATTACTATACGGGTGTTATTTTCAAAGGATATATATATGAAATTGGAGAAGAAATCGTTAGTGGCGGAAGATACGATGAGCTAATTGGGAATTTTGGAGAAATGCTGCCAGCTGTTGGACTCGCGGTACAAGTAAATCAAATTGTGAAGGCGCTGCAAGAGCAGCAAGAACCATATGAACGAAATCAAATTGATATTGTGATTCATTATGAGTTAAATAGATTAGCGGAAGCAGAAAGGTTACGAAATTTACTTCGAAAGGATGGGAAGAATGCTTGGTTATCTCTATTCTCTAATCTAAGCGATACCTTTCAATTTGCAAGGAAAAATAAAATAGGAACGGTCGTTGAGGCAAAGAATGAATATTTAGTGGAATATGTATGGAATGAGAAATGGGTAGTCCAGAAAGAAGGAGAGGCTTCATGCGTAACATTCAAATTGCGTTAACGAAAGGAAGATTAGAAAAACATGTCATTTCACTTTTTGAGCAGATTGGAATTGATTGTTTTGAGCTCAAAAATAAAGGTCGGAAGCTTGTATTTCAAAGTAAAAATACAAATGTTTCATTTATTTTAGTAAAAGCGGTTGATGTTGCTACTTATGTAGAACATGGGGTAGCTGATATTGGGATCGTTGGAAAAGATATTTTAATGGAAAACGAGAAAGATATTTATGAAATGCTGGATTTAGGAGTGGGGATTTGTAAGTTTTGTGTTGCTTCTATTCCTACGTATAATCCGAAGAGTTACCGGAAGAAAAGAATTGCTACGAAATACCCACATATTACTTCTACTTATTTTCATGATAAGGGAGAGGATGTAGAAATTATTAAAATAGAAGGTTCTGTAGAAATCGCTCCTCTTCTTGGATTGGCAGATGCGATTGTAGATATTGTTGAAACAGGAAAAACATTACAAGAGAATGGACTTATTGTATTTGAGGAAATGCACTCTATATCGGCTCGGATGATTGTAAATAAGGCAGCCTTAAAAACTAAAAAAGACGAAATATTCAGTATTATAAATATGATGGAGCAAGAAATCTTATCAGGGAAATAGGAGGACTTAAAATGAAAATCATTTATGAAGACTTTAAGGAGGCATTATCTAAAGTAAAAGTGCTAAGAGAAAACGCTAATATAATAGAAGAAACTGTTCAAAGAAGTGTAAGAGAAATCATTAGAAATGTAAGGGAAGGGAAAGATGAAGCTTTATCTTTCTATACAAAAAAGTTTGATGGTATAGAGATGAAAGATTTTCGTGTAAGTGAAGAAGAAATACAGCAAGCGAGTATGTTTGTAGAGAATTCATTTTTAGAAGCTTTAAAAGAGGCGAAGAAAAACATTGTTTCGTATCACGAGAAGCAAAAGAAGCACTCAATATTCGATTGTGAAAGTAAAGGGATAATTAGAGGGCAACTCATTCGGCCGTTAGAAA
The DNA here is from genome assembly GCF_900108285.1 of Bacillus sp. ok061. Classification (NCBI taxonomy): domain Bacteria; kingdom Bacillati; phylum Bacillota; class Bacilli; order Caryophanales; family Bacillaceae; genus Bacillus; species Bacillus sp. ok061. The sequence continues at coordinate 21,283 of NZ_FNUW01000003.1, read as the reverse complement.
ATGTAGGTGTATATGTACCGGGTGGGACAGCCTCATATCCTTCTTCAGTATTAATGAATGTATTGCCGGCGAAACTCGCAGGTGTGAAAAAGATTGTAATGGTAACACCGCCGAGGAAAGGAGGAATTGATCCGCATATATTAGCTGCTGCAAATCTTGCGGGAGTAGATGAAATTTATACGATAGGTGGCGCGCAAGCAATTGCTGCTTTAGCATACGGGACGGAATCGATTCCGAAAGTGGATAAAATAGTTGGACCGGGAAATTTGTATGTCGCTCTAGCGAAGCGAGAAGTATACGGAATAGTAAATATCGATATGATTGCTGGTCCATCAGAAATTGTAGTTGTCGCGGATGAAACAGGTAATGCAAAATATATCGCAGCGGATTTATTATCGCAAGCAGAGCATGACGAGAGGGCGACGGCGATTTGTATTACAACGAATATGGAACTAGCTAAAGAAGTAGAAAAAGAGATAGAAAGACAGTTAGAAACGTTACCAAGAAGTGAAATTGCACGTGAATCGATAAATAGAAATGGAGCCATCTTTATCGTTCCTTCTTTAGAGGAGGCACTAAAGTTATCAAATGAAATTGCTCCAGAACATTTAGAGTTACATATAAAAGAACCGATGAATGCTCTAGGTTATGTGAAACATGCAGGCTCTATTTTCCTTGGGCCATATGCACCTGAACCGCTCGGGGATTATTTAGCGGGACCGAATCATGTATTACCAACGAGCGGAACGGCAAGATTTTTTTCTCCGTTATCAGTCGATGATTTCGTGAAAAAATCAAGTTTTATTTCTTATACGGAGGAAGCATTAAAAAATGTACAGCATCATATTGCAGAGCTTGCAAATAAAGAAGGGTTACATGCACATGCGAGAGCAATCCAAATAAGGTTTGAGGAGGAAAAATAATGCGTCAGTCCAGTCAAGTACGTCAGACGACAGAAACAAAAATTAAATTAAGTTTGCAGCTTGATGAAAGTACAAATGTATCTATTCAAACGGGGGTTGGTTTTTTCGATCATATGATTACTTTATTTGCTAGACATGGAAGATTTGGATTGCAAGTTGAAGCAGAAGGTGATGTATTTGTCGATGCACATCACACCGTTGAAGATGTTGGAATTGTACTCGGAAATTGCTTGAAAGAAGCATTGCAAAATAAAGAGGGAATTAATCGTTACGGTTCTGCGTATGTACCGATGGATGAATCTTTAGGATTTGTCGCAATTGATATAAGTGGACGCTCATATTGTGTATTTCAAGGGGAATTAACAAATCCGAAGCTCGGGGATTTTGATACAGAATTGACGGAAGAATTTTTTAGAGCAGTTGCACATGCTGCCAATATTACATTACATGCGCGCGTTCTATATGGAAGTAATACACATCACAAAATTGAAGCATTATTTAAAGCTTTTGGTAGAGCACTTAGAGAAGCGGTCGAAAAAAATGCCAACATTACTGGTGTAAATTCAACGAAAGGGATGTTGTAATTGATTGCCATTATAGATTATGGAATGGGGAATATTCGCAGTGTAGAGCAAGCATTAAAATATATTGGGGCAGAGTACATTGTAACGAGTGATAAAGAAGAGATATTGAGAAGCGATGGCGTGATTTTACCGGGAGTAGGTGCATTTCCGAAAGCGATGGACGTATTAGAAGAAAGAGATTTAGTGTGTGTATTAAAAGAAGTTTGTGACATAGGAAAACCAATCCTCGGTATATGTTTGGGCATGCAACTTTTATTTGAACGAAGTGAGGAACTAAAAGATTGTAGCGGGCTAGGTTTACTACCAGGGGAAATTCGTAAGTTAAAAGTTTCGTATAAAATTCCTCATATGGGATGGAATGAATTAAGGAAGGAAAGAGAATTTCCGCTTTGGAATGGATTAGTGGATGGTTCTTTCGTGTATTATGTTCACTCATATTACGCGGATTGTCCAGATGAAATTGTATGCGGAGTAAGTGATTATGGAATGCAAGTACCAGGGTTTGTAGCGAAAGGAAATGTATTTGGTGCACAGTTTCATCCAGAAAAAAGTGGCGAAATTGGCATGCAAATATTAAAAAATTTTCAAGGGGTGGTAGAAACATGGAAATCTTCCCAGCTATCGATTTAAAAGAAGGACGATGCGTTAGACTTTATCAAGGAGAGTTTAGTAAAGAAACGGTGATGAATGAAGATCCGGTAGCGCAGGCAATCATATTTGAAAAGCTTGGAGCGGAAATACTACACATTGTTGATTTAGACGGTGCAATTGCTGGCGAGTCGTTAAATTTGCCCGTCATTGAAAAAATCTGCAAGGCGGTACGTATTCCTGTGCAAGTGGGAGGAGGAATTCGTTCACTTGTAGCGGTGGAGGAGTTATTGTCAGTAGGTGTAGAAAAAGTGATTTTAGGAACAGCAGCTCTTTATGATAAGTCATTTTTAGAGGAAGCAGTTCGTCTATATAAAGAGAAAATTATTGTTGGAATTGATGCGAAAAATGGTTTCGTAGCAACGAGAGGTTGGCTTGATCTGTCTGAAATTTCTTATATTAGTTTAGCGAAACAAATGGAAAGTTTAGGTGTTCAAACGATTGTGTTTACAGACATTTCGAAAGACGGGACGCTTGCAGGGCCAAATTTTGAACAATTGGTGTTACTTCAAAAAAGTGTGGGCATTCGTCTCATTGCCTCTGGAGGAGTGGCATCTATTCAAGATGTGAAAAAGTTAAATGATATGAATATATATGGTGTCATAATTGGAAAGGCGCTTTACGAGAAAACGATTGATTTAGAAGAAGTGTTACAGGTAACGAAGTTATGTTAGCGAAACGAATTATTCCATGTCTAGATGTGAAAGAAGGGCGAGTCGTAAAGGGTGTAAATTTTATAGGATTACAAGATGTCGGTGATCCGGTTGAAATAGCTGAAGCATATAACGAGGCAGGGGCAGATGAAATCGTATTTTTAGATATTACAGCGACTCATGAAGGAAGAAAAACGATTATAGATGTTGTAGAAAAAACAGCAGCTAAAGTATTTATTCCTCTTACGGTTGGCGGGGGGATTTCAAGTGTGAAAGATATGTACAATTTACTAAGAGCTGGAGCAGACAAAGTTTCAATAAACTCAGCGGCAGTGCGAAACCCGAAGCTAATAGAAGAAGGGGCAGAACACTTTGGATCACAATGTATTGTCGTGGCAATTGATGCTAGAAAAGTTGCAGAAGGTAAATGGAACGTATACGTCAACGGCGGAAGAGTTGACACAGGAATGGATGCCATAGAATGGGCGAAGCGTGTTGTTAAACTCGGGGCAGGTGAAATTTTGTTAACGAGTATGGATGCAGATGGAACGAAAAGCGGATATGACCTTCGTTTAACAGAAGAAATTTCAAAAAGTGTTTCCATTCCAGTCATCGCATCAGGAGGCTGTGGTCATACGGATCACATTATAGAAGTTTTTCAAAAGACAACAGTTGATGCAGCGTTAGCGGCATCCATCTTTCATTATGGTGAGGCGACAGTGCAGAGTGTAAAGCGAAAATTAAGAGATGCAAATGTTGAGGTGCGATTATGAAACCTAATTTTTCAAAAGGATTAATACCGGCAATTGTCGTCGAAGAAGGTACGAAAGAAGTTTTAATGCTAGCTTATATGAATGAAGAAGCATATGAAAAAACGTTAGAGACGAAAAGAACATGGTTTTACTCTCGTTCGAGGCAGTCGTTATGGAATAAGGGAGAAACATCAGGGAATGTTCAATATGTGCAATCTCTATACTTAGATTGTGATCAAGATTCAATTGTTGTGAATGTGAAACAAGTAGGACCTGCTTGTCATACGGGGGAGAAGACATGTTTTCACTATCAAATTATATAGGGGGATACATATGGAAAATGCCTTTAAGTTGCTGTATAAAACAATTGAAGAACGAAAGGAAAGCCCACTTCCTGAATCGTATACAAATTATTTATTTTCAAAAGGAGAAGATAAAATTTTAAAGAAAATTGGTGAAGAGTGTGCTGAAGTAATTATCGCATGTAAAAATAATGATAAAGAAGAAGTAGTGAAAGAAATGGTTGATGTATTTTATCACTGTTTCGTTTTATTAGCTGAAAAAAATATCGCATTGGAAGATGTCATGCGAGAGGTGAAAGAACGAAATGAAAAGCTTTCGAGAATTGGGGATAGAAGGGAAATAGATACATTATAAGGGGGAATGTATATGAAAGTAGATTATCATCTTCACTTAGAAGAAGGACCGTATTCAATAGGGTGGCTTGCTAAAATAAATGAAGCGTTGGAATGTTATGAACCGCTTCAAGAAAGGCATTCTATTGATTGGCTTATGAAAACACAAGAGCGTTTGCAAAAGCGTGTGAAGGAAGGGCCATTTACAACAGAATGGATAGATCTATATTTAGAAGAAGCTGTGCGAAAAGGAATAAAAGAAGTGGGAATTGTTGATCATCTATATCGTTTTCATGAAGCAAAAGGATATTATGAAAAATATGTAGATATTAGTGATTCTAAGCTCGGTCGTATACAGAAAGAATGGTTAGATCAAGTAAGGGTAGTTTCACTGTATGATTTTACAAAGGCAATTGAAGAGGCGAAAGAACGATGGAGTAAAAGAGGTGTCACACTTAAACTTGGAATTGAAGCGGATTATTTTATTGGTTGTGAAGGAGAGTTAAAAGAATTATTAGCGCTAGGAGACTTTGATTATGTAATTGGTTCCGTTCATTTTCTAAATGGCTGGGGATTTGATAATCCAGATACGAAAGAATATTTTGAGGTGCATGACCTACGCGCATTATACGATACGTTTTTTAAAACAGTTGAGAGTGCGATTCGTACCGAGTTATTTGATATTATCGCTCATCTAGATAATATAAAGGTATTTAATTATCGATTGGATGAGAATGAACAGCTTTCTTATTATGAGGAAATTGCCTGTGCGTTAGTAGAAACGAATACGGCAACAGAAATAAATGCAGGATTGTACTATCGTTATCCTGTTCGTGAAATGTGCCCAAGTCCACTATATTTACAAGTATTAGCTAAGTATGGTGTTCCAATTACGATTTCTTCGGATGCCCATTATCCAAATGATTTAGGGAACTATGTACAAGAAAATGTACAAACACTACGAGCTCACGGTGTTACTCAGGTTGCAACATTTACGAAGCGAGCAAGAGTAATGAGGTCGCTTGAAGAAGAAGTAACAAATTCAAAATGAAACGCAATTTTTTGATGAAAACCACCCTTTTTGTTCAAAATAAGAAAGAATGAAAAGGAGGGTAAGAAATGGCGAAACAACAAAATAAACAAAATGTACAAAATGTACAAGTTGCACAGCAACAAGCTTATACTTCTGAAACGAATGCTGCATCTCAATCGGTTATTGAGGAGCAAATTAGCGATACGGTTGCAGAAGGAACGATTGATGTGAAGCTCGGAAAAGAATCGCAGGAAAAAGCGTAAGAAGAGGGGAGAGTTGCATCTCCTCTTTTTTTATGGAAAAGTGTCGATTTTCAAAACTATAATCAAATTCCTTGGTTTTTATATGTGGATTTCTTACAATGAAATATAAGAGATATCTTATTTTCTATAGAAGAGGTGTTAGTAGTGGCAAAAATATTAGTAGCGGGAAAAATTCCGGAAATTGGATTAGAACTATTAAAAGATCATGATGTAGAAATGTACGATAAAGAGGAGTTAATTTCTATAGATGAATTAACAGAGCGTGTAAAAGATAAAGATGCATTGTTAAGTTTACTTTCGACAAAGGTGCCAAAAGAAGTTATTGATGCAGCGCCTCATTTAAAGATTGTTGCAAACTATGGTGCTGGTTACGACAATATTGACTACACGTATGCGGGTGAAAAAGGAATTGCAGTAACGAATACACCGAAAGTATCAACGGAAGCGACTGCAGAATTAACATTTGCACTTCTTTTAGCAGCGGCGCGTAGAATTCCTGAAGGGGATACGTTATGTCGTACGACTGGATTTAACGGATGGGCACCGTTATTTTTCTTAGGACGAGAAGTCCACGGTAAGACAATCGGAATTATTGGTCTTGGAGAAATCGGGAAGGCTGTTGCAAAACGTGCGAAAGCATTTGGAATGGATGTTTTATATACAGGGCCAAATCGTAAGTTTGAAGCTGAAAGTGAACTGGGAGCAACGTATGTGACGTTGGAAAAATTATTACAAACAGCAGATTTTATTACAATTAACTGTGCTTATAATCCGAAATTACATCATATGATTGATGAAGAGCAGTTTAAAATGATGAAGAAAACAGCGTATATTGTAAATGCTTCACGTGGACCAATTATGAATGAAGCAGCACTTGCTCATGCATTAAAAACGAATGAAATTGAAGGGGCAGCTCTTGATGTGTTTGAATTTGAACCGAAAATTACAGAAGAGCTAAAAGAGTTAAAGAATGTAGTACTTGCTCCCCACGTAGGGAATGCAACGTTTGAAACTCGTGATGCGATGGCTGAAATGGCTGTCAGAAATATTTTAGCTGTATTAAACGGCGAAGAGCCAGTAACACCTGTAAATCAAAAGGTATTAGTCACAAAATAAAAAGAAGCCTTCCGGACTCGGAAGGTTTTCTTATTTTTCTTTATTCGCTTTTTTAGACGGTCTTTGTCTAATGAATTGAGATAACATGTACAAAATATATAGTGGAATGGCAATGAATAAGAAAACAGAAAAATTGCCAAATCCTGTTTGATACATTGTAATAATGATTCCAACTAAAAATAGTGTAATAATGATGCTATATCGTGGAATTGGTACATCTTTTAAACTTGGGATACGAATGCGGCTCACCATTAAAAATGCGAACGTTACAAATACGGTAATAAGAACGATTTTTGGAATGGTATGTGAAAATAATGTTAAGAAAGCAACAAGCCCTCCCGCTGCTGTAATCGGTACTCCAGTGAAATATTTCATTGAAGTAGAAGATGGTGTTACATTAAATCGTGCTAAACGATATGCTCCGAAAAGAGGGAATAATCCCGCTATGTATAATCCGATGATTCCGTAGTTTGAGAAAGATGTGTAATACATTAAAACAGCAGGTGCTGCACCAAATGTTACGACATCTGCAAGCGAGTCGAGCTCTTTTCCCATTTGTGAATCAACACGTAATAAACGAGCAACACGACCATCAAGACTATCTAACATCATCCCGATAAGTACTAAAATAGCAGCTGATTTATAATATCCTAAAGATGCATAGCCGATTGATAAAAATCCGCTATATAAATTTCCGAGCGTAAATAAGTTTGGAATAGCTGCTCTATACAAAATCTGATCCCTTGCTTTCTGTAATAAATTCTTAATTAGTGTATGAAAGTTTACTTATTTTATCATACCATAAATTTATTCCTCATACGAAAGAAATTACCAATTTGTGAAAGATTTCATAGAAGGATGAGGAATAAATTAAGTGAAAATAAAAAGAGGAAGCAACTTGTATAAAGTTGCTTCCTTTACTATTCAAATTTCGTTGTCATCGTTCCGGTTTTATATCGATTATTAGGATCGAAACGTAATAAATCTCCATAAATTAATTTATCGGAGAGTTTTAATTCTGTTTTTGCTTTTTCAATATACGGCTGACATAGCGTCATGTCAGCTTCTTCACCCGTACTTCTTTTGTAGCACATATTTTTTGTATAAACATACTCTTCAGAAACAAAGCTACCATCACGCATTACCATAAGCGGGTCTTTTTCTTTAATAAATAAGTCAGTTCCAAATTCAACGGATTTATTTGTTTTAATACCAAGTAAATGAAGGAGCGTTGGTTTAATATCAATTTGACCAGATACTTTAGAAACAACTTTTCCTTCTTGACCAGGCACATGAATAATAAGAGGAACGCGTTGTAATTGCATAGAATCGAATGGTGTAATAGTATCTTTTCCTAGGAACTGTGCCATAGCTGCGTTATGGTTTTCGGAAATACCATAATGATCACCATAAATGACAATAACGGAATTATCATACAGTCCTTCTTCTTTTAATTGTTTAATAAATAATTTAAGAGCTTCATCTGTGTAACGAACAGTTGGGAAGTAGCGGTTTACAACACCACTTTCTGAGTTGAATTCATCAACATATTGGTCTTCCGGATTTAGAAGAAACGGAAAATGATTTGTTAATGTAATAAATTTTGTATAGAACGGTTGCGGTAAAGATTTTAACTTTGGAATAGATTGTTCAAAGAACTCTTTATCTTTTAATCCCCAACCGACAGACATTTGTTCCGTTCCTGCGTAATCATTTAAATTAAAGTAACGATCATATCCAAGCGCAGGGTACATTACATCCCGATTCCAAAACGTTTTATCATTTGAATGGAAGACGGCAGAAGAATATCCGTATTTCTTTAATTGTTCTGGTGTCGCTGTGTATTCATTTGTTGCATGAGTAAAGAATACAGAACCACGATCTAGCGGATAAAGTGAGTTTTCAACGATAAATTCGGCATCAGAAGTTTTGCCTTGTCCAGTTTGATGATAGAAGTTATCGAAATAGAAACTATCCTTAATAAATTCATTTAAAAATGGTGTAATTTCTTTTCCATTTATTTTTTTATTAATAACAAAGCTTTGCGTAGATTCCATTGAAATTAAAATTACATTTTTACCTTTTGCAGCTCCAAATAATTTTTTATCAACTTGTTTGTCTTTTGAGTCTGTATAGTTTTTGATTTCAGAAAATCCATCCCCACTTGCAAATACACGCTCAGCTGAAGACTTGGATTGAAGCGTAATATCAAATAGATGATATGTGTATAAACCTAAATTCTTCACGACAGTTTGACGGTCAAATGAGCGTGAGAACATTTGTGGTTTATAAATAACTGATACAACAATTTGTAGTGCTAATAAAGCTGTTACACCGCTAAAGAAAGTTCGCTTCTCTGAGCGGGAAAGTGGTGTTTTGTCACCAAATGATGGGAATTTACGCGAAATAAACATTAAAATAATTGCATCTGCAAATAAAAGTAATGTTTTGTACGTAAAGAGTTCTTTTATACTTGTCCCTAAATCAGCCATATTGTTTGTTTGGAATAAAACCGGGAAAGTAACGAAATCGTTATAGAACCCATAAAACATTGCGTTTCCAAATAAAATAAATGACAGTATAAAACTGATTCCAATTATAATTCGGTTTCGGTGCTTAGATGCAAGTAAAGCTAAGCCGAAAAATAAAAGTAACGCAGCTAGTGGATTAATAAAAAGCATGAATTCTTCAAAGAAATTATCAATTTTAATATCAAATGCTAGCTTGTACACAATATATGTTTTAATCCATAGTAAAACGACTGCAACGAGTGCAAATCGCAGTTTTGGAAACAGATGTTGTAGCATAATATACTCCTCTCCTAAAAAGCATGACAGTTCTTGTGAGTCAGTTTGCTTAACGACTCATTATATATATACGAACAGCCCTTTGTTATTATGATTATTATACTATGAGTATCATTATACGAAAATAAAAGAGAGTTGTGGGCTTTTTTATAATAATCGAGTAGAAAAAGAGTGGTGGGAGACAATAAAACAGAATTTCTATGTATGATAATTATCGTACGCAGAAAGAATCGCGTGATAATACGGAGGTTATAATGCGGAAATTATTATATTTTATAGCATGCGGTATTGTTATACTTTTTACCTCACCGAGTGTGTCAATAGCTCAATATGATGCACCTCTTATGGAAGATGCACTTTATTCTGTTTTATTTCCAAAAATAAATAAAGCAATTGAAAAACAATATGGAAGTTTGAAACCGTATCAATGTCCTAAAATTATTAGTTTAAAAAAAGTGTATAGCGGTACATATTTATTTCAAGCAAGTATTGAAGTGACAAAGTATGAACGTGTTGCTGGGAAAATTGCTCCGCCATTTGAGAAGGTAACGATTACATTTAATAACGAAGAAGGCGAATGGGAAGTGACAAAGATTTCAGTAAAGCGCTTACCAAACGATACAAAGTTAAACTGTAAAAAAACAATATAAAAAATTGTTTGACAAATAAAATGGTCCTTTGGTATTGTTAATAGCAACAATTAGATGTTTGAAAATTAAATAGACTTACCTCATCTACTCTCAAAGGTAGAGGCCGCGATAGGAAAGAGTAAGCTATGGGAGATTTAATGGAATCTGTGATCATAGGTTGAAAGGGACTATTGCCGAAATATAAGAATAACCATCTTATTCATATATTGGGACTGCATTGAATAAATGTAGTACTGTCATAAGATTTATTTTATGGAGAGCTATTTGGAGATGTTGATGCGGTTTCTTATTTTGAGGAGATAACAACTCGTTTATTTTTTCAATATATATTTTTCCTAATAAGAAACGCGTGTGAACATTGTTCCGCGCGTTTTTTGTCTATCTAAAAGCGTGCTGCAATGAATAGAAGATTGGGGTTATGAGTTTTAGAGGAAATAAGGGAGGAATTTAAATGTATTTACACGGCACAAGCCGAATTAATGGGCAAGGACACTTAGAAATTGGAGGGTGCGATACGACGCAGCTAGCAAAGCAATACGGAACACCACTTTATGTATACGATGAAGAGTCTATTCGAGGAAAATGCCGAGCGTTTCATCGTGCTTTTAAAGAAAGTGGTTTCTCTTATCAAGTAGCATATGCAAGCAAGGCGTTCTTGTGCATGGAGATGTGCCGAGTAGTTCGTGAAGAGAATATGTCATTAGACGTTGTTTCTGGGGGAGAATTATATACTGCGCTCCAAGCAGGATTTCCAGCATCACGTATTCATTTTCATGGAAATAATAAAACAGAAGAAGAAATAGTGATGGCTCTTCAGGCGAATATTGGTTGTTTTGTCGTAGATAATTTCTTTGAATTAGAAGTTTTACACGATTTAGCGATGCAACATGGGAAATTTGTGAACATATTAATTCGTGTAACGCCTGGAGTAGAGGCGCACACACATGAATATATTACAACAGGCCAAGATGATTCGAAATTTGGATTTGGCGTTTCAAACGGTCAAGCGATGCAGGCAATTGGATTTGCTTTACAAAAATCAAATTATAATGTGCTAGGGATTCATTCACATATCGGATCGCAAATATTTGAAACAGCTGGTTTTGTTCGAGCAATTGAAGTTCTTCGCCAATTTTTAGAAAAAGTGAGAGAGCAAACAAACTATGTAGTAAAAGTGTTAAATGTAGGCGGGGGATTTGGAATACGCTACACAGAGTCGGATACACCATTAACTCTTGAGACATATGTGCGAGCTGTAACAAGTGCAGTGAGAGAACAATTTACTGTATGTGAATATCCATTGCCAGAAATATGGATTGAACCAGGCCGTAGCATTGTAGGTGATGCTGGGACAACAATTTATACAGTTGGATCTGTGAAAGATATTCCTGGTATTCGGAAATATGTATCAGTCGATGGTGGAATGACAGATAATTTAAGACCTGCTTTATATAGTGCGCGTTATGAAGCGATGTTAGCGAATCGAGGGAATGATGAGAATGAGGAACTCGTTTCGATTGCCGGGAAATGCTGTGAGAGTGGAGACATGTTGATTTGGGATATTCATTTACCGAAAGTCGCTGCTTCTGATTTACTAGCAGTTTCCTGTACAGGAGCATACGGGTACTCGATGGCGAATAATTACAATCGGATTCGAAGACCAGCCGTTGTCTTTGCAAAAGGCGGAACATCGCAAGTAGTTGTGGAACGCGAAACATATGAAAATATTATTGGGAACGATCGCATACGTATTAAAGAGCTTGTCTAAATAGAAAAAGGAGTTGTTCGGATGGGCAATTCCTTTTTTGTAAAATAAAATAATTAAAATATATCGGAAAACTAGGATTGAAAAAAATCAGAATTGTGATAAAATACAAATACAAAGCTTATCAAGAGAAGCGGAGGGAACTGGCCCGAAGAAGCTCGGCAACCTGCTTATAGAAAGCAAGGTGCTAAATCCAGCAAAATGGAATCCATTTTGAAAGATAAGGTAAAATATATTACCGAACAGTCTTTTCGAAATGGGAAAGATTTTTTTTATGAATAAAAAGGGGGGCTGTTCGCGTGAGTGTACGGGAACATTTTGATGAAGTATCCGAGAAGATTGAAGCGATGCTTGCTGATATGAAATATGGTTCGATTACAATTGTTGTGCAAGATGGAAAAGTAATTCAGTTAGAGAAAAGTGAAAAAGTACGTTTAAAGTGAAAAGCGCTGACTAGAAAAACTAGAGGCGGTTTTAACCTATTTCATTAGGTTAAAACCGTCTTTTTGCTTTTACAGGGGGAAAAAACATGTTGACGTATGAAACGTGGGAAGAAAATGTTGTTTCATTTTCGGAAGAAGATGAAACGAAAGGTGCGCTATCAGTATTAAAGTGGGCTTATAAAGAATATAAAGATGAGATTGTCTACGCATGTAGCTTTGGGGTGGAAGGTATGGTATTGCTGCACCTTATAAACCAAGTAAATCCATCTGCTAAAGTTGTATTTTTGGATACAAATGTTCATTTTCAAGAAACGTATGAATTAATTCAAAAAGTGCGGGAACGATTTCCTTCATTGAATATTATAGAAAAACAGCCAGAACTTACACTTGATGAACAGGCGAAGTTGCATGGTGAAAAACTGTGGGAGAGCAATCCGAATCTTTGTTGTAAGATTAGAAAAATTTTACCTTTAGAAAAATCATTAGTCGTGGAAAAAGCATGGATATCGGGCTTAAGAAGGGAACAATCAGAAACACGTAAGCATACAAAGTTTATAAATCAAGATCATCGTTTTCAATCTATTAAAGTTTGTCCACTCATTCATTGGACGTGGAAAGAAGTTTGGCGATATGTATACAAACATAGCTTGCCGTATAACCCGTTGCATGATGTTGGCTATCCAAGTATTGGATGTGAGAAATGTACGTTACCTGTAGGGGATGGTGGCGATTTAAGAGATGGTAGATGGGCTGGAAAAATGAAAACTGAATGTGGTCTTCATTACCAATAAGATGAATCTTGAAATAAAACTAAGAGAGGATATAGAAAAATGAGCATAGTAAACGAATTAGTAAACCGTATAGATGAGACATATGACGTATCACAAATTGAAAAAGAAATTAAATTAGACAATATTGCGTTAAGTGATTTAGAACTATTGGCGACAGGTGGATATAGCCCGCTTACTGGTTTTTTAGGGAAGGAAGATTATGATTCAGTTGTAGAAACGCTTCGTTTAGCAAATGGTAGTGTGTGGAGTATACCGATTACATTACCGGTAACAGAAAAAGTCGCAGAAAGCCTGAAGGCTGGAGAGGAAGTAAAGCTTGTCAACAATGGAAATATATACGGTGTCATTCAAATAGAAGATATTTTTGTACCAGATAAAGAAAAAGAAGCGTTACTTGTATATAAAACAACGGATGAGGCTCATCCAGGAGTGAAAAAATTATATGAACGACCAAACGTTTACGTTGGAGGAACTATTATTCTAACAAAACGCTTTGAAAATAATCAATTTCCTTCTTATCATTTAGACCCAATTGAAACGAGGGAAGCATTTAAAAAACGTGGGTGGAAAACAGTGGTCGGATTTCAAACGAGAAACCCGGTACATCGTGCCCATGAGTATATTCAAAAATCTGCTCTTGAAATTGTAGATGGTCTCTTTTTAAATCCACTCGTTGGAGAAACGAAATCGGATGATATTCCTGCTGATGTAAGAATGGAAAGCTATGAAGTACTCCTTCAAAACTATTATCCGAAAAATCGTGTCTTTTTAAGTGTATTTCCTGCTGCAATGCGTTACGCAGGACCAAGGGAAGCTATATTTCATGCGTTAGTAAGAAAGAATTTTGGATGTACACACTTTATTGTAGGGCGTGATCATGCTGGAGTAGGAGATTATTACGGAACATACGAAGCGCAAGAAATCTTCACAAATTTTACGATAGAAGAGTTAGGAATTACACCACTATTCTTTGAACATAGTTTTTACTGCACGAAATGTGAAGCGATGGCTTCAACGAAAACATGTCCGCACGGAAAAGAAGATCATGTTATTTTATCGGGTACGAAAGTAAGAGAATTATTAAGAAACGGTGAGATTCCGCCAAGTACATTTAGTCGTAAAGAAGTAGTAGAAGTGCTAATTAAAGGTTTAAAAAAAGAAGTAGTAACAGAATAGGGAGAGAACGAGATGGATACGAATATTACTTGGCATACAGCTTCGGTTTCAAAAGATGATAGAAGAGTGAAGAATGGGCATCACAGTTTTGTAATTTGGTTTACTGGTTTATCAGCTTCGGGTAAATCTACAGTAGCGAATGCGGTCGCTCGTAAACTGTTTGAAAAGAATATTGGAAATTATGTGCTGGATGGGGATAACATTCGCCACGGTTTAAATAAAGACTTAGGATTTTCTGAAAGTGATCGCATGGAAAATATAAGACGTATTGGCGAAGTGGCAAAGTTATTTGTAGACCAAGGAGCAGTTGTCCTTACAGCATTTATTTCACCATTTCGAGTAGACCGCAGACAAGTAAGAGATTTATTAGCGGCAGATGAATTTATTGAAATTTTTGTGAAGTGTCCGATTGAAGAGTGTGAGAAACGTGATCCGAAAGGGCTTTATAAAAAGGCAAGAAAAGGTGATATTAAGGATTTCACAGGTATTGATTCGCCTTATGAAGAGCCAGAGCAAGCAGAATTAATTGTAGAAACGCACAAATATTCTATTGAAGAATGTGCAGAACAAATCGTGAAGTACTTACAAGAGCGTAGTTTTATATAGGGGGATAAACAATGAGTTATGAAAAAGTATGGGCTAACAATGAAAAATTAAATCAGACCGAGAAAAATAAATTAGAAAAAGATGGCTTAGAAATTTTTAATGATATTCCTTACTATGCGGAAAATGGTTTCGAATCTATTCCGAAAGAAGAGTGGGATGCCTTTAAATGGGCAGGCTTGTATTTACAAAGACCGAAAGAAGCTGGTTATTTTATGATGCGGGTAAATATTCCGTCAGGGATTATTACAAATGCACAGGCAGAAGTACTTGCTTCTATCGCTGAAGATTATGGACGTGATGTAATAGATATTACGACGAGACAGGCGATTCAGTTTCACTGGTTAGAAATTCAGCAAATTCCAGATATTTTTAAAAGATTAGCAAGAGTTGGGTTATCTTCAGCGGGGGCTTGTGGTGATATAACGCGGAATATTACAGGTAATCCGCTTGCTGGAATTGATGCAAATGAACTATTCGATACAACGCATATTGTAAAAGAAGTATATGATTACTTCCAACATAATGAAGAGTTTTCTAACTTGCCACGTAAATTTAAAATGTCTATTAGTTCTAATATTTATAATTCAGCAAACGCAGAAATTAACTGTGTTGCATTTACGCCTGCAACGAAAGAAATAGATGGTGAGAAAAAAGTTGGTTTTCATATAAAAGTAGGTGGAGGATTATCAGCTCGACCGTATTTAGCTGATGAATTAGATGTGTTCGTTTTACCAGAAGAAGTGAAGGCGGTGGCGATTGCGATTGCTACTATATTCCGTGATTTTGGATATCGTGAAAAACGTCATTTAGCTCGGTTGAAATTTCTTGTTGCGGACTGGGGAGCAGCGAAATTTAAAGAGAAACTAATAGAGTATACAGGGCCTTTACAAAGTAAAGGGGAAAGTGCACTCAAAGGATGGAATGCAGGCTATTTTTATGGTGTTCAAGACCAAAAACAAAAGGGATTAAAGTATGTAGGTTTTAATGTACCGGTAGGTCGTTTACATGCAGAAGAAATGTTTGAGATTGCAAGAATCGCAAAGCAATATGGAAATGGACAAATTCGTACATGTAACTCGCAAAACTTCATTATTCCGAATGTTCCTCCGGAAAATGTAAAAGGATTACTTAGTGAACGGCTGTTTGAAGCGATATCTGCTAGCCCGAAATCATTTATTGGTCATGCGGTTTCATGTACCGGTATTGAATATTGTAATCTTGCACTAGTAGAAACGAAAGAAAGATTACGAAAAATTGCAGAATACTTAGATACACAAATTGCACTCGATGTTCCAGTTCGAATTCATATGGTAGGCTGCCCGAATTCATGTGGTCAACGTCAAATTGCTGACATTGGGTTACAAGGGGTGAAAATGAAAACGAAGGAAAAAGGCATTGTTGAAGCGTTTGAAATATACGTAGGTGGAACGTTGTTAGATGGTGGTGCTTATAATCAAAAGTTAAAAGGAAAAATAGATGGCGAAGATTTACCAGATGTACTTGCATCATTTATAAGTTATTTCAAAGAGAATAAATTACCAGCCGAGACATTTTATGATTTTGTAGGTCGTGTTGGTGTAGATACATTACAAATAGCGTTAAATAACGTGCTAGAAGAAGTAATAGCGTCTTAGGAGGGACGATATGGATTTATATCGATTTGAAGCTGTGTTAGTAAATAGTATTGTTCCGATTGTTGTTGTTGCTCAAAGTGAAGAACAGGCATTTAAGCTTGCGGAGATTGAGCTTGAAAAGCATTTTTTACCGTTGCCAGAGGTAAAAGAGATTTCTTTGTTTGAAAAAAAGAAGATTCGAAAAGGTGGGGCATTTGTTATTCATGAGTAGAGATCAGTAATACGAAAAAATAAAAACTTCCATTCTTATATACGAATGGAAGTTTCATTTTAATAGAAGAAATGAGGAGAGATGATGGGAAAGGTTTATATTGTTGGAGCAGGTCCTGGCGATCCAGATTTAATTACTGTTAAAGGGTTGAAATGTATTGAGAAGGCAGATGTTATTTTATACGACCGACTTGTGAATAAAGAGCTGCTTTCACACGCAAAGCCTGGCGCGGATTTAATTTATTGCGGAAAACTCCCGAATTATCACACGATGAAGCAAGAGACAATTAACACGTTTCTTATTAAGTATGCGAAAAAAGGAAAAGTTGTAACGAGGCTTAAGGGTGGCGATCCATTTGTGTTTGGTAGAGGGGGAGAAGAAGCTGAAGCATTAGCAAAGCAAGGTGTACCATTTGAAATCATTCCTGGTATTTCAGCTGGAATAGCTGCTCCTGCTTATGCGGGCATTCCAGTGACGCACCGTGATGCAAGTGCAAGTTTTGCTATTGTGACTGGGCATAGGAAAGAAGGTGCTGAAGAAGAAGTGAAATGGGAAAGTTTAGCGAAAGGTGTAGAGACTTTAGCGGTATATATGGGGGTTAGTAATTTGCCCTACATATGTGAGCAACTTATGAAGCATGGAAAAGATAAAAGTACGCCAGCTGCTATTATTGAGCAGGGGACGACGTCTATGCAACGCACAGTTGTTGGAACGTTAGGGACAATTGTAGATGTTGCGAAAAAAGAGCAAATTCAAAATCCGAGCATGATTGTAATTGGAGAAGTTGTCCGTTTTAGAGAAAAAATCCATTGGTTTGAGAAGCAAACAGAAAATGCTTATCAAGTAAGTGGAGTGTTGTAAAATGAAAGCCGTCTTATATATATGTCATGGAAGTCGTTTGAAGACAGCGAAAGAAGAGGCGATTCAATTTATTACATCGTGCATGAGCCGTATAGAAGCGACTATTCAAGAAGTTTGTTTTTTAGAGTTAGCGAATCCTTCTATTGAAGATGGTTTTCGTACATGTGTGAAGCGTGGGGCCACGGAGATTATTGCTATCCCTGTTTTTTTATTAGCGGCAGGTCATGTGAAGAAAGATATTCCGTTTGAATTGGTAAAGCTCAAGAATCAATATCCGAATGTTAAAGTGACTTATGGTAATCCGTTTGGTGTATCAGAAACACTTGTTAAATCGGTGTATAGCGGAAGTGGCATCGAACAGGAAGATAAAAATGAAGTGACGTTACTTCTCGTTGCAAGAGGGAGCAGTGATCCTGAAGTATTAAGAGATATAAACTGGATTGCTTCTTTATTTCAAACAAAAGAGAAGGTTAAAAAAGTAGAAGTTTGTTATTTAGCAGCTGCAGAGCCAAAATTTGAGGAGAAGTTAAAGGAAGTTGTAGAACGAAAAGAAAAGAACATCGTTGTACTGCCTTACTTGTTATTTACAGGTTTACTTATGAAACATATTGAGAAAGAAGTGCGCCAATATGAATTGGAAGAGATAAAAATCACTCCATATTTAGGGAAGAATGAAGCGTTTCAAGATATGTTAATTCAGAAAACGACGGAGTTATTGAAAGGAGATCAGTATGTATCCACTTACAGTGCGAGTTAATGAGAAGCGCGTTGTTGTTATTGGCGGGGGAAAAGTTGCAGGATTTAAAATTATTCCTTTACTCAAACAGGGTGCGGATATAGTTGTGATAAGTCCAGAATTAGATGCGAATTTAGTAAAACTTGTGGAAGAAAAGAAAATTCGTTGGTATCAAAGAGAATATGAAAAAAGTGATATTAAAAGTGCTTTTTTAGTTGTTGCAGCGAGTAGTGATTCAATATTAAATGAACAAGTTGCTGAAGATGCCGCCGAGAATCAATTAGTAAATGTTATTACAAATCCGGAAAGTGGTAATGTTCACTTTCCGGCAGCGATTCATCGTGGTTTGCTTAATATAGCAGTTTCTACTGGGGGAGCGAGCCCAAAGCTCGCAAAAAAAATTCGAGATGAGATTGCAAATAAATATGATGAGACATATGAATCGTATTTAGATTTTTTATATGAAGTAAGGTTGAAGTTAAAAGATTTACAGTTAGAAAAGAGGGAACGAAATATATTGCTCCAAGAAGTGTTGAAATCAGTATATGTGCAAAACGAGGGGAAAAGAGAAAGTTTTTTACGAGAGTTAGAGGAAAAGGTTTTAAAATAATAAAAGATAAAGTGCGCTTTACAAATATAAAAATATAATTTATAATCACAAGTAACTTCAATAGATGAAATCGATGAGCAAGAAGAGTACGTATATTTGATGCGTTCAGAGAGCTGGGATTAGGTGGGAGCCCGGTACGATAAAATATACAGAATGGGCTTGCGAGAGGTATGTTGAACATTGTAGTAGGCAACCCGGGTTCCGCCGTTAAAAGGATAGAGTATCGGAATTATTCCTGTACTTGAACAAGTGGGATTTATCAATCCAATTGAGGTGGTACCACGGTATTTACATTACATATATCGTCCTCTACATGCATATTTGCGTGTAGGGGACTTTTTTATTTTCTAAAGGAGGTGTGCGAGTATGAAATGAAAGTGTATAATTAACAAAAGTTTAAATATTCAGAAAAGGAGAATTTATGATGAAAGAAACACAGCAATGGACGTCGAAAATAGGCTTTGTACTCGCAGCAGCCGGAGCCGCAGTAGGTCTTGGTGCGATATGGAAATTTCCATATGTTGCAGGTAATGGCGGGGGAGGCGCATTCTTCCTTGTATTTTTACTATTAACTTTATTTATAGGTATGCCTCTTCTAATAGCGGAGTTTGTTATTGGACGTAGCACGCAAAAAGAGGCGGTTACAGCTTATAAAGTACTAGTGCCAAATAGCAAATTATATCCTTGGATTGGTCGTATGGGAGTTGTTACTTGTTTTAGTGTACTATCTTTTTATAGTGTTGTAGGTGGATGGATTTTACTTTATTTATATTATAGTGTGACAGGAAGTTTCTGGAATGGAGTAGCTGATTATGGACAATTGTTCGGTGAAACGATTTCAAATCCATTAAGTGCGATTGGAGCACAATTTATCTTTATGCTTTGTACGATTTTTGTTGTAAGTAAAGGTGTAGAGAAAGGTATAGAAAAGGCAAGTAAGTACATGATGCCGCTATTATTTATTTTATTTATTGCGATTATTGTTCGTGCGCTAACACTCGATGGTGCTTTTGCTGGAGTAGAGTTCTTCTTAAAGCCAGATTTTTCAAAGCTTACAGCAGATACGATTTTATATGCAATGGGACAATCTTTCTTCTCGCTAACAGTAGGTGCCTCAGTAATGGTAACGTATAGTTCGTATTTAAAGAAAGAGGAACATTTAACGAAATCAGCAACATCTATTGTAAGTTTAACTGTTTTTGTTACAGTACTTGCAGGATTAGCAATTTTCCCAGCGATTTTCGCATTAGGAGTTAAACCGACTGAAGGGCCAGGATTACTGTTTATCGTCCTTCCAGCAGTATTTGCAAAAATACCATTTGGTCAATTTTTCTTTATTATGTTTTTAATTTTATTCTTCTTTGCGACTTTAACATCAGCAATTTCAATGCTTGAAATTGTAGTAGCATCTGTTGCGAAAGGTAATGAGAAGAAGCGTCCATCAGCATCATTATTAATTGGTATTCTTATTTTTGCAGTCGGTATTCCATCGGCGTTATCATTTGGGATTATGAGTGACGTGAAAATATTTGGGAAAACATTCTTTGATTTAGTCGACTTTTCGGTAAGTAACGTATTGCTACCGTTAGGAGTACTAGCTATTTCATTATTTGTACCAAATAAAATGAGTAAAGAATTGTTAATGAAAGAATTAGAAGTGACGGAAACGAAAGGGAAAACGCTATTTAACATTTGGTTCTTCTTACTTCGTTATGTTATTCCAGTAACTGTAATAATTGTATTTTTAAATGCGATAGGTGTATTTAAAATGTTTGCATAAAAAAAGGCGGGGATCTCCCGTCTTTTTTTATGTTGATGAATGTAATAGACGATTATACGCTTTATAGGCTGTGGTGACTGCGAGGAATGAACCGATTAAAAATAAAACTGAGCCGCCAAATGTAAATATCCGGCCAATATACGTTTCTCTAGCTTCTTCTATTTTTTGTTGTAATTGCGTATTCATATGGATCACCTCGTAAACTATAGGCATTTAGTTATAGTTTATGTAGAATGCCTATATTGTGTGAAGTGTAAATAAAAAACCTCGGTAGGCACTGAAGTGAACCCCGAAAACGGGACACCAATCAAAACACCTAAACCACTTGTTCCCTAAATTCTTTAGGGGATAGGTGGTTTAATTTTTCTTGAATTCGCACACAATTGTAGTAATGAATGTATTCTAGCACAATCTTTCGCACAGTTGTGTTGGATACTTTTGTTATCTTTTGTGAATAGAAAGCTTCACTTTTTAAATGACCAAAGAAGCTTTCCATGACGGCATTATCATGGCAATTTCCTCTCCGGGACATGCTGGTGATCATGCCGTTTTCTTTGGCATACGCTTGAAATTCTTTTGCTGTATAAATACTTCCTTGATCCGAGT